>NZ_JBWMBB010000015.1:0-198889 GCF_056521305.1 Rhodoferax sp. RT4P68
TCCACGATCACGCTGAAACAGCGTCCACGATCAGTTTGAAACGGTGTCCACGATCACGCTGAAATCCCGTCCACGATCAGACTGAAATGCCGTCCACGATGGGCTGAAATACGCAGCGCGTGCAACTCACCTATGACGTCGAGGTCGGCGACGCCATCGAACAAAAGGAAATTCCATTTGTCGTCGGTGTGCTAGGTGATTTCACTGGACAGCGAGACCCGGACCAGCCCATGGCGAGGCTGAAAGACCGCAAGTTCGTCAGCATCGACATGGATAACTTCGACGATGTCATGGCGGGCATGGCACCCAAGGCTTCATTTCGCGTTGCCAACCGCCTGTCGCCGCAAGGTGGCGAGTTCGCTGTGAACCTGAACTTCGACAAGACGGACGATTTCCGTCCTGAGTCCGTGGTGCAGCAGGTTGAACCGTTGCGCAAACTGCTGGAAGCACGTACAAAACTCTCCGATCTGCGTAACAAACTGGCGGGCAATGAGAAGCTTGAGGACATCCTCGCAGACGTCCTGACAAATACAGAACAACTTGCCCAGCTTGACGAAGAAGCACGCAAGAACGAAGGGAGCGTTTGATGCAAGCATCTGCCCATACCGCAGTATCGAAGCCAGTCGTCGAGAGCGTTAGCCTTCTGGACAGCATCGTCGCCGAAAGCCGCGTCGCCCGGTCAGATACTGAGCGTGAACGCGCCAAGGACATCATCGCCGAGCTGGTACGCGAAGTCATGGATGGCACTGTTGTCGTCTCAGACAATCTCAGCGTGACTTTGGATGCGCGCGTTGCCGAACTTGACCAGCTAATTTCGGTGCAGCTGAGCGAGATCATGCACCACGCGGAGTTCCAGAAGCTTGAGTCCACGTGGACAGGCTTGCACTATCTGTGTAAACAAACCTCGACCAGCACCGCCTTGAAGATTCAGGTCTTCAATGCGACCAAGAAGGAACTGATCAAGGATTTCAAGACTGCCGTCGATTTCGATCAGAGCGCATTGTTCAAGAAGGTCTACGAGGAAGAATTCGGCACATTTGGTGGCGCGCCATTCGGAGCGTTGCTGGGCGAATTTGACGTGTCACGTCAGCCTGAGGACATGTACTTCGTCGAACAGATGTCCCATGTCGCTGCTGCAGCCCACGCGCCATTCATCGCAGCTGCCGCTCCCGAGCTTCTAGGAATCGATAGCTTTTCGGAACTGGGCAAGCCGCGAGATCTCGCCAAAGTGTTCGATACGGTCGAGTACGCGAAATGGCGTTCCTTCCGGCAGTCGGAGGACGCGCGTTATGTGGGTCTCACCATGCCCCGCTTCCTGGGTCGCCTGCCGTACAACCCGAAGGACGGGATTACGACAGAAGGCTTCAACTTCGTCGAAGAGGTGGATGGCGCCGATCATTCGAAATACCTGTGGGTCAACACCGCCTACGCATTCGGCGCGCGTTTGACTGCTGCTTTCGAGAGCTACGGCTGGTGCGCAGCCATACGAGGCGTGGAGGGTGGTGGTCTGGTTGAGGACTTACCGACTCACACCTTCAAAACGGATGAAGGTGAAATCGCGCTGAAGTGCCCGACTGAGGTCGCCATCACCGACCGTCGGGAAAAGGAGCTCAGCGACCTTGGCTTCATCCCCTTGGTCCACTGCAAAAACACAGACTACGCGGCGTTCTTCGGAGCCCAGTCGACGCAAAAGTCCATCAAGTATGACTCCGATGCGGCGAACGCGAATGCCGTGCTGTCGTCGCAACTCCAGTACATGTTCGCGGTCTGCCGTATTGCCCACTACATGAAAGCAATGATGCGCGACAAGGTTGGCAGTTTTGCCAATACGTTGGACGTCGAGCGCTACTTGCACAACTGGCTGATGCAGTACGTGGTGGATGCTGACGACGCTTCGCAAGAGATGCGCGCCCAGCGCCCGCTGCGCCAGGCACAGGTTGAAGTGTCTGAGGTGCCGGGGCGTCCTGGTGTCTACCGCGCCGTGGCGTTTGTACGTCCGCATTTCCAGTTGGATGAGTTGTCTGTGTCGTTGCGTCTCGTGGCAGAAATGCCTCAGGGAAAAAACTAAATTCATAAACGCGCTAAACGTTAGGAGAATCATTTGAAAGATATCTACATCAAGTTCGGAAACCCACTGAACGGAAAAAAAATTGAAGGTGAGTCGCGTGACCAGGAGCACAAAAAACCCTGGTTTGAGGTTTCGAGCTGGCAACACTTGATCCGCCAACCGAAGTCGGCGACCGCTTCAACTGCTGGCGGTCACACCGCAGAGCGTTGCGAGCACGCCGAAATGGTGTTCACCAAAGATCTGGACCTCGTAAGTCCGCAACTGTGGGAGGCTTGCTCTGCTGGTACGCTGTACGAAGAGGTGGAAATCCACTTCATGCGTGCAAACGGTACGCAAGGCCGCGTCCAGTACCTGACCATCAAGCTGAAGAAGGCCATCATCGCATCGGTGACGCCATCTGTTGAAGGTGAAGGTCTACCTACGGAGACTTTCAGCCTCAAATACGCCGCTGTTCAGTGGGAGTACATCCAGCAAACGATGGACGGTAAAACGGCTAAGGGAACTCCTGCAATGTGGAGCCTGGCGACCAACAAGCCGGTATTCGAAGCACCCAACTGATCCTACGTTACGCACCGGCACAGACAACCCGTACGGGGCGCATTGACGCCCCGTCCTTTTTTATCAGATCACACCGGGGGCATCTCGATGCGCTATAGACGCAGCGTATTTGATCGTCTGCTCGCAGACCCAGATGACGGGCTAGAGGGCCTGACACTGACCTACAACCTTGAACAGCTACGACAAGCGGTCGCGCGGGATGTGGAGGCCTTGCTTAATTCCCGGGCAGCACTAGATTTCGACGAGATGGCAGAGCTTCCTCATGCGCGGCGGTCGGTCGTCTGCTTCGGTATCCGCGATTTTGTTGGACGGGTTCTCAGCAATTCTGGAGAGCAACGCCACATTGCCGCTAGCCTATCGCACGCCATTCAAGCATTCGAGCCTCGCCTGCGTCAAGTTCATATCGACTTCCACGGCCGACCGGGTGCAATGAGCTCGCTGATGTTCACCATCCGTGCGCTGTTGATCGCCCATCCATCCGCAGAGCCAGTAGCCTTCGACGCGACGATGCAGCCTTCGTTGTCGCGCTTTTCTGTTGTGCCCTCCCGCTTCGGCGGAGCGGTGGTGCAAGTCTGATATAGCCGGAAAAGTTTGAGGTTCGCACCATGGACGATCTCTTGCCTCACTACGAACGAGAACTTGCGTTCTTGCGTGGACACTCGGGCGAGTTTGCGCGCCGCTATCCGAAGATTGCCGGGCGCCTTCAGTTGAGCGGCGACGTCGGCGAGGATCCGCATGTCGAGCGCTTGATCGAATCGTTCGCATTGCTCTCGTCGCGCGTGCACAAACGTCTCGACGACGACTTCCCATTGTTTACGGAGTCGTTCCTGGAAGTTTTGTACCCGCACTATTTGCGGCCTTTTCCAGCGTGCGCCATTGCCTCTTTCGACATGGCTGGTGCATCAGGCCGCGTCAGCCGAGCGTCGGTGCTGCCTCGCGGTACTCTGCTCAAGAGCAGGCCGGTACGCGGTGTTCCCTGCACGTTCCGCACTGCATATGACGTCGCACTCGCGCCACTACGAGTGCCACGCGTCAGCTATGCCAGCGCACTGCAAGCACCCAGTGGGACACCGGTCCCAAAGGGCGCCACCAGCGTCCTATCCGTCACCCTGCAGCTGACGTCATCGCAGGTCAACTGGGAAGGTCTGGGGCTCGATTGCGTTCGGCTCTATATAGAAGGGGAGGCCTCGCAAGTCAGCGCCGTGCGAGAAGCATTGCACGGCCGAGTTGCTGGCGTGGCATTGCAGCTCGATGAGCATGGTGCATGGCGTACCGCGCACGGCGTACGGCCACAGGTGGTCGGATTCGCTGATTCGGAAGCGCTGATCGATGTGGACGAGCGTTCCCAGCCGGCCTACCGTCATTTGACCGAGTTCTTCGCGTTTCCGGACAAGTACAACTTCGTCGATCTGCCGCTGCCGAAAGCACTCGCATCTCATTCTGGTGCGTCCGTCACGATGCACTACTTAATGGCAGGCATCCGGTCGGACTCGGACGAGGCCGCCTTGTTGGAGACGCTGACCGAGAAAAGTTTGCGACTGCACTGCACGCCGGTGGTGAATCTCTTTGAGCAAAGAGCTGATCCGATCCGATGGAATCGCAGGGGTATGTCTGCTCCAGTGCTGCCGGATGCCCGCAGGGCGTTTGGCCATGAGGTGTATTCGATAGAGCGGGTCTACCGGGTCCAGCAGACGCCGGCCGGCGAACAGATTCAGGAATTTCAGCCCATGTACTCGCTGCGCCACGACGACTTGCTCAGTGAGGGCGAGGAGGGCCGCCGATACTGGGTGGGACATTGTGACGAGTCAGTCGCTCAGCACAGTCCTGGCTACGAGTATGAGTTGTCCATCGTCGACACCGACTTCAATCCCTCCGCCCCGCAAACCGACACACTGTCGATCGACGTGAAGGCGACCAACCGCAACCTTCCAAATCTGCTCGCGGTTGGAACGCCTGGTGGCGACCTCTTTTTGCCAGGTGGTGGTGTCGCCAGTGAGATTCGGCTGCTGCGAAAGCCCACCTCCAGCATGCGATTCGAGCGTGGCCGTGGTGCCCTGTGGCGTCTGATCTCGCATCTGTCACTCAACCATTTGTCGCTCAGTGCGGGTGGCATGGATGCCATCAAGGAAATGTTGCGTTTGTACGACTTGCCGCGCAGTCCGACCAACCGCGCGATGCTCGAAGGGTTGGTGCAAATCGAGTACCGCCCTGCAACCGCCTACCTGCCTGGGCAACCTTTCTCGACCTTTGTGCGCGGCACCGAGATTGTTTTGACGGTGGACGAGAGCCGCTTCGTTGGCTCGGGTTTGCGGCTGTTCGCCCAGGTGCTCGATCGGTTCTTCGGTCTTTACACCCATGTAAACAGTTTCACCCAACTGAAGCTCGTGTCTGCTCGGACCAAAGAGGAGCTCATCGCATGCGAACGCCGCACCGGTTGCCACCCGTTGCTGTGATCGAGCAGCTGCTCGCGCAGCCCCACGGTTTCGAATTCTTCCAGGCGGTTCGTCTTTTAGAGCGGTGGTTCGTGCGTGAGCACGGTGTTGCGCCGGCCGATGTCATGGCCCAGCGCATCTTCTTCCGAAACTCGACCAGTCTGTCGTTCCCAGCCAGCGAGATTGAGACATTGAAACTCGTGGCCATTGAGACTGGCGAAGAGGCGGGCGGTTCGCCAGGCGCGGAGCGCGTCGAGATCACACCGGCCTTTATCAGTTTGTTGGGCGCAAATGGCGTGTTGCCGCTCTTCTATACAGAGGTGCTTGCGCGACATGAACAACGGTTGCGCGACCCATCTGCGCGCGCATTTTTGGACATCTTTCGCCATCGTGCCACTGTGCTGTTCTATCAGGCGTGGCGCAAGCACCGACTAGCTGTCCGCTACGAGGCTGATCGGCGCCATGAATTTTTGCCGCTGGTGCTGTCGCTTGCCGGCGCCGGTCAGAAGCCACTGCGCGACCGCCTTGCCCCCGATGAGGGCGGCGTATCCGACGAGATGATCGCGTTTGTTGCCGGATTGGTGCAACAGCGCACGGTGTCGGCAGCCGTTCTGCAGCGTGTGATTTCGCTCTACTTTCGTGTGCCCGTGCGGCTCACGCAATTTGTGGGGCGCTGGTTCCTACTGGGTTCGCAGCAACAGCTTCAACTAGGGTTAGGCAACGCACACCTTGGAATTTCGACGCTGGTGGGCGAGCGCGTTTGGCAGCGGGACCTGCGGGTCGGCATCACGCTAGGACCCCTTTCGCTCGAACGCTACCGGCGTTTTTTGCCTGGGCGTCCGGGTTTCCGTGCACTGCGCGAACTACTGTCGCTGCTGACCGGTGTCAGTCTCGAGTATGAAGTTCGACTGCAGCTGCGCGCGGCCGACGTTCAGCCTGCTCGTCTGGGGGGCGAGCATCCTTCCGCTTTAGGCTGGGAGACCTTCCTTGTCACGCAGCCGGGCTGCCGAGACCGTTCAGACGCTGGCTACGACCTACTCGCCTGCGCTTGACCCTTCCTGAGTACCCGAACGTCCACCTTCATTGACCCATGAGCAACTCCCTTAAAACCCTGATCTCCAAGCTGAACGACAACTGCCGTCGTGCCGCCGAGCGCGCTGCAGCTATTTGTATGTCCAAGGGGCACTACGAAGTCGACGTCGAACACATCTTCCTGGCCCTGCTGGAGCAGCCGCGCTGCGACTTTGCAATGCTGTGCCGGCGCTTTGATGTGTCGACGACCGGAGTCGTGCGTGATCTGGAGGCTGAACTGCTCAAGCTGCGCAACGGCAACAGCCGTACGCCTGTCTTCAGCGTGCATTTGCCTAATCTGCTGGAGCACGCCTGGCTTATCGCCTCGCTCGACACCCAGGCCCCTCGCATTCGCAGCGGACATCTGCTTCTGGCCTTACTGGCAGAACCAGGCCTCAAGCAACTTGCGCTGCGTGCAAGTCCTCTGTTTGCGCGATTTTCGATCGATGAGCTCAAACACAAGCTGTACGAGCTCGTCGAAGGCTCGGATGAGGCGGTTGCGGCGGTGCCTCAAGCCGCTCTGGCTGACCCTGCCGAACCAGTCGATCCAGGCAAGACGACGCCGGCGCTTGACCAGTTCACCACGGATTTGACGAAGCGCGCCCGCGATGGCGCCCTCGACCCGGTGATCGGCCGTGAAGCCGAGATCCGTCAGACCATCGACATCCTGATGCGTCGCCGCCAGAACAACCCCATCCTGACCGGAGAGGCGGGTGTTGGAAAGACGGCCGTGGTCGAAGGCTTGGCACGGCGCATCGCCGCTGGAGATGTCCCTGCGCCGCTGCAGGGCGTCGCCCTGCACGCACTCGACATGGGCTTGCTGCAGGCTGGTGCGAGCGTCAAGGGCGAGTTCGAAAACCGCCTCAAGAACGTCATCGACGAGGTCAAGAAGAGCCCGCACCCCATCGTGCTGTTCATCGACGAGGCGCACACGATGATCGGCGCCGGCGGCCAAGCCGGCCAGAGCGACGCGGCCAACCTGCTCAAGCCCGCCCTGGCGCGTGGCGAGCTACGCACGATCGCTGCCACCACCTGGGCCGAGTACAAGCGCTATTTCGAGAAGGACGCCGCACTGGCCCGGCGCTTTCAAGTCGTCAAAGTCGAAGAGCCTTCTGAACCCGTGGCCGCCGCCATGCTGCGCGGCATGTCCGCGCTGATGGAAAAGCACTTCAACGTCCGCGTCTTCGACGAGGCCATTACCGAAGCCGTGCGCCTGTCGGCCCGCTATATCAGCGGTCGCCAGTTGCCCGACAAAGCCATCGGCGTGCTGGATACCGCGTGCGCCCGAGTCGCGCTGGCCCAAAGCGCCATGCCGGCCGCGATGGAAGACACCGCCAAGTGCATCGAACGCCTCGATGCGGAGACCCTCGCCCTGCAGCGCGAAGCCGCCGCTGGCGCTGACCATGGCGCCAGGCTGGCCGAGCTGGCCACCGAGTGTGCCGAGCTGCAACAGACCCTGGACGCCCTGGCCACCCGCCATGCCGCCGAGAAAGCCCTGGTCGAAGAGATCCACCAGCTGCGCCTGAACCTGGAGTCCGAGCCCCGCCCCGCGAATGCTGAAAGTGCCGCTTCCGTCGCGTCTGTCGTCGCGCCTGCGTTCACCCCCGCAGGGCCAGGCGCCGCCGCCCAAGCCTCCACTACTGCTGCAGCCGCCACGGCGCCCACCAAACTTGCTATCCGCAAGAATGGCAAGAGCGCCAAGGACGCCAGGCCCTCCGCCTCCCTGGCCTCGACCTCAGCCCAGCAAGCCTTGCAAGCCAAACTCGCCGCCCTGGCCGAACTACAAGGCGAGACCCCTCTCATCCCGCTACAAGTCGACGGCCACGTCGTCGCCGAGATCGTGGCCGCGTGGACCGGCATCCCGCTTGGCAAGATGGTCAAGGACGAGATCCACACCGTGCTCGGCCTCGCTCCCATGCTGCAGGCGCGCGTCATCGGCCAAGACCACGCGCTCGACGCCGTGGCCCAGCGTGTGCGCACGGCCCGCGCCCAGCTGGACGACCCCAACAAGCCGAAAGCTGTGTTCCTGTTCGCCGGCCCCAGCGGCGTGGGCAAGACCGAGACCGCACTGGCCCTGGCCGAAGCTCTCTACGGCGGCGAGAAGAAGCTCATCACCATCAACATGAGCGAGTACCAGGAAGCCCACAGCGTCTCCGGGCTGAAGGGCTCGCCGCCCGGCTACGTCGGATACGGCGAGGGCGGCGTGCTGACTGAAGCTGTGCGCCGCAATCCCTACAGCGTGGTCCTGCTCGACGAAGTCGAGAAGGCCCACCCCGACGTGCTCGAACTGTTCTTCCAGGTCTTCGACAAAGGCGTCATGGACGATGCCGAAGGCCGCGAGATCGATTTCCGCAACACCGTCATCATCCTGACCAGCAACGTCGGCTCCAGCCAGATCATGCAGGCCTGCCTGAACAAGCCGGCGGCCGAACGCCCCGAAGCCGGCGCCCTGGCGCAGGCCCTGCGCCCGGTGCTGTTCAAGCAGTTCAAGCCCGCCTTTCTGGGTCGGCTGGAAGTGGTGCCGTTCTACCCCATCGACGACGACGTGCTCGAGCGCATCGTGCGCCTGAAGCTGCAACGCATCGGCCAGCGCGTGGCCACCAACCACCGGGCCACGTTCGAGTTCGACGACAAGCTCGTGCAGGCCGTGCTGGCGCGGTGCACCGAAGTGGACAGCGGCGCGCGCAACGTCGACCACATCCTGGGTGGCAGCTTGCTTCCCGGCATCGCCGAACACGCGCTCACGCTGATGGCCCAGGGCCGCGCGCTGGAGCGCATCAAGGTCAGTGCCGTCAAGAACGGCGACTTCAAGTATTCGGTGGCTTGAACCACCTGTGAACAGTCCGTGAGACCCACCATGACCATGTCCCCCGCCTCCTTGCCTTCCCCCAGCCCAGACATCCTGCGTGCGGCCATCGCCGCCCATTGCCGGGTCGGCAGCTGGTTCGCCCTGCGCCCGCTGCTGGTGCGCATGCTGGCGCCGCAGCTGGCCGAAGCCGGTCCGGAACTGCTGGCCGACCTGCTGGCTGGTGCCGGTGGGCGCAGCCGTACCGAGGCCGATCGCCTGCAGCGCCTGCTGAGCCAGCGCCAGTGGCACGCCAGTGCCGCCCCCGGCAAAGGGCCGCGCCAGGCCATCACCGTGCATTGCGGCGCGTTGCACGCGACGCTGCAATTGCTGGCGCGCCCACAGCCACACATCGAGATCATCCGGCGCTGACGCCAGCGCGCAACTGCGTGACCCTTGACCCGGCATGAGCCTGTACGACACCCTTTTCGCGCGCCTGGACGCGCGGCCCACCGAGCACGCGCGGCTGATCCGGCTGCGCACCCCTCTGGGGCCCAACGTGCTGATCGCCGAGCGCATCGACGTCGATGAGGCCATCGGCCCGCTGCCCGGCGCCCACGACCAGCCGGCCGAGACCGGCCAAGCCCGGCGCGCCACCGCACGCCTGCTGCCCGACGCCCAGCCGGGCCAGCAAGCCAGCGGGCCAGCCACGTCGCCTGCATCCACATCCGGGTTTGCACCTGCCGCTGCCACGCGCCTCGTTGTGCACGCCCTGTCCGGCGACGCCCACCTGGACCTGCCAGCCCTGCTCGGCGAGCCCCTCACCGTGCAGCTGCTCACAGGGCAGGGCGTGGAAGACCTGCGCCCCTGGCACGGCCACATCACCCATGCCGCGCGGCTGGGCAGTGACGGCGGCCTGGCGCGCTACCGGCTCGTCGTTGAACCCTGGCTCAGCCTGCTGGCCCAGCGCATCGACAGCCGCAGCTTCCAGGACCGCAGCGTCATCCAGATCGCCGAAGAGATCTTCGCCGCCTATGCCGGCCATGGCGCCCTGACCCCCGCCTGGCGCTGGGAACTGGCCGACCCTGCCGTCTACCCCCAGCGCTCGCTGAGCACCCAGTACCGCGAGAGCGACCTGCACGTCCTGCACCGCCTGCTGCGCGAAGAAGGCTTGTTCTACTGGTGGGAGCACACCGAGGAGCGCCACACCCTGGTCATCGCCGACCACAACGGCGCCTTCACCGCGAACCGGCAGCCCGCCGTGCGCTTCACCCAGAGCGGCCCCAGCCTGGCCGAGGACAGCCTGACCGAACTGCACACCCAAGCCCGCGCGCAGGTCGCCCAGCTGCAGCTGGCCAGCGCCGACTACCGCACGCGCAGCCTGCGCCCGCAGAGCCAGAGTGGCCAGCATCCCCAAGGCCTGCCCGAAGGTCTCACCGCACTCAGCCACAGCGACGTCCCCGGCGCGTACGCCTACGAGGACGACGCCCAGGGACAACGCCTGCTGCAGCGCCAGATGCAGGCCATCGACGCCCAGCGCCTGCGCACTCAGGCCAGCGGCAGCCTGCGCAGCGCCGCGGCCGGCACCCACCTCACACTGCGCGAGCACGCCGTGCACGACGGCCTGGATCCCACACGCGACCGCCTGGTCATCCTGCGCGCACGCCACCAGGCCCGCAACAACCTGCATGCAGACCACCTGGCACAGCTGCAGCCCGCCTCTGGCCAGACCGGCGCGCAAGACGCAGGCGAAGAAGCCCCGCTGCACCAGTGCCAGCTGGAGCTGCAGGCGCTGGCCATCCCCGTGCGCCAGGCCAACCACGCGACCCAGGTTGCGCCATCCGCATCGTCCGCCGATGCTGAGCCGGGCACCGGCACCGGCACTGGCACTGGCACCGAAGCCGATCCCTGGGGCGATGAGGCCGCACATCCGGACGCCGTCACGGCCGCAATGGCAGCGGCCAGCGCCAACGCGAGCGCCGCGACCACGACAGCCCCCATCCCCGACCCGCGCCTGCACCCGCACCCCACGGTGCACGGCACCCAGACCGCCCTGGTCGTGGGCCTGGCCGAGCCGGTCCACACCGACCGTGACCAGCGCGTCAAGGTCCAGTTCCACTGGCAGCGCGGCAGCCGTGCCAGCCACCGGCTGGAATGTCCCGATGGCCTGGAGAACGCCCCGGCCAGCGACGCCAGCGGCACCTGGGTGCGCGTGGCCACCCCATTAGCCGGGCAGAACTGGGGCAGCGTCTTCACCCCCCGGCTCGGCCAGGAAGTGCTGATCGGCTTCAGCAGCGGCGACATCGACCGCCCCCTCGTCGTGGGCGGCGCCTACAACGGTGAAGGCCAGCCCAACGCCCCGGGCAACCAGCGCGGCCAAGGCCCGGCGGGCGCCACCGGCAACGCCCCGGCCTGGTTCACCGGCAGTGAGAACGCCCACGCCCACGACGCCGTGCTCGCCGGCCTCAAGACCCAGGAGCTGCCCAGCAGCCAGAGCGGAGGCGGCGGCCACAACCAGCTGGTGTTCGACGACAGCCCCGGCCAGGGCCGCATCGAACTGTCCAGCACCCAGGCCGCCAGCCGGCTGCAGCTGGGCCACCTGCGCCAGCAGAGCGACAACCAGCGCCTGGCCCCCCGTGGCCACGGCCTGGAGCTGGCCAGCCAGGCCTGGGGGGCCGTGCGTGCCGGTGCCGGCCTGCTGGTCAGCGCCCACCGCCCCAACGCCAGCACCGCCGGCGGCCAGCAGATGGACAGCCGCGCTGCGCAGGCAAGACTACAGGCCGGACAAGAACTGCTGCACACACTGGCCGACAGCGCACAGGACCACCTGGCCAAGCTCAGCGGCGAGCCCGTACTGAAAGGCTCGACCGAGCAAGACATCGCCAAGCAACTGCCGACCGAGCAAGGCCTGTGGGCGCTGAACAAGAGCCTGCAAGGCAGCGACCAGCGGCAGGGTGGGGGCGGCGAATCTGGCAGCACCGGTAGCAGCAGCGGCGCCAACGGCGACAACGCCGTCGACACCATCGGCGGCGGCTCCGGCCGCACCACCGCCTGGAGCCGCCCCGAGCTGCTGCTGGCCGCGCCGTTCGGCATCGTGCAGACCACGCCGGCCAGCGCATTGCAAAGCGCAGGCGCCCACCTCAGCCTGACCGCAGGTCAAGACATCGGCCAACTCGCCCAACGCGCCTGGTGCCTGGCCGCCAAGGACGGCATCGTGTTCTATACCTACGGCCGCGCCAGCAACCCCCAGCGCGCCGTGCAGCACACCGGCATCGCGTTGCACGCGTCCAGCGGCAGCGTCACTAGCCAGAGCCTGACGGGCGCCACCCACGTGGCCGCGCAGCAGGCGGTGCAGGTGGCCAGCACCCATGCCGGCGTGCAGGCGACAGCGCCCAAGCATGTGCTGCTCACCGCAGGCGGCGCCGGCATCCGTATCGAGGGCGGCGCGATCACGCTCAGCGCACCGGGCAGCATCGTGTTCAAGGCGGGGATGAAGGTGTTAGCCGGGCCGGGCATTGCGAATGCATCGGTGAATCTGAAGAAGCCAGGCGTTTTGAAAGGCTGCGCACAACGCCAGGTCAAAGGCCTGGACGCCATCACGGAGTTCTGATGCCGTGATTACGTTCCAGGAGTCCTTCGACCATCGCTGGTGTGCCAGTCACCCGTGGGCGCTGATCGATGCCAGCTGGCGCGACGAGTTGCCCGCGCACTGGCCTGCGTCCGTCGTCGCCCCCGCCTTCCTCGGCGCAGACACGGGCCGTTGCCCAGTGCTGCTCAACATACAAGCCTTGGCCGATGACGAACAGTCGTCGCTATTCGACCAACTGCTCGCGCAGGCCAGCGCCCGCGAAGACACGTTGGCCAGTCTGCTGCTCTCCAGCGCTGCCGAACCCGCAACACTGCTGGCGCATCTGGCCGCGCGACTGGCCATTCGCCTGCCTGGCGAGAGCGCGCCCCGACAGTTCCGCTACTTCGACCCCGGCACCTTTCTGCAGTTGCCGTGTCTGCTCGGCGACAAGGGCATGTCCTGGCTGCTCGGCCCGGTCGACTCGGCGCTGGTGCCGTGGGCAGGGCAGTGGACCCAGGTCACGCGGCCCGCCGATCCGGCGCCGCACTTCAGACCGCAGGCGACGCATGTCGAAGGCCTGTCTCGCGTCGGCGCAGTCAACCGCGCGGCACTGCAGATGCCGCCACCCGCATCGGCTGTTGTCTGGATCGAACGCTGCCGACAGATCGATGCCCATGTGCAACGCGCGCAAGGCACCTGGGCGCTGTCGCACGTCGAAGACCTCGCCGCGTTCGCGCATCACTCCATGGTGCACCACCCCGCATTCGACACCCATCCGCTGCTCGTGAGGCTGTTCGAAGAGCTGCGCGCCGCACGTCCCGACGACGAATTGGATTATCGCGAACTCAGCGCGCGCCTGAGCGCTGACGACTGGGCCCGCGTGGTCCGTGAACTTCCCGCCGTCCACCAAGAAAGCCCCGCCCCATGAGTGCTGCACCGACGATGTGCGAGAACCCCTGCGAGACCTGCGTCAAGGAGGGCCTGCCGCTGCTGCTGACACGCTATGCGTTGATGCCTTCCGAGATCGGCGCGCCACGTCTGGCCGGCCACCTGGATTCCGCCGATCTGGCCAACGTGCCGCTGGGCAACGGTGCCCACTACGGGCTGCGCCTGCTGCGCAGCGGCTACGTCTACGTGTTTGACGAGAAGCGCAACCATTGGGACGAATACTTCGTCACCACCGGTGGCTACCTTTCCAAGCTGGCGAGACGAAGCGTCGTCAAGATCCGCCAGCAGCCGGCCACCGAGTTCCGCTGCGCGCGCAATGGAGCCGCGCCGCTGGCCGGCGTCATCACCATCCGCAACGCCAAACACGCCAGCAAGGTGTGGATCGGCTTCAGCGATGTGGAGTGGACGGACGCCGTGTTGGCAGCGCACCAACAGGCAGACCACCGCCAGCGGCACATGACCTGTGTCACGGTTGGCGGCGGCAAGGTTGCGGCCCAGCCCGACACTGCACCGCTGGAGCAGGTCGAGCAGGTGGTGACGGAGTTCAAGCTCGCCACAACCCAAGCCCTGGCTTCGTTTGCCAAGTGGGCCCCACACGCCTACAACAGCCGCCAGGGGGCGGCGTCGTCACTCCTCACAGCAGCCGAGCAGGTGCGTCCCGGCGGCGGCGCGGCCATCGTGGCGCTGCACGACCCGGTGGGGCTGGCGATTGAGATCGCCGCCCTGGCCGAGTTGCGTAAAGTCACGTTCATGCGCCACGAGGCCACGGCCAAGCCTCGACTGGCCGCCAGCACCATCGCCAGCCTGGAGTCGACAATCAAGGAGCAGGCTAAGCTGGCGGAGATCGCTGCCGGAGAGGATCTCGCGCAGCAAGCCGAGGCACCGGCCACCTGGAACCCCACCCTCGCGCTGATGGGCGGCGCTGTCAGCGACCCGGTCATGGCGCAGACCTGGCGTACGCACACCCCAGCCTCACTGCAGAAGGTGGCCGATGCGAAGTGGCGTGCCTACACCCACGACCGCACCGGCAAGCCTCGCTTCGACGGCGTGGCCAGCCAGTCATGGCTCAAGAGCTACAACGAGGGCTTGCGCAAGTTCGACGCCGGGCACATTGCACCGCTGTCCAAGGCCCATGTGGCGTGGATGAAGCACCGCTGCATGGTGAGCCACATGAGCTGCAACTACGACAGCAGCGACCTGGACAGCGGCGCGGCTTACACAGCAGCCGTTGCCGCCATGCTGCGCCACACCAGCGACAAGCAGCCCAGTTACGACCAATACCTGCAGTGGATCAAGCAGGGTGACACCCATGCGGCGAGCAACCTGGTCATGCGGGCGCTGGGGTTCAACCAAGACAAGCTGCTGGCCGAAATCCAGAAGGTCGACCAGGCACCGCTGGACGGGAGGGCGTTTCCCACCGACATGCTAGTGGACTTCGTCAAGGACGGGCTGGAGAAACTACCGGAGGGCGGGCGGGCCGCGATGGCTGACCTGCTTCAAAGCGTGGGCGGCGTGTTGTTCCGCAACATGGACAATCTGACCAAGGGCGGGCCAGCGGTACGCGCTGTCGCAGCGCTGGCCGCCGTGTCGGGCGTGCAGTTCACGGTGGTGGACATCACGCTCAAGCGCGACAAGTTCATCCAGCACCTGCTGCAAGCCCTCATGCAGATCGACCCGAACATGAAAGTGACCCATGGCCAGATGGGCCGTGCCCTGAAGGCGCAGCTGCAGTTGCTTCAGATCGAGGGCGTTCCTCTGGACGGCGACAACAAGCGCAAGTGGCTGGCGGTGCTGGACACGGCGGGGGCCAAGCGCAAGGCGGCGCAGGCGGCCGCCAGCGGGCTGAGCGGCGATGCGTTAGCTGCCCAATTGGCCCGCTCGATTCGCCAGAGCACGGAGTTGCCCCGTCTCAAGGCAGAGGCATTCAGGACGGGGGTGGCTAGCACGAGCTTCGACGCCGCAGGCAACGTGGTGATCGGGCTGGTGCAGGCTTACAACTTCACCAAATTGGTCGCTGACTACCGGCAAGGCATGGCGCACGAGAAGAGCGAGGCGCTGGCGCGTCTGGCCCTGGGCGCAACGGCCATCGTCGGCTCGTTCGGGGAGGCTGCAGGGCTGGCCTTGGAACGGGCGCAGGCGGCGAAGTTGAGGAATGCGCCGGGGTTGAAGGCGTCCCGGGTGCCGAACGTTCTTCGGGTGGGGGGAAAGGTGTTGGGCTTGGTGGCGGGGCTGTTGGTGGCGGCGATTGACCTGATGAAGGGGCAAGAGGAGGCCGCCAAGGGCGACGTTGGACTCGCTCGCGCGTACCGTGTCTCAGGAATTCTGGGCGCGGGGCTGGGCGTGGCCTTTTTGGTGGCCGGCAGCATCCCGCTCATTGGCTGGCTCGTCGTGGGTATAGCGGTTGTCGCGCTGATCGGCGTGACGGTCTGGATCGAGAAGAACAAGGACAACAAGATGCAGGAATGGCTCATGCGCTGCTATTTCGGGGCACACACCGACAAGTACGAGACCCACGGCAAGCAAGCCGAGGAACTCGAATTGGTCTTTGCCTGAGCCACTGCTCATGGCCACACTCGATACGCACGGAATGGTGACCAAATACAAGGTTGACCGTCCATTGAACCAACACGAGGCTGAGCACCGATTTAACGTCCGGCAACCCGCCAGCCGTCAACCGCACTACGAGTTGTCGCTGATCAAATTCAACAGCACGTTCGTGGAATCCGTGGACAAGTGGTTTGCCATGCGGGGTTGGGTGGCGATGGGTGGAGCAGCGTTGGCCGCGTTGTTCAGCTATGCAACAGTAGTGGGCGCATCTGACTTTTTGAGTACCTTTGACCTTCTAGCCGCCGCAATTTCGTTGGGGGAGCTTTCGCTCTTCGCAGTCGGCCTCTACCTCCTCACCCGCGACGCCTTCACCTACACCCACTACCCCATCCGCTTCAACCGCAAGAACCGGCAGGTCTACGTGTTCCGCCGCGACGGCACCGTGCTCAAGGCGGCCTGGGACAGGATCTACTGGACTATCTACGGCCACGGCGTCGGCGCGCGCGACATCTACGTCATGGGCCACCTGCTGGACGAGCACAAGCAGGTCAAGGAGTCCTTCGCGCTGAGCCTGGACACCAGTCCGGGCGCGGCCGGCGTGCAGGAACTGCGCGACCACTTCGAGTTCTTTCGCCGCTACATGGAAGACGGCCCAGGCCCGGTGCTGGATGCCCTCAAGCCCACGCCGCTGATCATGCTGCCCGGCATCGACAAGGCACGCGAGAGCTGGGCGTTCGGCTGGGAACGACTGACCTTGCTGATGAACGGCTGGCCCATCGCGCAGGTCCTGTTTCAGGTGTTCTTCCTGCCGATGAGCCTCTTCCGCTGGATCGCCATGCGCACCAGCAAGATCCCCCAATGGCCGCAATGGGTCGAAGACGAGTGCGCCATCGATCCCAACGACCCCTGGATACGCGACGGCCGTCACCGGGCCGGCGGGGTGCGCGGGTGAGCGTTGTCGCCGCACGGAGTCGCCACGCACGAAACCGTTTTTCCGCACGGCCCACCCCGAAGCAGTGACCAATCCAAGTCGAAGACGGTGATTTCGCCAGCGCGATAGAGGCGCTTGGCAAACGGTCGGTTGGTTCGGGTGCCGTTGCGCCGAAGGCGGCCTCCGACACCTCGCCGACCCAGCCAGCAACCCCTTCCTTTGCCAGCGCGTCAAGGTCCGAATCCGACAACGCTGCAGCGGATGCGCACGATCTCGCTGCGCATGGCCTCGTGGCGCACCCACCCGTCGGAGCCTCGACCCTTTTCCCGCCGCCGGCGCACGAGGTCGACATCCTGCGCCCGGTGCTTCGGCCCCGATCGCGTCGTGTGCTGCGCACCACCGCTGCATTTGCGCTGGTCTTCGTGGTGGCGCTCGTCTACGTATGGTTTCAGTCCGAAGACGGCACGGGCCCCGACGGGGTGTTCACCGTGTTGTTTGCTCTGCAGGCACTGCTGCCCGCGTGGGTGTGGTTCCGCAGTCGCCATGTGCGCGTCGACAGCGTGTCGCTGCGTGGCCTCAGTCCCACCGTGCTGGCACGGGTGCCGGCGCTGGCGCAAGGCTTCGAGGTGCTCGTGGAATGCATTCCTGACACAGAAGACGAGCCTCGCGACGCATTGCCGCTGGCTGGCCCTGCGCAAGCCGGCACGACCGTACAGCCGGCAACGCCACGCGATCTGGAACTGGATCTCTCCTGCTTGTTGGTGCGCGCCAAACCCGGAACGCTACAAGGCGCAGGACACGCGCAGCTGGCCGTGCGGGCCGTGCAGGAACTCTGCGCGTCCATGGCCGGGGCGCTGGGCGTCGCGCCATCGCAGGTGCGTGCCACATATCCTGTACTTTCCGAAGACGTCGAACACCTCGGGTCCGGTGCCATTGACTTCGCCGTCGTGCTGGTGCGCGATGGCCAGTCGATCGGCGTCGACGCCGTATGCCGTGCGGTCCAAGCCGCAGCCCCCGATGTGGAGCAGCGCTACACCTTCGAGCTCGACGAGTAGCGCGACTGCCGCCCCCCAACGCAAACGGCCGCCCAAGGGCGGCCGTTGTCGTCAGGCAGGCTCAGCTCGCCCTCAATGCCCCGAAGCCCCAGATGCCCCCAACCCGGTCTCCGATCGCACCTGCTGCGCCGGGAACAGCGCGCGTTCCTCTGCCGCCTGCTGGCTCTTGTCCAACACCGAAAACAGCCAGATGCCGACGAAGCCGATCGTCATCGAGAACAGCGCCGGTGACGTATACGGGAACGGCGCCGAGCCGGCCGGGTTGCCCATCGTGGCTTCCCACACCGACGGCGACAGCACCGTCAAACCGACCGACGAGATCAGCCCCAGGAAGCCGCCGATCACGGCCCCGCGCGTTGTGCAGTCCTTCCACATGATCGCCAGGAAGAGCACCGGGAAGTTGGCCGACGCCGCAATCGCGAAGGCCAGCGACACCATGAAGGCAATGTTCTGCTTCTCGAACGCGATGCCCAGCGCCACCGCCACGACGCCCAGCGCCAGCGTGGTGATGCGTGAGACACGCAACTCGGCGGCGCTGTCGGCGTTGCCCTTCTTGACCAGCGTGGCGTAGATGTCGTGCGACACGGCCGATGCACCGGACAGCGTCAGACCCGCAACCACCGCCAGGATGGTGGCGAAGGCCACGGCCGAGATGAAGCCGTAGAACACGTTGCCGCCGACTGCCTTGGCGACCAGCACGGCCGCCATGTTGGAGGCTCCTGCACCGCCGTGGATCACGCCCGTCACCGTGTTGGCGAACTCCGGGTTCGTCAGCACCAGCGTGATGGCGCCGAAGCCGATGATGAAGATCAGCAGGTAGAAGTAGCCGATCCAGACCGTGGCCCAGCCCACCGACTTACGCGCTTCCTTGGCGTCCGGCACGGTGAAGAAGCGCATCAGGATGTGCGGCAGCCCGGCCGTGCCGAACATCAGCGCCATGCCGAAGCTGATCGCCGAGATCGGGTCCTTCACGAAGCCGCCCGGGCCCATGATGGCCGCGCCGATGGCGGCCGCCTGCTCGGGTGTCTTGCCGCCGTTGGCCGCGATCTGCGTGCGCACTTCGACCGATCTGGCGAACAGCGCCTCAGGCGAGAAGCCGAACTGCGCCAGCACCATGATCGCCATGAACGTCACGCCGGACAGCAGCAGCACCGCCTTGATGATCTGCACCCAGGTGGTGGCCGTCATGCCGCCGAAGAGCACGTAGACCATCATCAGCACGCCGACGATCACGACCGCCATCCAGTAGTCCAGGCCGAACAGCAGCTTGATCAACTGCCCCGCGCCCACCATTTGCGCGATCAGGTAGAACGCCACCACGACCAGCGTGCCCGAAGCCGCGAACGCGCGGATCGGACCGGGCCTGAAGCGGTAGCCGGCCACGTCGGCAAAGGTGAACTTGCCCAGGTTGCGCAGCCGCTCGGCCATCAGGAAGGTCAGGATCGGCCATCCGACCAGGAAGCCGATGGCGTAGATCAGCCCGTCGTAGCCAGTGGCCATCACGGCTGCCGAGATGCCCAGGAAGGACGCGGCCGACATGTAGTCGCCCGCGATCGCCAGGCCATTTTGAAAGCCCGTGATGCCGCCCCCTGCGGTGTAGAAGTCGGACGCCGACTTGGTGCGGCCGGCCGCCCACTTGGTGATGTACAGCGTGCCCATCACGAACACGGCAAACATGCCGATGGCGATCCAGTTGGTCGGCTGTTTGGCCACTTGGCCCACGTCGCCACCGGCGGCATGCGCCAGTCCGGCGGTGGCGACCAACGCCAGCAATGCGAGAACGTTGCGATGCGCTTTCATTTCGTGGCGTCCTTCAGGATTTCGGCGGTGTCTCTATCGAACTCGCCGTTGGCGCGGCGGATGTAGAACAGCGTGATGACGATGGTGAAGACGATGACGCCCAGGCCGATCGGAATGCCGATCGTGCTGACGCCGGCACCGATGGGCTTGGCCAGGAACGGCTTGTCGAACGCGATCAGGCCGATGTAGCCGTAGTAGACGATCAGCATCAGGATCGTCAGCGTCCAGCCGAACCGATTGCGTTTGCGCTTGAGTGCCAGGTACTTGGGATGCGCCTGGACTTTTTCGACGATGGGATCTCGCATGGGTGTCTCCGGTGAAAGTGGAACCGGAGCGGATCTTCTGCGTCGTGCCCGGCCTTGGGGCAGGGCCGCAACCATTCGTCACATTGGCGTGCGGTTGCGCTTACTCCCAGCTGACGTCAGCCGCGAACAGGTAGCCCGCGCCGTACACGGTCTTGATGATGGCCGGGTCGTGCGGGTCCGTCTCGACCTTGCGGCGCAGGCGCGAGATGCGCACGTCGATGCTGCGGTCGGTGGGCAGCAGGTCGCGCTCGCCGATCAATTGCTCGCGCGTCAGGATCTGGTGTGGGCGCTCGACGAAGCAGCGCAGCACCTGCGTTTCGGCCGTGCCCAGCACGTGCTCGGTGCCATCGGGCGCGCGCAGCACATTGGCCGCGCAGTCGATGCGCCAGCCGAGGAACGTCGCGTAGCGGCGCTGGCCCGGCGCCGTGCCCGACGATGCGACGCGCCGTCGCAGGATGCTGCGCACGCGCGCCACCAGTTCGCGCGATTCGAATGGCTTGGTCACGTAGTCGTCACCGCCCAACTCCAGGCCCATCACGCGGTCAGCCGTGTGGCCACGGCCGGTCAGGATCAACAGGCCCGCGTTGCAGGCCGCGCGGATGCGGCGCATCAGGTCCAGCCCGTCCATGTCGGGCAGGCCCAGGTCGACGATGCACAGATCCGGCTTTTCGACCTGCAGGCGCCGCAGCACGGCGCCCCCGGTGGAGAAGACCTCACAGGCGAATCCAAACTCGCGCAGCGCGGCCAGCACCAGGCGCGCGACATCGGCGTCGTCCTCGATCACATAGACCAGCGCGGGCGGCGCGCTGGTGTCGTTGGCATTGCGGTGGGGGATGGCGCTCATCGCTGACCTTCTGCCTCGTGGCGCTTGTCGATGCGGCCGGTCCGGATGGCGGCGGCCAGTTGTTCGGTGGTGAACGGCTTGCGCAGCACCGGGCTGCCGGGTTCGCTCGGCCACTCCAGCGGCACCTGGCCCGTCATGATGACAGCTGACTGCACGCCGTCGCGCAGCCGCGCTGCGCGCGCTACGTGGGTGCCGTCTTCGCTGCCCGGCATCACCAGGTCGGTCAGCACCAGCGTGATGCCTTCGGTGGCGGCCAACAGCTTCAGGCCTTCCTGGCCATTGTCGGCCTCCAGCACCACGTAGCCCAGCTCCAGCAGATTGCGGCGCACCACGCGCCGCACCTGGGCATCGTCGTCCACCAGCAGGGCCAGCCCACGCTGACGCGGCAGACTGTGGCCGGGGTGGCCGGGGACTGCCGCAGGGCCGGGTGCGGGCGGCTGCGCGGCCGGCAGCCAGACGGTCACGGTCGTACCAGCACCGGGGGTGCTGTGTACATCGACCGCGCCGCCGGATTGCTTGATGAACCCATAGACCACCGCCATGCCGAGCCCAGTGCCCCGGCCCATGCGCTTGGTGGTGAAGAACGGCTCGAACAGGTGCGTCAGCGTGTGTGCGTCCATGCCGCAGCCGTCGTCCTGCACGTCGATGCGGATGCAGTCGCCGGCCGACAGTTGCAGCGGCGCGGCGACATCGGCGGCGATGCGGGTGGCGCAGGCGCGCAGCGTGACCGTGCCGCCGTCGGCGCAGGCATCGCGAGCGTTCAGCACCATGTTGATCAGGCTTTGCTCCAGCAGCGTGGCGTCGATCCAGGTCCACAGCGGCGTGGCGCCCACCTCGATGCGCAGATGCAGATGCTCGGGCAGCACGCGCCGCACCAGGCCCGCCACGGTTTCGATCAGCGCGCCGACGCTGACGGCAGCGGCCTCCAGCGGCTGGCGGCGCGCAAAGCTCAGCATGCCCTTGACCATGTCCGCGCCGCGCCGCGCAGCGCCCAGTGCGGGCAGCACGTACTCGGCGGTGGCTTCGTCCTCGGGCCGGGCATCGGCAAGCGCGGCCAGGTTGCCGATGATGACGGTCAGCACATTGTTGAAGTCGTGCGCCAGGCCGCCTGTGAGGTGCGTCAGCGATTCCAGCTTGTGCGCGCGTGCCAGCAAGACTTGCGAGCGCCGCTCTTCGGTGATGTCGAAGGTCAGCTCGAAGCAGCCGCGCACCAGGCCGTCGCCTGCGCGCTCGGGCACCAGCGAGGTGCGCACCATGCGCCGGTCGCCCTGGTGCGTGGTCAGCATGTATTCGAAGGTCTGCGTCTGCCCGCGCATGGCCCGCAGCACGTGCGGGCGCACCATGCCGTAGACCGCGTCGCCCAGGAAGGCGCGCGCGCTGGCACGGCCTGGCTCCGACGTGTCGACGCGGAACCAGTCGTGGTAGCCGCGGTTCAGGTACTGGTAGACGCGCTTGGCGTTGAAGAAGCCCACGAGCGCGGGGATGGAGTCCATCACCAGCCGCATGCGCTGCTCGCTGCGCTGCAGCTCGCCTGTGCGCTCGACCACGCGCGCTTCCAGCTCGGTGTTGTGCTGGCGCACGGTGGCCTCGGCGTGGCGCTGGTCGGTCACGTCCGAGTACATGGTCACGAAGCCGTGGCCGGGTACCGGTACGCCGCGGATGCGCAGCACGCGGCCGTCGGGGCGGGTGCGCTCGATCTCGTGCGGTGCGAAGGCCCGCGCGGCCTGCACACGCTCGGCGATCAGGCGCTCGGGGTCACCGGGGCCGTACTCGCCGCGGCGCGCGTTGTAGCCGATGAAGTTCTCGAACGGTGCGCCCAGAAAGCCCATGTCGTCAGGGAAGTCCAGCAGCCGCATGTAAGCGCGGTTCCAGGCCACCAGGCGCAGCTCGCTATCGAAGATCGACAGGCCCTGGTCGAGCAGATCGAGGCCGGCCTGCAGTGTCTGGTAGCGCGCCAACGGCGCGGTGGCGGGAGGCGGCGGGTCGACGGTGCTCATGGAGGGGGGAATGCGGGAGTGGATGCGCGGCAGGGGCGGAGCGTAGCGCGTGGCGTGCGCGGCGCGCGCGCTGCAAACATTCGTCATCTTTGGCGCACGGTCGTGCAACGTTCCTGGGTCATCCTAGCGGTGCGACGCGTCGACCGCCAGCGGTGATGCGATCATTCACCGCCAACGCCCGGCCCGGCCGGGCCTGCCGCGCCGTTTTCATCCCTTGCCACGGAGACGCCATGACCGAGACCACGACCCAGACTGCCGCCACCCTGTACGCACCGCCGCCAGCGTTGGCACGCGACGCCCATGTCTCGGGCCGCGCCGCCTACGACAAGCTGGTGGCCGAGGCCGAGGCCGACCCGCAGGCTTACTGGGGCCGGCTGGCTCGCGAGTTCATCACCTGGAAGAAGCCTTTCACCGAAGTGCTGGACAGCAGCGACGCACCCTTCTTCAAGTGGTTCGCGGATGGCACGCTGAACGCCTCCTACAACTGCCTGGACCGCAATGTCGAGCGCGGGCTGGGCGGGAAGACCGCGCTGATCTTCGAGGCCGACGACGGTGCCGTCACGCATGTGACCTATGCCGACCTGCTCGAGCGCGTATGCCGCACGGCCAACGCCATGCGCTCGCTGGGCGTGAAGAAGGGCGACCGTGTGGTGATCTACATCTCCATGTCGGTCGATGGCGTGGTCGCCATGCAGGCCTGCGCGCGCATCGGCGCGATTCACTCGGTGGTGTTCGGCGGCTTCTCGGCCAATGCGCTGCGCGACCGCATCGCGGACACGGGCGCCAGCCTGGTCATCACCGCCGACCAGCAGGTGCGCGGCGGCAAGCAGTTGCCGCTGAAAGCCATCGTCGATGAAGCCCTGGGCTTGGGCGGCTGCGGTACCGTGCGCAACGTGCTGGTGGTGCGGCGCACCGGCGGCGCCGTGCCGTTCCAGGCGCCGCGCGATCTGTGGATGGCCGACATCACCGAGGCACAAAGTGCCCAGTGCGAACCCGAATGGGTCGAGGCCGAGCATCCGCTGTTCCTGCTCTACACCTCGGGCTCCACCGGCACGCCCAAGGGTGTGCAGCATTCCACCGGCGGCTACCTGCTGCACGCGGCGCTCACCAGCAAGTGGACTTTTGACCTCAAGCCGGACGACGTGTTCTGGTGCACGGCCGACATTGGCTGGGTCACCGGCCACACCTACATCACCTACGGCCCCTTGGCGCTCGGCGCCACCGAGGTGGTGTTCGAGGGCGTGCCCACGTATCCGGACGCCGGCCGCTTCTGGAAGATGATCCAGGACCACAAGGTCACCGTGTTCTACACGGCGCCCACGGCCATCCGCTCGCTGATCAAGCTGGCCGAGGCCACCGACGCTGTGCACCCGCGCCAATACGACCTGTCCAGCCTGCGCATCCTGGGCTCGGTGGGCGAGCCCATCAACCCTGCTGCCTGGGAGTGGTACCACAAGCACGTGGGTGGCAGCCGCTGCCCGATCGTCGACACCTTCTGGCAGACCGAGACCGGCGGCCACATGATCACGCCGCTGCCGGGTGTGACCGATCTGGCGCCCGGTTCGTGCACGCTGCCGTTCCCCGGCATCGCCGCCGCCGTGGTCGACGAGGCCGGCAACGAGCTGCCGTGGGGGCAGGGCGGCATCCTGGTGGTCAAGCAACCCTGGCCGGCCATGATCCGCACCATCTGGGGCAACCCCGAGCGCTACAAGAAGAGCTACTTTCCGGATGAGTTCCAGGGCCGCTACTACCTGGCTGGCGACGGTGCCATTCGCGACGCCAAGACCGGCTACTTCACGATCACCGGCCGCATCGACGACGTGCTGAACGTGAGCGGTCACCGCATGGGCACGATGGAGATCGAATCGGCCCTGGTGTCCAAGACCGACCTGGTGGCCGAGGCGGCGGTCGTCGGCCGGCCGGACGAGACCACCGGAGAGGCTATCTGCGCCTTCGTCGTACTCAAGCGCGCCCGCCCGCATGGCGAGGAAGCCAAACAGATCGCCAAAGAACTGCGTGACTGGGTGGCCAAGGAGATCGGCCCGATCGCCAAGCCCAAGGACATCCGCTTCGGCGACAACCTGCCCAAGACGCGCAGCGGCAAGATCATGCGGCGGCTGCTGCGCTCCATCGCCAAGGGCGAAGCCATCACGCAGGACACCAGCACCTTGGAGAACCCGGCCATTCTCGAGCAGCTGTCGCAGGTCAACTGACCAAGGCCGACGCCGCGACTCTTGCTGGTTTTTGCGCGAATCCCCTGGTCAAACTGCTTCGGATCGTTTACAAATCGAGCGTTGACCGAGCCGACCGGCCGCTGCGCCCGTGAACGTCCTGGTGCGCCTTGCGCCGGGGGGCGTGCTGGTCCTTTCAAGGAAGGCAGGGGGATCACCCATGACAGAACTGCTCGTGGCGTTGGTGGGTGCCGGCGCTGTGCTGTTCGTGTGGCGTGCGCTGAGGATCTGGGTCCATCCTTCTTTCGGTGGCGCCATCCCGTCGGGTTTTGGCGTCCTCGCGAAGCGGACGGGGCCGGCGGATGTGTACCAGTGGCCGCGTCTGGGGCTGTTCGACTTCGAGATCGAGGAGACCGCGCATCCCACACACCAAAGCGCCCTGCGCGAAGCCTTCGAGGAGGAGGGCGCGCATTGCATGGTCACGCTGGTGCCGCATGGCAACGGGCGCGACACGGGTGCGCCGGTGGCTGTCCACCTGGGTGGGCGCTGTGTGGGATTTCTGTCGATGGGAGACGCCACGCGCTTTCACCGTCGGCTGGCGTACGAGGGCCGGCGCGGACAGCTCAGCCAGTGCGGCGCACAGATTGCGCGGGCGTCACGTGAGCGCCGCAGCACCCGCATGACGATCCGGCTGGACCTCAAGCCCTTCCGGCACTGATCAGGTCGCCGTCAGCGCAGCATGCGCAGGCGTTTGCGCAGCGCGGCGGCGTCGGGCGTGTCGAGTGGCGGCAGCGCCAACTGCGCCTGGCGCGCGACACGGACGCAATCCTTCAAATGTTCCTCACCGAGGAAACGGATGGCGGTGTAACCCAGCAAGGCGGCCACCGCCTGGCCGGCCAGCGGCACGTATTTGGCGGCCTGGCCCGCGGACAGCCGCAGACCGATGGTGGTGGCGGCCTTGAGCACCAGATCACGGGTGATGAATTTGCCCACCAGCACCGAGCCCACGACGGCCACGGCCTTTTGCACCTGCTCGCGCTTTCGCGGCTCCAGGCGGTCGATCTGCTCAGGCGTGAGGCCGAATTCGGCGTTGATGGCGGGGATCAGGCGCGACAGCAGGGCCGCATCGACCGCCCAATCGAAGCCCGGCACCGGCACTGCGCCGGCGGCGGCACCCATCAGCGCTCGGCCGTGCAGCATCTTGCGGCTGCGGCGCACGGCCTCGATCAGCCGGGCGTCCCCTTCGGTGAAGTCGAGCGCCGTGGGCATGCCGTCTCAGTGGCGCAGGCTCAGGACTTGCCCTTGACCAGACCGTAGATCACCAGCAGCACGACGGCGCCGACGACCGAGGCGATCCAGCCAGCTGCCGCGCCCGGTCCGTACCAGCCCATTTGCTGGCCGAGCCAGCTGGCGCCGAACGAGCCGGCAATGCCCAGGATGGACGTCATGATGATGCCCAGCTTGTCGTCGCCCGGCTTGAGCGCCCGGGCAATCAGGCCAACGACGAAGCCAACGATGATGGTGCCGATCAGAGAGAACATGTTGTGTGTACAAGCGAAGTGAAACCTTCGCGAATGTACCTGAACTGCATGGCGGCTTCGTTTCCGTACGCGTCATGGACCATTGTCCAGCCGGCCTGCCAGCGTCACGGCGTTTCGAGCTGCTCCGATAAGTGCAGCCACTGCTCTTCCTGCTTGGCCAGTTGGTCGGTGACCTGCTTGAGCCGACGCCCGGTCTCGGCCATGGCGGCGGGGGAAGGGTTTTGCATGAGCTGTGCTTCGAGCGCCGACTTCTCATGGTTGAGCTCGACCATGCTGTGGTCGAGCTGTTCGATCTGCTTGCGGATGGGCCGCAGGCGCTCGGCTTGTTCCTGGCGGCGTTGCGCGTCCTGCTGCTTGCGTTGCGCCGGTGCCGGGGCGGGCGCATGGGCCGGGGACGGCGCAGCGGCAACGGGCACGGGCGGCGCCTGCTTCAGCGCCTCGCGCTGGCGCTTGGCCTCGTCCAGCAGGTAGCGCTGGTAGTCGTCCAGGTCGCCATCGAACGGGCTGATGCCGCCGCGCGCCACCAGCCAGAACTCGTCGCACACCGCACGCAGCAGCGCCCGGTCGTGGCTCACCAGCATCACCGTGCCCTCGAACTCGTTGAGCGCCATCGACAGCGCTTCGCGCGTGGCCAGGTCCAGGTGGTTGGTGGGCTCGTCCAGCAGCAGGAGGTTGGGGCGCTGCCAGACGATCATGCACAGCACCAGGCGGGCCTTTTCGCCGCCGCTCATGCTGCCCACGGCCTGCTTGACCATGTCGCCGCCGAAGTTGAAGCCGCCCAGGAAGCTGCGCAGGTCTTGCTCGCGCGTGGGCTGGCTGCCCAGCGTGCCGGCGGCCTGGCATTCCTTGACCAGGCGGATCATGTGCTCCAGCGGGTTGTCGGCCGGGCGCAGCACGTCCAGTTCCTGCTGGGCGAAGTAGCCGATGTTCAGGCCCTTGCCCTCGGTGATCTCGCCCAGGATGGGGGCCAGCGCGCGCGCCACGGTCTTGACGACGGTGGACTTGCCCTGACCATTGGCGCCCAGGATGCCGATGCGTTGGCCAGCCAAGACCGACTTGCTGACCTTCTCCACGATGACGGTGGGCGGCGTGCCTGCGGGCGCGTCCTCGGGCGCCGGATAGCCAAAGCTGGCGCCGTCCATGGCCAACATCGGGTTGGGCAGATTCGCCGGCTCCTTGAACTCGAAGGTGAACTCGGCCTCGGCCAGCAGCGGCGCGATCTTTTCCATGCGGTCGAGCGCCTTGACGCGGCTCTGCGCCTGGCGCGCCTTGCTGGCCTGGGCCTTGAAGCGCGAGATGAACTTCTGCAGGTGGGCGATTTTGTCCTGCTGCTTGGCGAACGACGCCGACTGCTGCTCCATCTTCTCGGCGCGCATGTCCTCGAACTTGGTGTAGTTGCCGCCGTAGCGGTTGAGCTTGGCGCTTTCGATGTGGATGGTGACGTCGGTCACCGCGTCCAGGAACTCGCGGTCGTGGCTGATCACCAGCAGCGTGCCCTGGTAGCGCTTGAGCCAGGCTTCCAGCCAGACCAGGGCATCCAAATCCAGGTGGTTGGTGGGCTCGTCCAGCAGCATCAGGTCACTCGGGCACATCAGCGCGCGCGCCAGCTGCAGCCGCATGCGCCAGCCGCCCGAGAAGCTGTCCACCGGGTTGTCCAGCTCGGTGGTCTTGAAGCCCAGGCCCAGGATCAGCGCCTGCGCGCGGGCACGGGCGTCGTGGGCGCCGGCGTCGTGCAGCGCCATGTAGGCATGCGCCATGCGCTCGCCGTCTTCACTGTCCTCGCTGGCCGTGACCTCGGCCTGCGCAGCCAGCAGCACGACATCGCCATCGACCACGAAATCGGTCGCGCCCTGGCTGGTCTCGGGCATGTCCTGCGCCACCTGGGCCAGGCTCCACTGCTGCGGCACGAAGAACTCGCCACCGTCCTCGTGCAGGCTGCCATTCAGCAGCGCGAACAGGCTGGACTTGCCGGCGCCGTTGCGCCCGACCAGACTGGCCTTTTCGCCGGGGTTGATGACGGTGGAGGCGCTGTCGAGCAGCACCTTGGTCCCGCGGCGCAGGACGACATTCTTCAGGGTGATCATGTGAACCGTGGCTGCTTCAGGAAAGCAGCGCTCGTTGAGAGTTTCAGAGGCCGGCGAGGGCTTCGCCAGTGACCAGCAGCACCTGGTCATCGCCGGCGCTTGTCTCCAGCCAGACGACTTCGAGAGCCGCAAAAGCGGCTTCGAAGTGCGTTCGTTCGTTGCCGATTTCCAGCACCAGCACGCCGTGTGGCGGCATTTTCGCAGACAGACCGGCGAGCAGGGCGCGCACGAAGTCCATGCCGTCGGCACCGCCCTCCAATGCGAGCGCTGGCTCGGCCTGGTATTCGGCTGGCAGCGCCTGCATGCTGGCGCTGTTCACATACGGCGGGTTGCACAGCACGAGGTCGTAACGGCCTTCGGTCGCGGCCAGGCCGTCGGACTGCAGCAGGCGAATGCGATCGGCCAAGCCATGCCGCTCGACGTTGATGCGGGCCACCGCCAAGGCGTCGGGCGAGATGTCGGTTGCGTCGACCACCACGTCGGGGTAGGCCATGGCGGCCAGCACGGCCAGGCTGCCGTTGCCGGTGCACAGGTCCAGCACGCGGTGGGTGTGTGGCCCCAACCATGGGTCGATGCTGCCGTCGACCAGCAGCTCGGCGATGAAGGAGCGCGGCACGATGGCACGCTCGTCCACGTAGAAGGGGATGCCTTGCAGCCAGGCTTCCTGCGTGAGGTAGGCCGCAGGTTTGCGTGTGGCGATGCGCTGCGCCAACAAGGCCCGCACCTGGGCCTGCGCCTGGGCGGGCACCGCCAGCTCGGCCACGTCATCCAGCGCATCCAGCGGGTGGCCGAGGCGCCACAGCACCAGCCAGGCGGCTTCATCGAACGCGTTGGCCGTGCCATGGCCATAGGACACGCCGGCCGCATCGAGCTGCTGCGCGCCGGCTTCGATCAGGGACAGAACGGTGACGCTCACACGATGGCGGCGTTCAGCCGCTCCAGCACGCTGCGGTAGATGTTCTTCAGCGGCTCGATGTCGTTGACGGCCAGGTGCTCGTCGATCTTGTGGATCGTGGCGTTGGGTGGGCCGAGCTCGATCACCTGCGGGCAGATCTTGGCGATGAAGCGGCCGTCGCTGGTACCGCCGGTGGTCGACAGCTCGGTGGTGATGCCGGTCTCTGCCAGGATGGCCGCGCGCACCGCGTCGACCAGCGTGCCGGGGGTGGTCAGGAAGGGCTGGCCACCCACCGTCCAGTCCAGCGCGTATTCGAGGCCATGGCGGTCCAGCAAGGCCGTGACCCGTTGCTGCAGCCCTGCGGCCGTGGACTCCGTGCAGAAGCGGAAATTGAAGTCGATCACGACCTCGCCCGGGATCACGTTGCTCGCGCCCGTGCCGCCGTGGATGTTGCTGATCTGAAAGCTGGTGGGCTGAAAAAAGTCGTTGCCCCGGTCCCACTCGGTCGCCGCCAACTCCGTCAACGCCGGCAGCGCTTGGTGGATGGGATTGCGGGCCAGCTGCGGGTAGGCGATGTGGCCCTGGATGCCGCGCACCGTGAGCTTGCCGCCCATGGTGCCGCGCCTGCCGTTCTTGACCATGTCACCGGTGCGCTCGACCGACGTGGGCTCGCCCACGATGCACCAGTCGATGCGCTCGCCGCGTGCACGCAGCACCTCGCAGACGACGACCGTGCCATCACGCGCCGGGCCTTCCTCGTCGCTGGTCAGCAGCAGTGCGATGGACAGCGCCGGCTGCGGCGTAGCGGCGAGGAACTCCTCGATGGCGACCACGAACGCGGCCAGCGAGGTCTTCATGTCGCTGGCGCCACGCCCATAGAGCTTGCCGTCACGGTGCGTCGGCACGAAGGGGTCGCTGGTCCATTGCGCAAGCGGGCCCGTGGGCACCACGTCGGTGTGGCCGGCCAGCACCAGCAGCGGCCCGTTGCCGGCACCGCGCCGCAGCGCCCACAGGTTGGCCACGCGGAAGTCCGCCGGGCCGCTGTCGATGCGTTCGCAGACGAAGCCCAGCGGCGCAAGGCGTTCGGCGATCAGGGTCTGGCACTGCCCGTCTTCGGGCGTCACGGAAGGTTGCGCGATCAGCTGTTCGGCCAGGCGCAGGGTGGCGTTCAATTCAGCCTTTGACATCGAGCGTGATTTCGGTGAACGACGGTTGGTCGTCGGTATCCAGGGCGTCATCGGCAGCGCTGCTGCCGCGCGTGAAGTCGTTCTGCAGGCGCCACATCAGGTTGGTGGCCGAATCTGCGTGGGCCAGGCCCTCCTTGCGGTCGACCACACCCTCCGTGATCAGGCGGGCAATGTCCACCTCGAAGGTCTGCGAGCCCTCGGCGATCGACTTTTCCATCGCCTCGCGCACGCCTGAAAAGTCGGCACGTTCGATCAGCTCGCTCACCAGCCGGGTGTTGAGCATGATTTCCACCGCCGGCACGCGGTCGCCGCGCACGGTGCGCAGCAACCGTTGCGAGACGACGGCCTGCAGCGTCGAGGCGAGGTCGCCCAGCATCGTCGCGCGCACCTCGATCGGGTAGAAATTGAGGATGCGGTTCAACGCCTGGTAGCTGTTGTTGGCATGCAGCGTGGCCAGGCACAGGTGGCCGGTCTGCGCGTAGGCGATGGCAGCCGACATGGTCTCGCGGTCGCGGATCTCGCCGATCAAGATCACATCGGGGGCCTGGCGCAGCGCATTCTTGAGCGCGATTTGCAGCGACGCCGTGTCGGTGCCGATCTCGCGCTGGTTGACCACTGACTTCTTGTTCCTGAACAGGAACTCGATCGGCTCCTCGATCGTCAGGATGTGGCCGCTCTCGCGCTCGTTGCGGTGGTCCAGCATCGCCGCCAGCGTCGAAGTCTTGCCGGCGCCGGTAGCGCCCACGACCAGCAGCAGGCCGCGCTTGCGCGTCACCAGCTCGGCCAGCGACATCGGCACCTTCAACGCGGCCAGCGTGGGGATCTCGGTGTTGATGTAGCGCACCACCACCGCACAGCTGCCGCGCTGGCGCATGGCGCTGACGCGAAAGCGGCCCACACCGCTCAGCGACACGGCCACGTTGAGCTCGCCGGTCTGCTCGTACTCGCTCATCTTGTCGGCGGCGACCACCTCGGTCAGCAGGTTGCGTGGCGCGTCGAAGGGCAAGATCTGGCTGTTGATCGGAACCGTCAGCCCGTTGATCTTGATCAGTGCCGGCGCATTGGCCGACAGGTACAGGTCAGAGGCCTTCTTCTCCTGCATCAGGCGCAGGATGCGTTCCATGGTGCTCATGTCAGGGCCTCCGGGTGGTCATCCATCAAACGCTCATTCAGTCGCGCAGCAGATCGTTCAGGCTGGTCTTGGAGCGCGTCTGTGCGTCCACCGTCTTGACGATGACGGCGCAGTACGTGGTGTAGTCCTTGCCGGCCGCCGTCTTCTTGGGCAGGCCGCCGCTGATCACCACGCTGCCCGACGGCACACGGCCATACACAATCTCTCCGGTGTCGCGGTTGAAGATCGGCGTGCTCTGGCCGATGTACACGCCCATGCCCAGCACCGAGTTCTCTTCGATGACCACGCCTTCGACGACTTCGGAGCGCGCGCCGATGAAGCAGTTGTCCTCGATGATGGTGGGGCCGGCCTGCACCGGTTCCAGCACGCCGCCGATGCCCACGCCGCCGGACAGATGCACGTTCTTGCCGATCTGCGCGCAGCTGCCCACGGTGGCCCAGGTGTCGACCATGGTGCCTTCGTCCACGTAGGCGCCGATGTTCACGTAGCTGGGCATGAGGATCGCGCCCTTGGCGATGAAGCTGCCGCGGCGCGCCACGGCTGGCGGCACCACGCGCACGCCGGTGGCCTTCATCTCGTCATCGGACAGGTGCGAGAACTTGGTCTGCACCTTGTCGTAAAAGCCGAGTTGGCCGGCCTTGATGACTTCGTTGTCCTTGAGGCGGAACGACAGCAGCACGGCCTTCTTGATCCACTGGTGCACCGTCCACTGGCCGACGCTCTCGCGCGTGGCCACGCGCAGCTTGCCGGTGTTGAGTTCGGCGATCACCTGCTCGACGGCGTCCACGACTTCCTTGGGTGCGGCCTGCGGCGAGAGGCTGGCGCGGTTGTCCCAGGCGGTGTCAATGATGGTTTGAAGCTGTTGGCTCATGTTGGTCGGGCTCTTGATTGGATGAATTGAACGATGCGCTGCGCGGCTTCCACGCATTCGGCGGTGTCGGCGACCAGGGCCATGCGGATGCGGCCTTGGCCCGGGTTGCCGGCGGCGGTCTCGCGCGCCAGGTAGCTGCCGGGCAGGACGGTCACATTGTATTGAGCGAGCAGATCGCGGGCGAAGCGCGCGTCGCTGCCCTCCGGGTCCTCGCCCGCCCGCAGCGGCACGCCGGCCCACAGGTAGAAACTGGCGTCCGGCAGGCGCACGTCCATGACTTCGGCCAGCAGCGGCGTGACGGCCGCAAACTTCTCGCGGTACAGCGCGCGGTTGGCCTCGACATGGGCCTCGTCGTTCCACGCCGCGATGGAGGCGGTCTGCACCACCGGGCTCATGGCGCTGCCGTGGTAGGTGCGGTAGAGCAGAAACTGCTGCATCAACGCCGCATCCCCAGCCACGAAGCCCGAGCGCATGCCGGGCACGTTGCTGCGCTTGGACAAGCTGGTGAAGGACACGAGGTTCTTGAAGTCGTCACGCCCCAGCTGCGCTGCCGCTTCGAGCCCGCCCAAGGGTGGCGCATGGCCGAAGTAGATCTCGCTGTAGCACTCGTCCGAGGCGATGACGAAGCCGTGCCGGTCCGACAGCGCGAACAGCTTGCGCCATTCATCCAGCGGCATCACGGCGCCGGTCGGGTTGCCGGGCGAACAGACGAACAGCAGCTGCGTGCGCGCCCACACGTCCTCGGGCACGCTCTCCCAGTCCACCGCGAAGTTGCGCGCCGGATCGGACGGTGCGTAGTAAGGCTCGGCCCCGGCCAGCAGCGCCGCGCCTTCGTAGATTTGATAGAACGGATTGGGGCAGAGGACGGTCGCGCCCTCGCGCGTCGGGTCCACGATGGTCTGCGTGAACGCGAACAGGGCTTCGCGCGAGCCGTTGACGGGCAGCACCTGGTTCGCAGGGTTCAGCTTCAGGCCATAGCGGCGCTGCACCCACCCGGTGAAGGCCTCGCGCAGCGCCAGGCTGCCGGCCGTCGGCGGGTAACCGGCCAGGCCGCTGCGCAAGTCGCCCGCCAGTGCGGCCTGGATGAATTCCGGGGTGGGGTGCTTGGGCTCGCCGATGCCCAGGCTGATGGGCCGCAAGTGGGTGGGCGGCGTGACGCCGGCGAACAGTTGACGCAGCCGTTCGAAAGGGTAGGGCTGCAGGCGGGCGAGCAGGGGATTCATGGGGGGCGATTATCGGGCGGCCTCGGGGAGAGGCTTTCCCGCCCGGCACCGCGACTTGCCCGGCTCATCGTCGTGCTTGCGCACACTCCCCCCGCCACCGTCAAACGTAGTGCGTTTCCAGAAATTCCCGCGTGCGCCGGTACAGGTCCACACGGTTGAGCTCCAGTGCCATCGAATGCGTGCCGCGCGCCAGCATTTCCAAGCGCTTGTAGCGGGCATGCGTCAGGCGCCCGAACAGCTCCTGCGCCATGGCGGGCGGGGTGTCCACATCCCACTCGGCCACCAGCAGCTGCGTTGGCGCGGTGATGCGCTCCGGCGCGTAGGTGGGCCGGCCGGCTGCCCAGCAGTCGATCAGGTCGGCCAGCACGCCGTTCGGGGCGCTGACCGCCTGGGTCGCGGGTCCCGCCCCGCCCTGGATATCGACCAGCGCTTGCCACCAGCGGTCGAACTCGGCCTGCGGCATGAGTTGCTGGGCGACCTTGGCGCTCAGTCCGCGCACCCAGCGCTGGCGGGCTTCCGTTTTCGTGACGCTGCGAAAGTCGCCGAGAAAGTCGGCGTTGTTGGCGAGCGGCGGCGGCAGGCTGGACATCATCAAACGAGACAGCGCCATGCCGGGCGTGTTGTGGATGATCCAGAGTGGCGCCACGAGGACCAGATGCCGAACGTTCTCGCCATGGGCAGCGGTGTAGCCGCCGCTGAGCGCGGTGCCCCAGGACCAGCCGATGAGATTGACGCGCTCGACGCCGGAATGGGCGCGTACGAAATCGACCACGGCCCCCAGGTCGGCAACGGCTTGCGGCGTGCGCGCATAGGGCAGGGCGCGCGCCCGCGGTGGGCGGGCCTCGGCGGGGCGGGAGGACCGGCCGTACCCGCGCACGTCGAACAGATACGCATCGAAGCCATGCAGCGCCAGGTAGTCGAGCCAGGAACCACCGCCGAACATCGCATGGTCGAAGGCCACGCTGCCCGGGTAGGTGGCGCCGTGCACGAACAGCACGACCTTGTCCGGCGCCGGGGCCGGCATGCCGCCCAGGCGCTTGCGCCGCACGTGCAGTTCCACGCCAGGTGCGCCGCCGGCGATGCGGTGGTCCGTGGCGACAATGCTTGGCTGATCGACCTTCTGGTCGGCGTTTGGTGCAGTGGGGTTCGCGGCTTTGGTCGACGGCATCGCGGTCGTCAGCCCTGTGGCACCCGTTCCAGCACGTACGAACCGGGTGCCGCTTCCAGCGCAGGCCACTGCGCGCTGCCAGGCTGCGCCGGCGCGGCAACGAGACGCCCGCCGGTCTTGGCCACCCACTTGCACCACTCGGGCCACCAACTGCCCGGGCTCTTGGTGGCGGCGGCCTTCCAGGCCTCAGGGTCGGTGCTGCGCGGGCCGCCGAACCAGTAGCTCTTGCGGGACTTGGCCGGGTGGTTGATGACCGTGCCCGACACGTGGCCGCCTTCGGTCAACAGGAACTCGCACGGACCACTCACCAGGCCCAGCGTCTGCAGCGTGGTCTGCCACGGCACGATGTGGTCCTCGGTAGCGGAGATGACGCAGCACGGCATGTCGATGTTGCCCACGTCCACCTTGCGCCCGCGCAGGGTCAGCGCGCCCGGCACGCGCAACTGGTTGCGCAGGTACATGTTTTCCACGTAGTACTGGTAGACATCTGCGGGCACGTTGGCGGTGTCGCTGTTCCAGTACAGCACGTCGAACGGCGGAATCTTCTCGCCCAGCAGGTAGTTGTTGACCCAGAAATGCCAGATCGAATCGTTGGCGTGCAGCATCGCCATGGCCTTGGCCAGGTCCTGCCCCGGCATCACGCCCTTCAGCCGCACGCGCGGCTCGAAGGCTGCGATCTGCGCCGCGTCGACGAAGATGCCCACGTCGCCGTGGTCCGAGTAGTCCACCAGCGTGGTGAGGAAGGTGGCCGAGGCCACGCGCTTCTTCTCGGCCGGCTTCATCGCCGCCAGCGCCGAGACGGACAGCGCGCCGCCGATGCACCACGCCAGCAGGTTCAGGCGCGGCGCCTCGGCGATCTCGCACACCATCTCCACGGCCTTCAGCACGCCGTCGCACACGTAGTCTTCCCAAGCCAGGCTGGGCCCGCCCGGGTGTGGGTTGCGCCACGACATGATGAACACGTTCTGCCCCTGCTCCAGCAGGTACTTGACGAAGGACTTCTGCTCGTTCAGGTCGAAAGCGTAGAACTTGTTGACGCAGGGCGGCACGATCAACAGAGGCGCCTGGCGCACCTTGGCGGCCAGCGGTGCGTAGTGGATCAGCTGAAAGATGTCGTTCTGGAAGACGACGGCGCCTGGGGTGGTCGCGAGGTTCTTGCCGACGGTGAAGGCCTGCACGTCGCTGGACGATGGCAGCGCGGTTTTCTGCATGTCGGCCAGCATGCGGGTGACGCCGGTCAGCGCACTTTCCCCCTTTGTTTCGACCGCCTGGGCCAGGGCCTGCGGATTGGTCAGGAAGAAGTTGGATGGCGACATGGCGTCGACCGCGTACTGCACGTAAAAGTCCCACACCTTCCTCTGGTGCTCCGGCAGGGCATTGCCCATCTGGCCGATCTGCTGCGTCGTCTGGCCGGCCGCCTCGTACCACTGCATCAGCATCTGACCGTAGGGCGTTGCGGACCACGCCGGGTCCTTGAAGCGCGGATCGTTGGCCAGCGCGTTGGGCGGCGGCAGAGCCTCGGCACCGGGCGCCGTCCAGCTGCGCGTCCAATGGTCGAACATGCGTTGCAGGCTTTCGGGGGTCATGGGTGTGTCTCTCGTTGTTCGGTGTCGGATGCGGCGGGCGCGCTGGGCGTCACACCAGGTCGGCCAGCGGGTGCGGCGGCTGGATGAAGGACTGGATGTGGGCGGGCGTGATTTCGGCGAGCGTGGCGGGCTGCCAGCGCGGCTTCTTGTCTTTGTCGATCATCAGCGCGCGGATGCCCTCGGCGAAGTCGCCGAAGCGGGCGCAGGCCACCGACACGTGGTATTCCAGGCGCAGCACGTCGGCCATCGACAGGTGCAGGACGCGCCGCCACAGGGCAAACGACAACGCCGCTGAAGTCGGCGAGCCACGCATGAAGGTGTCGGCGGCCTTGGCCAGCCAGGGGTCTTCATGGTCGGCCAGCTTGTGCAGCCGGCTGGCGATGTCGGCCAGGCTGTCGTTGCCGATGGTCTCGTCGATCAGGTCGTAGTGCTCGCGCATCTTGGACTCGGCCCCACCATCGCGCAGCGCGTGCTGGCCCAGCACGTGGCTGAGCCGGGCGGAATTGACCTCGATGTCATCGGACCAATGGCCGGCCGCGATGGCGGCGAGCACCGCGCCGTGCTGCTCGTGCGGCAGCACGAAGTCGGCCAGCCCCACGAAGCGCGCGTCGAAGCCGTTGAAGCTGGCACCGGTGAGCGCCAGGAACAGGCCGATCTTGCCCGGCGCGCGCCGCAGGAACCAGCTTCCGCCCACGTCCGGGTACAGGCCGACGGAGATCTCGGGCATGGCCAGCCGCGTGCTACGCGTGGCCACGCGATGTGACGCGCCTGCCAGCAGGCCGATGCCACCGCCCATGACGATGCCGTGGCCCCAGCACAGGACCGGCTTGGGATAGGTGTGGATCTGGTAGTCGAGCCGGTATTCACGTTCGAAGAACGAAGCGGCATCGCGCGGCACCTCACCCGCCGGCGTGCTGCGCATCGAGACATACAGGCGCTGCAGATCGCCACCCGCGCAGAAGGCCCGGTCGCCGGCTGCGTCGAGCACCACGAGCGCGATGGCAGGGTCTTGCGCCCACTGTGCCAGCTGCGGTGCCAGCCGGTCGATCATGTCCAGCGACAGCGCGTTCAGGCTGGTCGGCGCGTCCAGCGTGGCGCGACCGCAGCGGCGCCCGCAGGCGGTGGGGATTTCCTCGAATCGGACGCTGGGCGATGGGGTCTCTTGCATGCAGGGTTCCAGTTCAGTCGGCCTTCTTCTGCACCAACTGGATGATGCTGGAGAAGTCGAGCGGGCCGCGGCCCGCCAGGCTGTGCGCGGCGTACAGGTTACGCGCCAAGCCGCCCAGCGGTGTCGCGGCGCCCACGGCTGCGGCGTTCTCCTGCGCCAGGCCCAGGTCCTTGAGCATCAGGTCAGTGCCGAAGCCGCCTGCGTAGCCCTTGGAGGCCGGGGCCGTCTCCATCACGCCCGGCAGCGGGTTGTACTTTTCCAATGCCCAGTTGCCACCAGAGCTGCGGCGCATGATCTCCGAGAGCACCTTCGGGTCCAGCCCGTTGGCCACGCCCAGGGCGATGGCTTCCGAGGTGCCGATCATCAGCACGCCCAGCAGCATGTTGTTGCAGATCTTGGCGGTCTGCCCGGCACCGGCACCACCGGCGTGGAAGATGTTGGCGCCCATTTTTTCCAGCACGGGCCGGGCGCGTTCGAGATCCGCTTCGCTGCCGCCCACCATGAAGGTCAGCGTGCCCGCAATGGCGCCGCCCGTGCCGCCGGAGACGGGGGCGTCGATCACCGCGATGCCGCGCTTGCCGCCCTCGTCGGCCAGCTTGCGCGAGGTCGCGGCCGCAATGGTGCTGCTGTCGATGACCAGGGTACCCGGCGCGATGTGCGACAACAGGCCGCCTTCGCCCAGGTACAGCGCCTCCACATGGCGGCTGGCCGGCAGCATGCTGATCACCGCCTCGGCGCCGGCCACCGTCGCGGCGGCCGAGTCGGCCACCGTGAGGCCCTCGGCTGCGTACTTGCGGCAAGCGTCGGCCGATAGGTCGAACACGCTCAAGCTGTGCCCCGCCTTGTGCAGGTTCAGCGCCATCGGCCCGCCCATATTGCCCAGGCCAACAAATGCGATCTTCATGGGGGAGTCCTTTTCAAAAGCGGGTCCGCATGGGTGCTCAGCGGATGTCGCTGTCGCCGTCCAGCAGCTTGCGCGCCACAACGACGCGCATGATTTCGTTGGTGCCTTCGAGGATCTGGTGCACGCGCGCGTCACGCACCAGCCGCTCCAGCGGGAATTCTGCGAGGTAGCCGTAGCCGCCGTGCAGTTGCAGCGCGTCGTTGCAGACGTTGAAGCCGGCATCCGTCGCAAAGCGCTTGGCCATGGCGCAGTAGGTGCTGGCGTCGGCATGGGCGGCGTCGAGTTTGCTGGCCGCCAGCCGCACCATCTGGCGCGCGGCAACGAGTTCGGTCGCCATGTCGGCCAGCTTGAACTGCAGCGCCTGGAAGCTGGCGAGAGGCTTGCCGAACTGCTTGCGCTCGTGCAGGTAGCGGCGTGCCGCATCCAGCGCGCCCTGGGCCGCGCCGACCGAGCAGGTCGCGATGTTGATGCGCCCGCCGTCCAGGCCCTTCATGGCGATGCGAAAGCCCTCGCCTTCGGCGCCCAGCAGGTTCGCCGCCGGCACGCGCACGTTGTCGAAGCTGATGGTGCGGGTGGGCTGGCTGTTCCAGCCCATCTTGTGTTCCTTCTTGCCGTAGCCAACACCGGGCGCATCGGCTGGCACCGCGAAGGCCGACACGCCACCGGCACCCGCGCCGCCGGTGCGTGCCATCAGCACCAGCACGTCGGTCGCGCCGGCGCCCGAGATAAAGGCCTTGCCACCATTGATGACGTACTCGCCGCCTTGGAGATCGGCGCGCGTCTTGAGCGACGCGGCGTCGGAGCCGGCGCCAGGCTCGGTCAGGCAGTACGACGCCAGCTTCTTCCCGCTGGTCAAGGCTTCGCCCCATTCGGCGCACACCGCGTCGCTGCCCCAGGTGCCCAGCATCCAGGTCGCCATGTTGTGGATCGTGATGAAGGCGGTGGTCGACGGGTCGACCGCGGCCATCTCCTCGAACACCATCGTGGCGTCCAGCCGCGGCAGCGCCAGGCCGCCGATGCGCTCGGGCGCGTACAGGCCACAGAAACCCAACTCGCCAGCCTTGGAGATGGCCTCCCGCGGAAAGATGGATTCCGCGTCCCACCGCGCGGCGTTCTGCCCGAACTCGCTGGCGGCAAATTCGCGCGCCGATTCGGCAAAAGCGCGCTGCTCTTCTGACAGTTCAAAGTTCATGGACACCACCTCGAAAGATCGCTTGCGCCTACTTCAGCGAAATGGTGGTGTTGACGCCCTGCGAGACGGTGCTGTCATCGAACCAGCGCTCGGTGATGGTCTTGGTCTGCGTGTAGAACAGGATGACCTGCTTGCCATACGGCCCCAGGTCGCCCAGCTTGGAGGCACGCGAGCCGGAGAAGGAGAACAGCGGCACCGGCACCGGGATCGGCACGTTGATGCCGATCTGGCCGACGTCGATGTCTTCCTGGAACCTGCGCGCCGCAGCGCCCGACTGCGTGAAGATGGCTGTGCCGTTGCCGTTCGGGTTGCGGTTGATGAGCTCGATGGCCTCGTCGATGGTCTCAGCACTGGCCAGGCACATCACCGGGCCAAAGATCTCCTGGTCGTAGATCGCCATGCCGGGCTTCACGCCCGAGAAGATGGTCGGCCCGACGAAGTTGCCCTTCTCGTAGCCGGGAACGGTGGTTTTGCGGCCGTCCAGCTCCAGCGTGGCGCCATCGGCCACGCCGCGCTCGATCAGCCCGGTCACGCGGTCGTAGGCGGCGCAGGACACCAGCGGGCCGACGTCCACGCCCTTGTCGGTGCCAGCGCCGATCTTGAGCGTCTTGGCCTTCTCGACGAACTCGGGAATCCAGTTGCGCGCCTCGCCCACCAGCACCGCCACCGATACCGCCATGCAGCGCTGGCCCGCCGCGCCGAAGCTGGCGCCGGCCAGCGCATTCAAGGTCTGCTCCTTGTTCGCGTCCGGCATCACGATGGCGTGGTTCTTCGCACCCATCATGCATTGGGCGCGCTTGCCGGCCAGCGTGGCGCGGTTGTAGACGTGGGTGCCGACCTTGGTCGAGCCGACGAAGCTGATGGCCTTGATGTCCGGGTGGTCGCAGATGGCGTTGACCACCGCCTCGCCGCCGTGCACCACGTTCAGCACACCGGGCGGGATGCCGGCTTCGAGCGCCAGCTCGCACAGCCGCATGGTGACCATCGGGTCTTGCTCGGAGGGCTTGAGCACGAACGTGTTGCCGGTGGCGATCGCCATCGGGAACATCCACAGCGGGATCATGGCAGGGAAGTTGAACGGCGTGATGCCGGCGCACACGCCCAGCGGCTGCAGCAGGGTGTAGGTGTCGACGCCGCTGGCCACGTTGTTGGCCAGCTCGCCCAGCTGCAGGTTGCCGATGCTGGCCGCGTGTTCGACCACTTCGAGGCCGCGGAACACGTCGCCTTCGGCATCGGGCAGGGTCTTGCCTTGCTCGGCCGTGAGGATGGCGGCCAGCTCGGCCATGTTCTCGCGGATCAGCTGCTGGTACTTGAGGAAGATGCGGGCACGCGCGCCGATCGGGGTTTTGCGCCAGGTCTGGAAAGCCGTCTTGGCCGAAGCGACGGCGGCGTCGACCTCGGCCGGCGTGGCAAACGGCACGCGCGCCAGCACTTCCTGCGTGGCCGGGTTGACGATGTCGCGCCACTCTGTGCTGCGCGATTCGACAAATTTGCCGTCGATCAGCAGCTTGACGTGCGAGATGGCGGGAGCGGCAACGGAAGCAGGAAGTGCGGAAGCGGGGAGTGCGGACATGGCGGAAGTCTCCTGAGGGGCGCTCTGGGCGCTGGTATGAAGCGGATCGCGACGCCGCATGCTACATGTGCAAATTTCTTGCGGCAATAGCAAATCCTGTCCTCGCGGTCTGCAAATTTGCACAATACTGCGGCCATGGATTGGGATCACCTGCGCTACTTCCTCGAACTGGCCCGCACGCACAAGCTGAGCTCGGCCGCGCGGCGCCTGGACGTTCAGCACACGACGGTGGCCCGGCGCATCCGCTTGCTGGAGCAAACAGTAGGCGCCCCGTTGTTCACCCGCACGGGTGGGGAATACCGTGTCAGCGAGGCCGGCCAGCGCTTGCTGCCGCAGGCCGAGGCGATGGAGGCGGCCTGCCTGGCCATCGCAGGCCTGCCCTCAGGGCGCGCGGGCGGACTGGTCGGCGTGGTGCGGGTGGGCGCCACGGAGGGCTTCGGCACGGTGGTGCTGGCGCCCGCGCTGGCGGGGTTTGCACAGCAGCATCCCGGCCTGGTCATCGATCTGCTGGCGGTGCCGCGCAGTGTCAACCTGTCGCAGCGCGAGGCCGACATCGTGATTTCGCTCGAACGGCCGGCGCGGGGTCACGTCGTGGCGGTGCGGCTGTGCGACTACATGCTGCGCCTGTACGCATCGGCCGCCTACCTGGCGCGCCAGCCGCCCATCGAGCGCCGTGAAGATCTGCAGCAGCACAGCTTCATCAGCTACATCGACGATCTGCTGTTCAGCAAGGAGTTGCGCTACCTGGCTGAACTGTGCAGGCCGCAGCACTACGCCTTGCGCAGCACCAGCGTGCTGGCACAGCACCAGGCCGTGGCGTCGGGGGCAGGCATCGGCGTATTGCCGGCGTTCCTGGCCGATGGCGATGGGCGGTTGCGCACCGTGCTGCCCGAGGAAGCAAACTTTGTGCGTACGTTCTGGATGTCGATGCCGTCCGAGCATCGAAGCGTGGCGCGCGTGCAGGCTGTGTGGACGTTCCTGCGGCAGGCCATGCGACCGGGCGGGCTCCTGAGCGCCTAAAGCGCGCACCGCCAACGAAAAAGGCCCACATCGTGGGCCTTTGGCAAGGGGTGAAGAAGCTTACTTGGCTTGCTGGCGACGGCGTACAGCAGTCATGCCGACCAGGCCCAGGCCCAGCAGTGCGAGCGATGCTGGTTCCGGCACGTCGTTGGTGTCACCGACAGCAGAACCGTTGCCGCCGCGCGAATACGCGCTGCCAGACGGGAAGAAGGCGCTGGCCTGGTAGTCCAGCGTGTTCACCGGGTTGAAGTAGCCGGCAGCGGCGCCACCGATGATCTCCAGCTCTGCGCCCACGAGGCCGGACTGCACGGTGCCGTTCAGGAACGCGAGGCTCGTGAACTGCAGGTCCAGGAACAGGGTGCCGGCCTGCACTGCGGCCACTTCGGCGTCGTTGCTCGCCGGGTCGGTGTAGTTGGCACCGTTGGTCGACGGGTTCACGTACAGCTTGGCCCAGGCATCGCCGATGTCGAAGCTCGCACCGTCTGCGTTCAGCTTGATGCCGCCGAAGGCATAGGTGAGTTCATAGCCGGGATTGACCATGAAATCGCCATATTCCTGGCCATTGACGTGGTAGATCTCGCCAACACCTTGCAGGTAGTGGGTGGTGGAGCCGAGGCTCGACACCACAGCGCCCAGGGGCGTGGCCGTGCTGTAGCTGTTGGCGTTGATGGTGCCGATGCTGTTTGTCGCCGAATACCACTGCGTGAAGTTGAACTTGGCAATGAAGTCGGCGTCGCTTGCGTCCGCGTACTCCGTGTCCCAGGTCACGCCCGCCACGGACACCACAGCGGCTTGAGCGCCGCTGGCCAGTGCAGCCGCCATGAAGGCGCCAGCAAGGACTTTTCTCACATATTTCATATAAAACTCCTATTGGAAATGAACACTCTTGTCAATGGCTGTTTTGCCATTCGACGCATGGTGCATGCGAATTCACTTCGATAGGTTGTTGATTTATATGGAAAACTACATTCTTGCGGGCGACGTGAAAAAGTTTGCGTCAGGTATTTCGACTTGTTTAATCCCTGTCGCGAATCTCGATTTGGTTTCGCTCGGAATGGCGAGCAGACCTCGAGGGCGCGTCGCTAAAATTTCGTCGACCCCTCTGAATCTCCTGACAGGTAAAGCATTTGCGCCTCAACTCCATCAAGCTGGCCGGCTTCAAGTCGTTCGTAGAGCCCACCAATTTCCTGCTGCCCGGTCAGTTGGTCGGCGTCGTGGGGCCCAACGGTTGCGGCAAGTCCAACATCATGGATGCCGTGCGTTGGGTGCTGGGCGAGAGCAAGGCCAGCGAACTGCGTGGCGAATCCATGCAGGACGTGATCTTCAATGGCACGACCACGCGCAAGCCGGCCAGCCGCGCCAGCGTCGAGCTGGTCTTTGACAACGCCGACCACCGTGCCGGCGGGCAGTGGGCCCAGTTTGCCGAGATCGCCGTCAAGCGCGTGCTGACGCGCGACGGCACCAGCAGCTACTACATCAACAACCAGCCCGTGCGCAGGCGTGATGTGCAGGATGTGTTCCTGGGTACGGGCCTGGGACCGCGGGCCTACGCCATCATCGGCCAGGGCACGATCAGCCGCATCATCGAATCCAAGCCTGAGGAACTGCGGCTGTTCCTGGAGGAAGCGGCGGGCGTTTCCAAGTACAAGGAGCGCCGCCGCGAGACCGAGAACCGCCTCTCCGACACGCGCGAAAACCTGACCCGCGTCGACGACATCCTGCGTGAGCTGAACGCCAATCTGGACAAGCTGGAGAAGCAGGCCGAGGTTGCCCAGCGCTACAACGCGTTGCAGGCCAGCGCCACTCTCAAGCAGCACCAGCTGTGGTTTCTGAAGCGCGCCGACAGCGAGGCCGACCAGGCCCGCGTGAAGGCCGAGGCGGCCGATGCCATGACGGCGCTGGAATCGCGCGTCGCCGACCTGCGCCACATCGAGGCCGAACTCGAATCCATCCGCCAGGCGCACTATGCGGCCGGTGACCACGTCAACCAGGCCCAGGGCAAGCTGTACGAGGCCAGTGCCGAAGTCGGCAAGCTGGAGAGCGAGATCCGCTTCGTGGTCGAAGGCCGCCAGCGCGTGGAGCAACGCCTGTTGACGCTGCAGGAGCAGATGGGCCAGTGGGGTACGCGCAAGGCGGATGCCGAGGCCGAGGTCGAGAACCTGGCGACCCAGGGCACACAGGCCGAGGAGGCCGCCGAGCTGCTGGCCGCACAGGTCGAAGAGCAAGCCGCGCAGCTGCCCGATCTGGAAGACGCACTGGCCCAAGCCCAAGCCAAGGCCAACGAACAGCGCGGCGCCGTGGTGCAGGTACAGCAGCAGATCCAGGTGTTGGCGGCCGAACAGCGCAGCATCGAAGAGCAGTCGCGCCAGCTGAACCAGCGTCGCGAACGCCTGGTGACGGACCAACGCGCGCTGGCCGCCCCGGACGAGGCCCGCCTGGCGCAGCTGCACGAACAATTGGCGCAAGCCCAGGAGGCCGCCGCCATCGCGGAGGCGCGCTTGCACGAGCTGCAGGACAGCGTGCCGCAGCTGGACGACGACCGTCGCGCACGCCAGCAAACCGTCAACACCGAATCGGCACGGCAGGCCGAGCTGTCGGCCCGCTCCGATGCATTGAAGGCTCTGCAGGAGAAGGTGCGCACGGACGGCAAGCTCGCCCCCTGGCTGGCGCGCCATGGACTGGACGGCCTGCAGGGCTTGTGGAGCCGCATCCACATCGAACAAGGCTGGGAGAACGCGCTCGAAGGCGCCCTGCGCGAGCGCCTGGGCGCGCTGGAGGTGTCGCGGCTGGACATGGTGGCCGGCTTCCTGGGCAGCCAGGGGGCCGACGGCCCGCCGGCCAAGCTGGCCTTCTTCAGCCCGCCGCCTGCCGCCGCGCTGCAGGCTGGCGGCACGCTGCCCCGGCTGGCGGACCTGCTGCGTCTGGGCGATGCCGCGCAGCGCACGCTGTTCAACGAGTGGCTGCACGGCTGCTTCACGGCCGAGACGCTGGCGCAGGCGCTGGCGCAGCGCCAGCAGCTGCAGCCCGGCGAGGTGATCTACGTGCCTGCGGGCCACGCGGTCAGCGCGCACAGCGTCAGTTTCTACGCGCCCGATTCCGAGCAAGCCGGCCTGTTGGCGCGCGCGCAGGAGATCGAGAACCTGGACAAGCAGCTGCGCGCCCAGACGCTGATCAACGAAGAGTCGCGCACGGCCCTGGTGCGGGCCGAGGCCGCCTATGCCGATGCCTCGCAGCGGCTGGTGAGTGCCCGGCGTGAGGCCGCCGAATCGCAGAGCAGCGCGCACAGCTTGCAGGTCGAGACGCTGCGGTTGACGCAGCTGGCCGAGCAGACGCGGGCCCGCAATGAGCAGCTGAGTGGCGACCTGGCCGAGGTCGACGCGCAGCTGGAAGACCTGCAGGAGCGCCGCATCACCGCCGAAGCCCGCTTCGAAGAGCTGGACCTGCAACTGGCCGACAGCCAGGAGCGCCACGCCCAGCTGGACGAGCGCGTGATCGACGCCCAGCGCCGCGTGACCGAATCGCGCGAACAGCAGCGCAGCCTGGAGCGCCAGGCACAAGAGGCCCAGTTCTCGCACCGCAGCCTGGGGGCGCGGCGCGATGAGCTGTCGCGCGCCATCGCCGTGGCGCAGCAGCAGACGACATCGCTGCAGGACGAGGACCAGCGCGCGCGCGACGAGCTGTCGCGCCTGTCCGACGCCGCCGCACAGGCCGGGCTGCAGACCGCGCTGGCGTTGAAGCTGGAGCGCGAGGCCGCTCTGGGCACGCGGCGCAGCGAATACGACGACCTGACGGCGCGGCTGCGCGGCAGCGACGAGGCCCGCCTGAAGCTGGAGCGTGAGCTCGACCCGCTGCGCCAGCGCATCACCGAGTTCCAGCTGAAAGAGCAGGCCGCGCGCCTGGGCCTGGAGCAGTACAGCCAGCTGCTGGACGATGCCAAGGTCGACATGGCCACTCTGGCCCAGTCGATCACCGAGGGCAACGTGCGGCTCGCCGGCCTGCAGTCCGAGATCGACCGGCTGCACCGCGAGATCGCGGCGTTGGGCGCCGTCAACCTGGCGGCGCTCGACGAGCTGACGGCCGCGCGCGAGCGCAAGCAGTTCCTGGACGCGCAGATGGCCGACCTGCAGGAAGCCATGACCACGCTGGAGGACGCCATCCGCAAGATCGACAACGAGACGCGCGAGCTGCTGTCGGGCACCTTCGACATCGTCAACGGGCATTTCGGCCGCATGTTCCCCGAGCTGTTCGGTGGCGGCAATGCGCGCCTGGTGATCACCGGCGACGAGATTCTGGATTCCGGCGTGCAGGTCATCGCGCAGCCCCCGGGCAAGAAAAACCAGACCATCCACCTGCTGTCCGGTGGCGAAAAAGCGTTGACCGCCATTGCGCTGGTGTTCGCCATCTTCCAGCTGAACCCGGCGCCGTTCTGTCTGCTGGACGAAGTCGACGCGCCGCTGGACGACGCCAACACCGAGCGCTATGCCAAACTCGTCACCGCCATGAGCCGCGAGACCCAGTTCCTGTTCATCAGCCACAACAAGATCGCCATGGAAATGGCCAGACAGTTGATCGGCGTGACCATGCAGGAGCAGGGCGTCTCGCGCATCGTGGCCGTCGACATGGAGTCGGCGCTTTCCATGGCCGAAGCGGCCTGATCCCCCAACAACAGGAGTTCCGATGAGCAGCACGCTGCAGATCGGCTTGGCAGTGGCGGGCGGCGTCGTGCTGGCCGCCATCGTGGCGCACAGCGCCTGGTCGTCGCGCAAGAACGCGCCGCGTCTGCCTGACCCGGAGCCGGCCGGCCCCGATACCTCGCCCATGGAGCCCTCGCTGGGTGATGATCGTCGCGAGCCTGGTTTTGACGACCCGCTGAGCGCACTGCCTTTGTCTGCCATGGCGGCCGAGCGCCGCGCCGGCCTGGACCCGCTGATCGACGTGATCGCGCCGATCGCCATCGACAGTCCGGTCTCCGGCGACGCAGCCTTGGCCGCCACGCCCAGCACACGGCGTGTGGGCAGCAAACCCTTCGCGATCGAAGGGCGCAACGTCAACAGCCAGCTATGGGAGAAGCCTGCTGCCGGTCAGCGCTATGACGCGCTGCAGGCGGGCGTGCAGCTGGCCAACCGCACCGGGGCGCTGAACGAGATCGAGTTTTCCGAGTTCGTCATGAAGGCCCAGGCGTTCGCCGATGCCATGAACGGCGCGCCCGAGTTTCCCGACATGCGCGAAGAAGTGGCGCGCGCGCGCGAGCTGGACCAGTTCGCCAGCACGCACGATGCGCAGCTCAGCTTCACGCTTCGCGCCGTGCATGCGGCTTGGAGCCCCGGCTACCTGCAGCAGAACGCCGCGCGGCTGGGCTTCGTGCCGGGTCTCATTCCCGGCCGCATGGTGCTGCCGTCGGCCACCATCGGCATGCCGCCCATCCTGGGTCTGAGCTTCGACGCGCAGGCGGCGCTGGCCGAAGACCCGGACCAATCCGCGCTGCGCAGCGTGGCGCTGACGCTGGACGTCTCGCAGGTCGAGCGCGCCGAGCAGCCGTTCGTGCGCATGCGCGAGGCGGCCGCCACGCTGGCCCAGGCCATGGATGGCGCGATCACCGATGACGAAGCCCGCCCGCTGGCGCGCGAGGCCATGGACGTGATCGGCTCCGAGCTGGAGCAGCTCTACGACACGCTGGACGCGCGCGACCTGTCAGCCGGCTCGGCACTGGCGCGGCGGCTGTTCAGTTGAGCGCCGCCGTGACGGACGACGCTGCGCAGATCCAGCAGCTTCGCGCGCTGCTGCAGCGCCATGCCCACCGCTACTACGTGCTGGACGACCCGGAGGTGCCGGACGCCGAGTACGACCGCCTCTACCAGCAGCTCGAAGCGCTGGAGGCTGCGCATCCCGAACTCGTCACGCCCGACTCGCCGACGCAGCGCGTGATCGGCGCGGTATTGGATGGGCTCACCCCGGTCACGCACGCCGTGCCCATGCTGTCGATTAAGACCGAGACCGACACCACCCCGGCCGGCGCGTTGAGATTCGACACCAGCGTGCGCAAGGCGTTGAACCTGGACGCGGATGCGCCCCCTCTGGCCTACGCCGCCGAGCTGAAGTTCGACGGCCTGGCCGTCAACCTGCGCTATGAGCAGGGCGTGCTGGTGCAGGCCGCCACGCGCGGCGACGGCGAGACCGGCGAGGACGTGACGCACACTATCCGCACGATCAAGGCCATCCCGAACTACCTCAAGCATGGCGATGTGCCGGTGCTGGAAGTGCGCGGCGAGGTCTTCATGCGCCGCGATGATTTCGAGGCGCTGAACGAACGCCAACGCGAAGCGGGCGGCAAGACCTTCGTGAACCCGCGCAACGCTGCCGCCGGCGTGGTGCGCCAGCTGGACGCCGGCATCGCCATGCAGCGCCCGCTCAGCTTCTTCGCCTACGGCCTGGGCGATGTGCAGGGCTGGGATCTGCCCGTCACGCACGCCGCCATGCTGGACGCGCTGGGCGCCATGGGCGTGCCGGTCAACACTGAACGGCAGGTGGTGCAGGGTGCTCAGGGCCTGGCGGATTTTCATGCGCTGATCGCTGCGGCACGCGACAGCCTGCCGTTCGACATCGACGGCGTGGTCTACAAAGTGAACGACCGGGCGCTGCAGCAGCAGCTCGGCTTCAAGTCGCGCGAGCCGCGCTGGGCGGTCGCGCACAAGTACCCGGCGCAGGAGCAGATCACACGGCTCAACGACATCGAGATCCAGGTCGGCCGCACCGGCAAGCTGACGCCCGTGGCCAAGCTCGAACCGGTCTTCGTCGGCGGCACGACCGTCAGCAACGCCACGCTGCACAACCTGTTCGAACTGCGGCGCAAGCACGTGCGCATTGGCGACCGCGTCATCGTGCGGCGTGCCGGCGATGTGATTCCCGAAGTGGTGGGCGTGGTGCCATCCGAACGCGCCACCTACGTGCCCAACTTCCGCATGCCCACACATTGCCCGGTCTGCGGCAGCGATGTGGTGCGCGAGCCGGGCGGGCTCAACCACCGCTGCTCCGGCGGCCTGTTCTGTGCAGCCCAGCGCAAGCAGGCCTTGCTGCATTTCGCCAGCCGCCGTGCCATGGACATCGAGGGCCTGGGCGACAAGCTGGTCGACCAGCTGGTCGACAGCGGACTGATCCGCACCCTGCCCGAGCTGTACACGCTCGGGCTGGCCAAGCTGACGGCGCTGGACCGCATGGCCGACAAGAGCGCGGCCAACGTGGTCAAGGCGCTGGAGATCAGCAAGCGCACGACGTTGGGCCGCTTTCTCTACGCGCTGGGCATCCGCCATGTGGGCGAGTCCACGGCCAAGGACCTGGCCAAGCATTTCGGCAGCCTGGACGCCATCATGGGCGCGACGCCCGAGCAACTGCTGCAAGTCAGCGACGTCGGCCCGATCGTGGCCCAGAGCCTGCACACCTTCTTCGAGCAAGCGCACAACCGCGAGGTGGTCGAGCGGCTGCGCGCGGCCGGCATCCATTGGCCCGAGTCCGAAGGCTCACACGCGCAGCGCACGCCGCAGCCGCTGGCCGGCAAGACCTTCGTGCTGACCGGCAGCCTGCCCACGTTGACGCGCGACGAAGCCAAGGAACGGCTGGAAGCGCTGGGCGCCAAGGTCGCAGGCTCGGTGTCCAGGAAGACCGACTATGTCGTGGCCGGCGAAGAGGCTGGCAGCAAACTGGAGAAGGCGCAGCAGCTGGGGATCACGGTGCTGGATGAGGCCGGCATGTTGGCGCTGTTGGACAACTTGAAGGAGGGGGCATGACCGTCCGCGACATCCTGAAGATGGGCGATGCGCGCCTGCTGCGTAACGCGCAGGCCGTGCCCCAGGACATGTTCGATTCCGACGAGCTGCACCTGCTCGTCGCCGACCTGTTCGACACCATGCATGCCGTCAACGGCGCCGGTCTCGCAGCGCCGCAGATCGGGGTCGACCTGCAGCTCGTGATCTTCGGCAGCAACGACGCCAACCCGCGCTACCCGGACCGGCCCATCGTGCCCGTCACGGTGCTGTGCAACCCCGTCATCACGCCGCTGGGCGACGAGGAAGAGGAAGACTGGGAAGGCTGTTTGTCCGTGCCCGGCCTGCGTGGCGTGGTGCCGCGCTTCGCCAGGATCCGCTACACCGGGCTCGATCCCTACGGCGACCCGATCGACCGCACGGTCGAGGGCTTCCACGCCCGCGTGGTGCAGCACGAGTGCGACCACCTGATCGGCAAGCTCTACCCGATGCGGGTGCGCGACTTCACGAGATTCGGTTTCACCGAAGTGCTGTTTCCCGGCATCGCGGCGAGCGAAGACGACTGAGGCAACGCCCCACGGCAGCGCCCTTCAGCGACGAGGGCGCGCGGCAAGGCGTCAGCCCTTGACGATCCCCACGTCGGGCAGCACCGGCCTGCTGGCCAGCGCCTTCTTCATGATGGTCTCCACGTGCAGCTTGTCGGCCGCCGGCAGCTCCAGCCGCGGCGGGCGGGTGCGGAAGGTGCCGCGGCCCATGATGTGCTCGCACAGCTTGATGCACTGCACGAGGTCGGGCCGCGCATCGAGGTGCAGCAGCGGCATGAACCACTCGTACAGCGGCATCAGCTCGTCGAAGCGCCCGGCCTTGGCCAGCCGGAACAGCGTCTCGCCTTCCTTGGGGAACGCGTTGGACATGCCCGAGACCCAGCCCACGGCGCCCATGGCCACGCTCTCGACCACCACGTCGTCCAGCCCAGCGAACAGGACGAAGCGGTCCCCGACCATGTTGCGCGTGTCGATGAAGCGGCGCGTGTCGCCCGAGCTGTCCTTGAAGCAGACGATGGTCTCGCAATCGGCCAGGGTGGCCAGGATGTCCGGCGTCACGTCGTTTTTGTAGATCGGCGGGTTGTTGTAGACCATCACCGGCAGGTCGGTGGCCTTGGACACGGTGCGAAAGTGCGCGGCCGTCTCGTGTGGCTTGGACGAGTAGAGCAGGGCCGGCATCACCATGATGCCGTCCACGCCGATGCGCGCGGCCTCTTTGGCCGTCTCCACGGCAAAGGCGGTGGTGAACTCGGCGATGCCGCAGATCACCGGCACGCGGCCCTTGGCGACCGAGCGGCCGGCTTCCATGATGGAGATCTTCTCCTTGGTCGACAGCGAGCAATTCTCGCCGACCGTGCCGCAGACGATCAGGCCCGAGACGCCGTCTGCAATCAGCGCGTCCATCACCTTGGCGGTGGCGTCCACGTCGACCGACATGTCGTCGCGAAATTGAGTGGTGACGGCGGGGAACACGCCCTGCCAGCTAACTTTTTGGCTCATGGTTTGCCTCTTGTGGTTGAGATGATTTACAAGCTCGCGCCGACTTTGCGCAGCTCGGCAATGGCCGGTGACTTGGGCAGCCAGATGGCATCGAACGCCTGGATGCTGGCCTGCACATTGGCGGCCGGCTCGGTCTTCATCGCGATGCCGCTGGCCTTGAATTTCTCGATCAGTCCGGGCTCGGTGCTGGCGATCTCGGCGATCTGTGCGTCGAGTGATTTGGCGACCTGTTCGCGGATCAGTTCCTTGTCCTTGTCCGGCAGCGACGCCCAGACGCGGCCCGACACCAGCGGCGCGAACGGCATGAACAGCGCGTTCATCTGCAGGATCACCTTGGACACCTTGTCGAAGCGTGCATTCCATGAGAACTCGATGTCGGCCTCCAGCGCGTCGACCTGGCCGTTGGCCATGGCGTCGAAGACCTGCGGCGTGGGGATCGGCGTGGGCGCGGCGCCCAGCGACTGGTAGAAGTCGCGGTAGACGGGCGTGGGGTTGATGCGCAGCTTCAGGCCCTTCAAGTCGGCCGAGCTGTTCAAGTCCTTGGTGGAGAACACCGAGCGCATGCCGGTGATGCCCCAGCCCAGGCCGATGCAGCCGGTCTCGCGCGGCAGTACCTCGAGCAGTTTGAGCGCGGCAGGTGTCTTGACCAGCTTGGCCACGCCCGCCGTGCTGCGCACCAGATAGGGCGCGTTGATGGCCGCGACGGTGGAGACGCGCGAGCCGAGTTCCGCCGCCTGGATCCAGCCCATGTCCAGCGCGCCGGACTGCAGCTGCTGCATCATGGCCGACTCGTTGCCCAGCTGGCCTGAGTGAAACACCGTGGCCGACAGCCGGCCGCCGGTTTCTTTTTTCAGCGTCTCGCCGAATGCAGTGGCGGCGCGGTTCCAGGAATGGCCGGCCGGCGTGATCAGGCCGATGCGGAACTCTTTCGCCTGCGCAAGCAGCAACGGGCTGAAGGCGAGCGAGGCGGCGCCAGCGCTGGCGGCGACGAAGGTGCGACGGGAAACAGTCATGGCGAAGACTCCGTTGGGGTGGGAAACTACTTCAGCAAGGCCAGCGACAGGCTGGGGAAGATCGACAACAGCACCAGCGCGACGCAGCAGATCAAAAAGAACGGCAGCGTCACGAGGAACATCTTTCCGGGCTTGGCCCCTGTCACGGCGGCGGCGACGAAAAAGCTCAGCCCCACGGGCGGCGACATCAGACCCAGCACCAGGTTGACCACCACCACCACGCCGAAGTGGCGTGGGTCGATCCCGTAGACCTCTGTTGCGATCGGCAGCAGGATGGGCACGGTCATGATCAGACCGGGAATCCCGTCGATCACGGTGCCGATCACCAAGAGAATCACGTTGGTCAGCAGCATGAAAGTGACCGGGTCTTTGGCCACCGTCTGGATCCACGCGGCCGCCGCCTGCGGCACCTTGCCGAAGATCAGGATCCACGAGAACACGGCCGCTGCGGCCACCAGAAACAGCACGATGGCCGAATAGATGCCCGCGCGCACCAGCATGTCGGGAATCTGGCTGAAGCGAAACTCCTTGGTGATGTAGCGGCCCACCAGTGCCGACGCCACGGCGCCCACGGCGGCCGATTCCGTCGGGTTGGCCAGCCCACTGAGGATGGAGCCGACGATCACGACCGGGATCAGCAGCGTGGGGCTGGAGACGAGCGCCGACTTCGCACGCTGGCGCAGGCTCTGGCGCTCGCTGCGCGGGTACTCGTAGACCAGCCCCATGAGCGCGATCACGATGAAGAACAGCACGGTGAGCAGGATGCCCGGCAGGATGCCGGCGATCAGCATGTCGCCCACCGCCACCTGGGCCAGCACGCTGTAGACCACGAACATGACCGAGGGCGGGATGATCGGCCCCAGCATGCCGCCATAGACCGTGAGGCCGGCCGCGAAGGTCTTGTCGTAGCCCTGCTTTTCCATCTGCGGCACCATGACCTGCGACATGATGGCCACCTGCGCCGTCGCCGAGCCGATGATGGAAGACACCAGCGCGTTGGCCAGGATGTTCACGTAGGCCAGGCCCCCCTTGACCGAGCCAACGAAGGCCATGGCCAGCTCCACCAGCCGGCGCGTGATGCCGCCGCCGTTCATGATTTCGCCGATCAGGATGAAGAGGGGAATGGCGATCAACCCGTAGCTGTCCACGCCACCGAACATCTGCATCGGGAACGACTGGAACAGCAGGTGGTTGCCGCTGTCCCAGATGTAGAACATGCCGGCCAGGCACAGGCAGATGCCGATGGGCATGCCAACGAACAGGATGGCCAGGAAGAACAGGCTGGTGAGCATGTCAGTGGCGCCCGGCCGCCCGAAGCCTCTGACGGCCTTGCAGGCCGCGCTGGGGCTTGCGCCCCAGCCCCTCGCCAGGCACAAAAAGTCCCCCGGACCTTTCGTGTCCGGGCTCGGCCCCCTCGGGGGGCAGCGGACCTCGCGTAGCGGGGAAGTGTGGGGGCGTTTTCATTTCAGTTCACGACGGCTTCGGCATCCGAGCTCGGGAAGCCCTGGTGGCGGCGCTTGGGTTCCCAGCCCAGGTCTTCGATCAGGTTGGCCGTGGCATGCAGGCTCAGCGTGAAGGCGAACAGTGGCAGAACAATCTGTAGCAGCCAGGTGGGCCAGTTCAAGGTCTGGGTGCGCTCGGTGTAGAGGAAATTGAAGGAGCGCGCTGCAAACTCGCGAGCGTCGAAGCCGGCGCGGGCAATGCCCATCGGGTCCATCCAGATCCAGCACATCGCCAACATCGCCAGGCCGAACAGCAGCACACCGGCCCCGGCCGCCAGCTTCAACACCCGCGCCAGCCGCGCACCCAGCTTCTCGGTCAGCAGTGTCACAGCGAAATCCATGCGCAACCGCGTCATGGCCGAGCCGCCGACAAAGGTCAGCCAGACCACTGCGTACACGGCCGCCTCGTCGATCCAGTAGATCGGCATGCCGCTGTAGCGCGTGGCCACGTTCACCAGGATCAGCGCGAGCAGCAAGCCCATCAGGCCGAGGATCAACAGCCGCTCGGTGCGCAACACCGCGCTGGAGGCGTCGAGCACCAGGCTGGACACTCCAGGGCGCCGAGTTGGGGCGGTGTGTTGCATCTTGGGCATTCTCTGGAAATATTTCAAATATATTAGCCGTATGCTAGAGTCCAATGCAAGTTGGGTGCCACGATTTGCATCCGTGCTTACCCCAGGGAATGACGCCGTGATCCACAAGAGGGCTGCCGCGCCCAAGCGGCGCGATGCCGACCTTGCCTACGAGGCCATCGAGGCCATGATCTCCACCTTGGGCCTGCCGCCCGGCAGCCCGATCGTGGAGGCAGACATCTCCGAGCGCATCGCCATCGGCCGCACGCCGGTGCGCGAGGCGCTGATGCGGCTCATGTCCATCGGCCTGATCGTGCAGCAGCCCCGGCGCGGGCTGCTGGTCTCACCGATCGACCTGGCCAATCATCTGGACGCGATCCTGACCCGGCGCGTGCTCGAACGCGTGATCGCCTCGTGCTCGGCGCGCCGCGCCAATGCGGCCGAGCGCCAGCTGATCGCCGCGTGCGCCGAACGCATGGGAGCCGCTGCCATGCGCGACGACCTGAAGGCCTACATGCGCGCCGACCACGACCTGGACGCCGCCAACCACGCCGCCAGCCGCAATGCCTCGGCCGTGACGGCCGTGGTGCCGCTTGTCACGCAGTGCCGCCGCTTCTGGTATGCCTACCAGCACGCGGGCGAGATCAAGGAGGGCGCACGCTGCCATGCGCTGTTGGCCGCTGGCATTGCCGAGGGCAACGAGGCCGCAGCCGTGCAGGGCGCGGAGGCGCTGATGGACTACCTGGAGGCGTTCACGCGCCGCGTGATCGACAACTGAGGCCTGAGCCGGTCAGGCCAGCGCTTCGAGCAGTTCGGTCTCGATCTCGATCTGCATGCGGTTCTGCTGCAGCTTGGAGCCGTGGATGAGAAAGGTGTCTTCCACGCGCTCGCCCAGCGTCGTGACCTTGGCCAGCTGCACGCTGATCTCATGGCGCGCCAGCACGCGCGCCACCAGGTACAGCAGACCGGGGCGGTCGCTGGCCGAGATGCTCAGCAGCCAGCGCTGCGCCTTCTCATCGGGGTGCAGGTCCACACGCGGGGCGATCGGGAAGCTCTTGACCCGGCGCGAGACGCGACCGCGGCCGGGCACCGGCAGCGCGCCGGTGGCCTGCAGCGCCAGCAGCAAATCGGCCTCGACCATGTTGGTCAGTTCCTGATAGTGCTCGGGCAGCATCGATGTCACGACCTGGAATGTGTCCAGCGCGTAGCCGTCTTTGGCGGTGTGCACCTTGGCGTCCACGATGGAGAAGCCGGCCTGGTCGAAATAGCCGCAGATGCGCGCGAACAGGTCGGAGCGATCGGCCGTGTAGACCATGACCTGCAGCCCTTCGCCCAGCGGCGACTGGCGCGCCCGCACGATGGCTGCCGGCCGCTCGTCCGGCGCCTGGTCGGCCCGCACGTGGCGTGCCAGCTGGCGCGCGTGCCAGGCGATGTCGGCCGCGTCGTGGCGCATGAAGTAGCTGACGTCCAACGTGTCCCACAGCCGCTTTTGCGATTCGAACGGCTCGGCATGCAGGGCCAGCAGCACCAGTGCCTCGCGCTTGCGGGCTTCGATCTCGGCATCCGCATCGGGCGCCCGGCCACCCAGCACGCGCAGGGTGTAGCGGAACAGGTCCTCCAGCAGCTTGCCCTTCCAGGCGTTCCACACCTTGGGCGAGGTGCCGCGGATGTCGGCCACGGTCAGCAGGTAGAGCGCCGTCAGATTGCGCTCGTTGCCCACGCGCTTGGCGAAGGCGGCGATCACGTCCGGGTCGGACAGGTCGGCCTTCTGCGCCACACGTGACAGCGTCAGGTGCTCGGCCACCAGAAACTCGATCAGCTTGCTGTCCTGCCGGTCGATGCCGTGGAGCAGGCAAAAGCGCCGCACGTCGCGCGCGCCGACTTCGGAGTGGTCACCGCCACGGCCCTTGGCGATGTCGTGGAACAGCGCGGCCACATACAGGATCCAGGGCTTGTCCCAGCCGGCCGCAAGCTGTGAGCACGAGGGATATTCGTGCGCATGCTCGGCCATGAAGAAGCGCCGCACGTTGCGCAGCACCATCAGGATGTGCTGGTCGACGGTGTAGACGTGAAACAGATCGTGCTGCATCTGCCCCACGATCTTGCGGAACACCCACAGGTAGCGGCCCAGCACGGACGTCTGGTTCATGAGCCGCATGGCGTGGGTGATGCCGGCGGGCTGCTGCAGGATGCGGCGGAAGGTTTCGCGGTTGACCGGGTCGTTGCGAAAGCGCGCCGTCATCAGGCCGCGCGCGTTGTACAGCGCGCGCAGCGTGCGGGCGGACAGTCCGCGGATACCGACCGTGCTCTGGAACAGCAGGAAGGTCTCCAGGATGGCGTGCGGGTGGCGAACGTAGAGGTCGTCGCTGGCGACCTCGATCATCCCGGCCTTCTCGTAGAAACGCTCGTTGATCGGCCGCAGCGCGTGCGTCGACGGGTTCAGCCGCTCCTCGATGTTCAGCAGCAGGATCTGGCTGAGCTGGCTTACGGCCTTGGCCGCCCAGTAGTAACGGCGCATCAGCTGCTCGCTGGCGCGCACCACGGCCACGGCGCCGTCGGTCGATTCGGAGCGGTAGCCGAACGATTCGGCCACGACGGTCTGCAGGTCGAACACCAGGCGGTCTTCGCGCCGGCCGGCGATCAGGTGCAAACGGGCGCGGATCAGGCTCAGCAGCGCCTCGTTGCGCTTGATCTGGCGCACCTCCAGCGCGGTGGCCAGCCCGTTGCGCACGAGCTCTTCCCAGTTGCGGCCCAGGCCAGCCGCTTTGCTGATCCACAGAATGAGCTGCAGATCGCGCAGGCCACCCGGCGATTCTTTGCAGTTGGGCTCCAGCGCGTAGGGCGTGTTCTCGAACTTGTTGTGGCGCTGGCGCATCTCCAGCGTCTTGGCCACCAGGAAGGCCCGCGGGTCCATGGCCTTTTGCAGTTGGTTGCCGAAGACCGCGTACAGGCCGGCGTTGCCGGCGATCAGGCGCGACTCCAGCAGCGAGGTCTGTACCGTCACGTCTTTCGCCGCTTCGGCCAGACAGTCCTGGATGGAGCGCACGCTAGAGCCGATTTCCAGCCCGGCGTCCCAACAGCTGCCGATGAAGCCTTCGATGCGTGACTTGAGGGCTTCGTCCTGCTCGGGCGAATCACCGTCGGACAGCATCAGCAGCACGTCCACGTCCGAATGCGGAAACAGCTCGCCGCGGCCGAAGCCGCCCACGGCGATCAGCGCGCAACGCTGCTCGAAGCCGGCCCGGTCCCACAGTGTGCGCAGCGCCTCGTCGGCCAACCGGGCAAGCGCCTGCAATGTCGCGCGCACGCCCCGGGTGCTGCTGCCGGAGATGCGCACCGATTCCAGCAGCGTGGCCTTGTCCTGCTGGTACTGGGCGCGCAGCGCCGACAGCTCCAGCAGAGCAGGGGCGTCGATGGCCGGGGCGGCGTAGCTCAAGCTGCGACCGGGGCAGTGGTTGCGGCCTGTGCCTGCACGAAGGCCGGCGGCGGCAGGCTGCCGGCCGACAGCGTCAGCACCTCATAGCCGGTCTCGGTGACCAGCACGGTGTGTTCCCACTGTGCCGACAGTGAATGGTCCTTGGTGACAATGGTCCAGCCGTCCTTCTCGGGGCCGTCCTTGATCTCGCGCCGGCCGGCATTGATCATGGGCTCGATCGTGAACGTCATGCCGGGCTTGAGTTCCTCCAGCGTGCCGGGGCGGCCGTAGTGCAGCACCTGCGGCTCTTCATGGAACACCTTGCCGATGCCGTGGCCGCAGAACTCGCGCACCACCGAGAAGCCCTGGCCCTCGGCGAACTTCTGGATGGCGTGGCCGATGTCGCCCAGGCGCGCGCCGGGTTTGACCTTGACGATGCCGTGCCACATGGCGTCGTAGGTGACGGCCACCAGGCGTTTGGCGGCAATCGAGCCCTCGCCGATGATGTACATGCGGCTGTTGTCGCCGAACCAGCCGTCCTTGGTGATGACGGTGACATCGATGTTCATGATGTCGCCCTTCTTCAGAGGCTTCTCGTTCGGGATGCCGTGGCAGACGACATGGTTCAGCGACGTGCACAGCGAGGCCGGATAGGGCGGGTAGCCCTGCGGCTGGTAGCCCACCGTGGCCGAGCGCGTGCCCTGCACGTCGACCATGTAGGCGTGCGCCAGACGGTCGATTTCCTTGGTCGTGACGCCGGCCGCGATGTGGGGCGTCAGATAGTCCAGCACTTCGGAGGCCAGCCGGCAGGCCTCGCGCATGCCCGCGATGCCGGCGGCGTCTTTGATGGTGATGCTCATGGGCCGCAATTATCCCACTGGGTTTTCGCTGTGCGGGCGTCGCTAAAATTGCCGACTTTTCCGCTTTCGGGCGGTGCCCGTCAGCCCCATTCAGCGGCTGGCCGGGGCGCCATCCGTCCACCCACCACAGGCCGCCACAACGTGACCTCGCACCTGATCCAGCTCGAAGGCGGCAACGCCCTGAGCGATTTCCGCGTCCAGCAACTGCTCCCCCGCCTGCAGGCGGTCCACGACAAGATCACCGGCCTGGCCGCACGCTACGTGCACCTGGTGCTGGCCGACGCGCCACTGGACGCCGTGGCGGGCGACCGGCTCGCGGCCCTGCTGCGCTATGGCGACCCGTACACCGGCCCGCAGGATGGGCCGCTGCTGGTGGTGACGCCGCGCCTGGGCACGGTCTCGCCCTGGGCATCCAAGGCCAGCGATATCGCGCACAACTGTGCGTTGCCGGTGCGCCGCATCGAGCGCATCACCGAGTACCGGTTGGTGCTCAAGAGCGGGTTGAAAGACAGTCTGTTCGGCGGCAAGCCGACGCTGAGTGCCGATCAGCTGCAGGCTGTGGCAGTGCTGCTGCACGACCGCATGACCGAGAGCGTGCTGCCGGACCGCCAGCAGGCCGAGCGCCTGTTCGCCACGCTGCAGGCCGCGCCCATGGCGCATGTGGATGTGCTGGCCGGCGGCCGTGCGGCGCTGGAATCGGCGAACCGCAGCTTCGGCCTGGCGCTGGCGAGCGATGAGATCGACTACCTGCTGGAGGCCTTCACCCGGCTGGGCCGCAACCCGACGGACGTCGAGCTGATGATGTTCGCCCAGGCGAACAGCGAGCATTGCCGGCACAAGATCTTCAATGCCAAGTTCACCATCGACGGCGAGGACCAGGCCCTGAGCCTGTTCGGCATGATCCGCAACACCCACCAGCTGGCGCCCCAGCACACGGTGGTGGCCTATTCGGACAACGCCTCCGTCATGGAGGGCGGGGCTGTTGAGCGGTTCGTGCCGACGGCGGATCGGTTGTATGTCAGCCAAACCGCGACGCACCACGTGCTGATGAAGGTGGAGACGCACAACCACCCGACGGCGATCTCGCCGTTCCCGGGCGCGTCCACGGGTGCGGGCGGGGAGATCCGCGACGAGGGCGCGACGGGCAGGGGCTCCAAGCCCAAGGCCGGCCTGACCGGCTTCACGGTGTCCAAACTGTGGCCAGCCGAGGGCGATGCGGTTTACGGCAAACCCGAACACATCGCCAGCCCGCTGCAAATCATGACCGAGGGCCCGTTGGGCGGCGCCGCCTTCAACAATGAGTTCGGCCGGCCCAATCTGCTGGGCTACTTTCGCGAATTTGAGCAGACCGCCACGTCCGGCATTGACAGCCTGCGCCGCGGCTACCACAAGCCCATCATGATCGCGGGCGGCCTGGGCAGCATCGACGCCGGGCAGACCACGAAGATCCGCTTCCCGGCCGGCGCGTTGCTGATTCAGCTGGGTGGGCCGGGCATGCGCATCGGCATGGGTGGCAGCGCGGCCAGTTCGATGGCCACCGGCGCCAACGCCGCCGAGCTGGACTTCGACTCCGTGCAGCGCGGCAACCCCGAGATCGAGCGCCGGGCGCAGGAGGTCATCAACCGGTGCTGGCAGCAGGGCGAGGCCAACCCCATCCTGGCGATCCACGACGTGGGCGCGGGCGGCTTGTCGAACGCCTTCCCCGAGCTGACCAACGACGCGGGCCGTGGCGCGCGCTTCGACCTGTCGGCCGTGCCGCTGGAAGAATCGGGCATGGCGCCCAAGGAGATCTGGTGCAACGAAAGCCAGGAGCGCTATGTGCTGGCCATCGCGCCGGAATCGCTGGAGACGTTCTCGGCGTTCTGCGCGCGGGAGCGGTGTCCGTTTGCGGTGGTGGGCGTGGCGACGGAGGAGCGGCAACTGGTGCTGACCGACGCAGCGGGCAGCCTCGAGCGCCCCGCCGGGCTGTCCCAAGCGAGCCCAGCCCCCGTGGGGGGCAGCGAGAACACGTCAGCGCCGAACGCGGGGGCTCCTGTGAACATGCCGATGGACGTGCTGCTCGGCAAGCCGCCCAAGATGCACCGCGACGTGCAGACGGTGGCGCGCCAGTTCGCACCGCTCGATCTGAACGGCGTCGATCTGCAAAAGGCTGTGATCGACGTGCTGGCGCACCCCACGGTCGCCTCCAAGCGCTTCCTCATCACCATCGGCGACCGCACGGTGGGCGGCCTGTCGCACCGCGACCAGATGGTCGGCCCCTGGCAAGTGCCGGTGGCCGATTGCGCCGTGACGCTGGCCGATTACGTGGGCTTCGGCGGCGAGGCCATGAGCCTGGGCGAGCGCACACCGCTGGCCGTGATCGACGCGCCGGCCTCGGGCCGCATGGCTGTGGCCGAGGCCATCACCAATCTGCTGGCGGCGCCCATCGAACTGCCGCGCGTGAAGCTGTCGGCGAACTGGATGGCGGCCTGCGGCCAGCCCGGCGAAGACGCCGCGCTGTACGCCACCGTGAAGGCCGTGGGCATGGAACTGTGCCCGGCGCTGGGCATCTCGATCCCGGTCGGCAAGGATTCGCTGTCCATGCGCACGCAGTGGACGGACGCTGGCCAGGCCAAGCAGGTCAGCTCGCCCGTGAGCCTGATCGTGACCGCGTTCGCCAGCCTGGCCGACGTGCGCGGCACGCTGACGCCGCAGCTCGACACGACAGAGGCCGACACCACGCTGGTGCTGGTCGACCTGGGACGCGGCCAACACCGCATGGCCGGCAGCATCCTGGCGCAGACGCTGGGGCAGGTGGGCGATATGGCGCCGGACCTGGACGATCCAAAAGACCTGGTCGCGCTGGTCAATGCCGTGAATGAATTGCGAGGCCAGGGCCGCATCCTGGCCTACCACGACCGCAGCGATGGCGGCCTGCTGGCTGCGGCATGCGAGATGGCTTTCGCAGGCCATGTCGGCGTGGCGTTGAACGTGGACATGCTGGTGACGGAAGGCGACGGCATCAGCGACAGCCGGGCTGAATACGGCGACGCCAAGAATTGGTCGACCCAGGTCTCGGCCCGCCGCGAGGAACTGACGCTCAAGGCCCTGTTCAACGAAGAGCTGGGCGCGGTGCTGCAGGTGCGCACCCGCGAGCGCAATGACGTGATGCAGGTGCTGCGCGCGCATGGTTTGTCCAGGCACAGCCACTTCGTCGGCAAGACGCGCCCGCCCGGTGGCGCCATCAACGCCGGCGTGGGCGAGATCCAGGTCTGGCGCGACGCCAAGGCCGTCTTCAGCGCGCCATTGGCTGATCTGCACCAGGTCTGGGACAGCGTGAGCTGGAAGATCTGCCAGCAGCGCGACAACCCGGCCGGCGCCGATGCCGAGCACGCGGCCTGCGGTGCGCCCGCCGACACCGGCCTGCATGTGGCGTTGACCTTCGAGCCCACGACTACTGTGGCGCCCGCATATTTGAAAAGCCGCCCCAAGGTCGCCGTGCTGCGAGAGCAGGGCGTGAATTCGCATGTGGAGATGGCCTGGGCCTTCACGCAGGGCGGCTTCGAGGCCTTCGACGTGCACATGACCGACCTGCAGACCGGCCGTGCCGACCTGGCGAACTTCCAGGGCCTGGTGGCCTGCGGCGGCTTCAGCTACGGCGACACGCTGGGGGCCGGCATTGGCTGGGCGCGGTCCATCACCTTCCACCCGCTGCTATCGGATCAATTCCTGGCCTTCTTCGGCCGGGGCGACACCTTCGGCCTGGGCGTGTGCAACGGCTGCCAGATGTTCGCCGAGCTGGCCGACATCATTCCGGGCGCGCAGGATTGGCCGCGCTTCACCACCAACCGCAGCGAGCGTTTCGAGGCGCGGCTGTCGCAGGTCGAGGTGCTGGCCTCGCCCAGCCTGTTCTTGCAGGGCATGGCCGGCAGCCGGCTGCCGATCGCGGTGGCGCACGGCGAGGGCTTTGCCAACTTCTCGCAGCGCGGCAACGCGGCGAAGGCGATCGCGGCCATGCGCTACACCGACCACGCCGGCCAGCCGACCGAGGCCTACCCGCTCAACCCGAACGGTAGCCCCGGCGGCCTGACGGCGGTGACCACGGCAGACGGCCGCTTCACGGCCATGATGCCGCACCCCGAGCGTGTGTTCCGCAACATCCAGATGAGCTGGACGTCGGGAGACAGAAGCGCCGCTAGCCCCTGGATGGAGATTTGGCACAACGCGCGGCGCTGGGTGGGCTGACGCACGGCCCGGGGTGGCGCCGGGCGGTGCGCGTCGCCCGATCGGCGCAGGCTGCGCCGGGAAGCACCCCGTCCCGAGCGGGGCTACAGGCGGTCGCGGTGCAGCGGTGCGGCTGCGAGCGCCTGCAGTTCGGCCAGCGTGTTGACGTTCGTGAACGCACCGTGGGCGTCATCAGGCTGGTCGAAGGCGACGGTGATCGCGCCTTGCGCCGACAGCCAGGCGCCGATCTTGCGGCCGCCGGCACCGATGAAATCCGCCAGGGACGGCGCGACGGATCGGTGCATCAAGCAAAAAACCGGCTGCCGGCGCAGCACCCCTGTAGCGTCGGGCGCGCTGGCGACGGCGATGGAGCAGCCTGCGCGCGCCAGCGCGTCTGCCAGACGCGCGACCAGGTCCGGTGGAAACAGCGGGCTGTCACACGGCACGGTGGCCAGGTAGGGCGTCGTGCAACGCGCCAGGCCTGCCATGAAGCCCGCCAGCGGCCCCGGGTAGTCGGGCAAGGTGTCGGGCCACACCGGCCAGCCGAAGCCGGCGTACTGCGCCAGGTGGCGGTTGGCGTTGAGGGCCAGCGCGCCGACCTGCGGGGCCAGCCGTAGCGCCGCGTGTCGGGCCAGCGGCAAGCCGTGCCAATCCTGCAGCCCCTTGTCGGCGCCGCCCATGCGCGAACCCTGGCCGCCCGCGAGCACCAGGCCCGTGACGTGCTGCGGCGCGATCGCACGCACGGGGCTGCGCGCGCCGTCCGCGTCAGGGTGCGCTTGCTGGGTGGGGTTTGGCGTGACGTTCACTGGGATCGCTTCGCCGTTGGCGCCTGCCTGCTTGCGACAGCTAGGAGCGGTGCTTGCTGGGTGCCCATCGCTGCGACAGAGGAGCGCGCCGCTTCGGGCGGCCGGACACGGCTCATCCGCCGATGTAGCTCATCTCGATGCGCCGGGCGCCCTCGGCAGGCAGTGCGCCCGCGCTGCGCAGCTCGGAATAGCGGTCGCCGCGCTGCTGCCAGATGCTGGCGATGGCCTGGGCGATGTCTGCATCAGCCGCATCCCCACGCAGCAGGCTGCGCAGATCATGCCCACGGCTGGCGAACAGGCACAGGTACAACTGGCCCTCGGTCGACAGCCGGGCGCGGTTGCAGTCCTGGCAAAAGGCCTGGGTGACGCTGCTGATGACGCCGATCTCGCCCAGCGCCGGGTCGTGCCGGCCCTGCGCGTCGGCATAGCCCCAGCGTTCGGCGGTCTCGCCGGGGGCCGACGGCTCCAGCGCGAGCAGAGGCAACTGGGCCGACAGGCGCGCGACCACCTCGGCCGACGGCAGCACCTCGTCCATGCGCCAACCGTTGGTGGCGCCCACGTCCATGTATTCGATGAAGCGCAGCACCGTGCCGCTGCCGCGGAAGTGGCGGGCCATGGACACGATCTCCTGCTCGTTGGTGCCTCGCTTGACGACCATGTTGACCTTGATCGGCCCCAGCCCGGCCGCGCGTGCCGCGTCGATACCGCGCAGCACATCGTCCACCGGAAAGTCGACGTCGTTCATGCGGCGAAACACCGTGTCGTCCAGGCCGTCCAGGCTGACCGTCACGCGGTTCAGGCCGGCGGCCTTCAGGCTGGCGGCCTTGCGGGCGAGCAGCGAGCCGTTGGTCGTCAGCGTCAGGTCCAGCGGCACGCCGTCCGGCGTCTGCAGCGCGGCCAATTGCTCGACCAGCAGTTCGATGTTCTTGCGCAGCAGCGGCTCGCCACCGGTCAGGCGAATCTTGCGCACGCCCTGGGCCACGAACAGGCGGGCCAGCCGCGTGATCTCCTCGAAGCTCAGCAGGGCGCTGTGCGGCAGGTACGGGTAGTCCTTTCCGAAAACTTCCTTGGGCATGCAGTAGCTGCAGCGGAAGTTGCAGCGGTCCGTGACGCTGATCCGCAGATCGCGCAGCGGGCGCTGCATCCGATCGAGCAGGGGCCCGCCTTGGCTTTTCACCAGCGCTGCGCCCGATGCCGGCACGAGCAGGGGCCGGGCAGATTCAGCGAACACGGGAATGACGCGGTGGACCATGCTGCGATTGTGACCCAGGGGGTGGGTGGGGGCCCGCCCTGTGGACTCTGTGGGGGAGAAGCCTGTCGGCCAAGAGATGACGCGGGGACGCGCACCGCGCTGACGTGGCTTGGCAGCGTCAGCGCCCGGTGGCCGACGCCCCGATCCGGCAAGCTGCAAGGCTTACGGCGTGCTGCCGGCAACGCCCACACACGGGCTGCACAGAAGGAACCCACGCCGATGAAGATGCCGAGCGGCAAGCTGCAGCCCTTGACCCTGGCCGACGCCACGGGGACGGGTGTGTTCGGCCGCGCGCGCAGGGTGCTCGGCTGGACCATCCTGGCCGCCGGCATCTGCCTGCCGCTGCTGCAACTGCTGCAGTTCATCCTGGCCGACCGCATGCTCACCGCTGCGATGCAGGCGGGCGGGGTCGCGGCGCTGGCAACCGCATTGGGCACGGTGCCCGTGCTGCTCTCGCAGCGGCTGTCGGACCGCACGCAGGACACGCTGTTCGGCTTCGGCGCTGGGGTCATGCTGGCGGCCTGTGCGTTCTCGCTGGTCATTCCGGGTCTGGCGGCAGCGCGCAGCGGCGGTGCCGACAGCTGGCAGGCCGGTGGCACCGTGGGCGCGGCGATCCTGCTCGGTGGAATGGCGCTGTTGGCGATGGAACGCTGGCTGCCGCACGAGCACTTCATCAAGGGCGTGGAGGGCGGTTCCTCATCGCGCACCTTGCGTCGCACCTGGCTGTTTGTCTTCGCCATCGCACTGCACAACTTGCCGGAGGGCCTGGCCATTGGGGTGGCATATGCCGGCGGTGACGCGGTGCGGGCTGCCGCGCTGGCCACTGGCATCGCCATCCAGGACGTGCCCGAGGGCCTGGTCGTGGCCGTGGCGCTGCTGGCTGCCGGCTACCGCCGCATCGTGGCGGTGGGTCTGGGCATGGCCTCGGGCCTGATAGAGCCTGTGGGGGCAGTGCTGGGCGCTTTGGCGGTCAGCCATTCAGCACTGCTGCTGCCCTGGGGGCTGGGCTTCGCGGCGGGCGCCATGCTGTTCGTGATCAGCCACGAGATCATCCCCGAATCGCACCGCAAGGGCCACGAGGCCTGGGCCACCGGCGGGCTGATGGTCGGCTTCGTGTTGATGATGCTGCTGGACACCGCGCTCGCCTGAGGAGCTGTCCACTAGCCGTGCTTGATGGCGACGGTCTTCAGTGTGGTGAAGCCATACAGCGCCTCGAAGCCCTTTTCGCGGCCGTAGCCCGAGCTCTTGACGCCGCCGAACGGCAGCTCCACACCGCCGCCGGCGCCGTAGTTGTTGATAAACACCTGGCCGCTGCGCACACGGCGCGCCATGCGGAACTGGCGCGCACCATCGCGCGTCCACACACCCGCCACCAGGCCGAACTGGGTGGCGTTGGCGAGTTGGACGGCATGGTCTTCATCGCGGAACGACATCGCGGCCAGCACCGGGCCGAACACTTCCTCCTGCGCCAGGCGGTGGTCGACCGGCACATCGCGCAGCAGCGTGGGGGCCTGGTAGAAGCCAGTCTCGGGCGCCTCGTCGACCACGCGGCCCTGGGCCACGACAGGGATGTCGGCGGCGTGCGCATCGGACAGGAAATCCCACACACGCTGCTGCTGGCTGGCGCGGATCAGCGGTCCCACGTCCAGGTCCATCGCGGCGGGGCCGACACGCAGGGCGTCGAATGCCGCGCCCAGTCGCTCCAGCAGCGGCTCGTACAGCGATTGCTCGACCAGCAGGCGTGAGCCGGCCGAGCAGGTCTGCCCGGCGTTCTGCACGATGGCGTTGATGACGGTCGGGATCACGGCGTCGATGTCGGCGTCGGCGAACACGATCTGCGGGCTCTTGCCGCCCAGCTCCAACGTGACGGGGCAATGCCGCTCGGCCGCAACCTGCTGGATCAGCGTGCCGATCTTGGGGCTGCCGGTGAAGCTGATGTGGTCGATGCCCGGGTGGCGGGCCAGCGCGTCGCCCACCTCGTGCCCGTATCCGGTCACGATGTTGATGGCGCCGGCCGGAAAGCCGACCTCGGCCGCCAGTTCGGCCACGCGCAGCAGCGACAGGCAGGCGTCTTCGGCCGGCTTGACGACGCAGACGTTGCCGGCTGCCAGGGCGCCGCCGACGCTGCGGCCAAAGATCTGCATGGGGTAGTTCCAAGGGATCACGTGGCCGGTGACCCCATGCGGCTCGCGCCAGGTGAACACGGTGTAGCCGTCCTGGTAGGGAATGGTTTCGCCGTGCAGCTTGTCGCAGGCACCGGCGTAGAACTCGAAATAGCGGACCAGCGCCAGGGCGTCGGCACGCGCCTGTTTGGTCGGCTTGCCGCAGTCGCGCTGCTCAAGCGCGGCGAGTTCGTCGGCATGGTGCGCGATCTTCTCGGCCAGGCGCATCATCAGACGGCTGCGGTCGGCGGCGCTGGCTTTGCTCCAGATGCCGTCCAGGCATTGGCGTGCGGCGTGCACCGCGGCGTCGATGTCCTGCGCGTTGCTACGCTGGATCTCGTCGAACGGCTGGCCGTCGGACGGATCGATCACCGGGATCGTGCGGCCGGAGGAGGAGGGGACGAAGGCGTTGGCGATGTAGTTCAGTTGCATGGTGGGTGTGCTGGTCGGTGAAGTCGATGAAGTCTGCTTAAGGAGAGATGATCTCGAGCTTGGGGTAATAGTTGCGGTAACGCTTGGCATCGCGTGTCAGCAGCCGCAAACCGCTCACCAGCGCGTGGGCGCCGATGTAGAAGTCCGGCAATGGGGACCGCGCGCGGCCATCCGGGGCACCGGGCGCGTTGCGGTAGGCGCGGAAGGCTTGGCCGGCAAGAAAAGCCGCGTCCCAGGGCAAGGGCTCGCGTTTGAGGGGCAACCCGGCCAGCGCCGCCTCCAGTTCCGCCGCCCGTTCGAAGCGTGGGCTCAATTCGGCCAGTATCAGCGGGTTGATGACCAAAGCCGCTTCGTCGCCGCGCAAGGCCAGCTGTTCGATCGACCAGTCGGCCCACTGCGGGTCGTCCGCCAGCACGTCGATCAGCACGTTGCTGTCGACCAGTGTGGCAGGCCGGTTCAGGTAGCGCGCGTCCGGCTCGGCGACGCGGTGCTGGGCCTCAACCACGCAGGAACCGCATGAACTCGTCGGTCCCCATGCCTTTGAACTGCGGCGCCGTGGCGCTGCCGCGCACCGCTTGAAAGGCAGCGCGTACCGGCGACACCGCAGGCACGATGCGGCGCAGCACCACATCGCCATTGGCACGCACCTCGAACTCGACCTCGCTGTTCGGGTGCAAGCCAGCCTGCTCGCGCACGGCCTGCGGGATCGTGACCTGGCCTTTGCTGGTGATCTTCATGGCGCTTGCCTTCTTACTGAGAAAAGTAAGAATCTTACTCCCGTGTCTAGCGGTGCGGCAGCCGTCAATGGAAAAGGCCCGCGCGCAGGCGGGCCGGATCGGGTCGGAACAGGCGCTTACTGCACGCTCACCTCGACACGACGCGCCTCTGCAGGCGGCCCGCCGACGCTGGTCTGCTCGGGCTTCTTCAACTCGACCTTGTCCTCGGGCACGCCGGCTGTCTTCAGCGCATCGCGCACCGCCACTGCGCGCTGGCGTGCCAGCTCCGCATTCTTCTCGGGGTCCCCTGAAGCATCGTGGTAGCCGCTGACGACGGCGCGCTTGCCGCCGGCAACCGCCTTGGCCACGTCAGCCAGGGCGGCTTCACTGCCGCTGGCCAGGTCGGCCTTGGCGCTGGCGAAGTAGAACCTGACGACGCCGTTCTCGACGCGGAACGAAGGCGCGTCGCCGGTCGCGGCCATCGTCGGTGCAGCAGCGGCCGTGGCGGCCGGTGCCGGCCCGCCGTGCACCTGCATCACCAGCGGCACGATCAGCAGCGCCACGATGTTGATGATCTTGATCAAGGGGTTCACCGCCGGGCCGGCCGTGTCCTTGTACGGGTCACCCACGGTGTCGCCGGTGACAGCGGCCTTGTGCGTCTCCGAGCCCTTGCCGCCGTGGTGGCCGTCTTCGATGTACTTCTTGGCGTTGTCCCACGCGCCGCCGCCGGTGCACATGGAGATGGCGACGAACAGGCCCGTCACGATGGTGCCCATCAGCAACCCGCCCAACGCGGCCGGGCCGAGCAGCAGGCCGACCAGGATCGGCACGACCACCGGCAGCAGCGAGGGGATCATCATCTCCTTGATGGCGGCAGAGGTCAGCATGTCCACCGCCTTGCCGTACTCGGGCTTGGCCGTGCCTTCCATGATGCCGGGGATCTCGCGGAACTGGCGCCGCACCTCGACCACCACCGAGCCGGCCGCGCGGCCCACGGCCTCCATCGCCATGGCGCCGAACAGGTAGGGGATCAGCCCGCCGATGAACAGGCCGATGATGACCATGGGGTTCGAAAGATCGAAGGTGATGACCCGTCCATACGCTTCCAGCTTGTGCGTGTAGTCGGCAAACAGCACCAACGCGGCCAGACCGGCCGAGCCGATGGCGTAGCCCTTGGTCACGGCTTTGGTGGTGTTGCCGACAGCGTCCAGCGGGTCGGTCACATCGCGCACGCTGCTGGGCAGCTCGGCCATCTCGGCGATGCCGCCGGCGTTGTCGGTGATGGGGCCGTAGGCGTCCAGCGCCACGACGATGCCGGCCATGCTCAGCATGGAGGTTGCGGCAATCGCAATGCCGTACAGGCCGCCCAGTGCGTAAGACACCCAGATCGCGATGCAGACGAAGATCACCGGCCAGGCAGTGGAGCGCATCGACACGCCCAGGCCGGCAATGATGTTGGTGCCGTGGCCGGTGGTCGATGCCTGCGCGATGTGCTTGACGGGCGCGTACTGCGTGCCGGTGTAGTACTCGGTGATCCACACCAGTGCGGCGGTCAGCACCAGCCCGACGACGCAGGCGCCGAACAGCTTCATCTGGCTGCCGGTGGCCGCGATGGCGTTGTCCGGGATCAACCAGGTGGTGACGAAGTAGAAGGCGATCAGCGACAGCACGCCGGCTACCGCCAGGCCCTTGTAGAGCGCCGGCATCACGTTCTTCATGCCGGGCGAGGCCTTCACGAAGAAGCAACCGATGATCGACGCGATGATGGACACGGCGCCCAGGGCCAGCGGGTAGACGACGGTGCTGGCACCGGCGCCGGTCACCAGCAACGCGCCGAGCACCATGGTGGCGATCAAGGTGACGGCGTAGGTCTCGAACAAATCGGCCGCCATGCCGGCGCAGTCGCCCACGTTGTCGCCGACGTTGTCGGCGATGACGGCGGGGTTGCGCGGGTCATCCTCGGGGATGCCAGCCTCGACCTTGCCCACCAGATCCGCGCCGACGTCGGCGCCCTTGGTGAAGATGCCGCCGCCCAGGCGCGCAAAGATCGAGATCAGCGACGAGCCGAACGCAAAGCCGATCAACGGGTTGAGCAGGTCAGCCGGCTTGGCGCCGGAGGGCACGCCGCTGCTGGTGAGGTACCAGTAGAAGCCCGTGACCCCCAACAGGCCCAGGCCCACCACCAGCATGCCGGTGATGGCGCCGCCGCGAAAGGCGACATCCAGTGCAGGGCCGATGCCGCGCGTGGCCGCCTGCGCAGTGCGCACGTTCGCGCGCACCGAGACGTTCATGCCGATGAAGCCGCAGGCGCCCGACAGCACCGCGCCGATGACGAAGCCGACGGCCGTCGTGATGTCCAGGAACAGCCCGATCAGCACAGCGAGCACGACGCCCACGATGGCAATGGTCTTGTATTGGCGGGCCAGGTAGGCCGCCGCGCCGGTCTGGATCGCCGCGGCGATCTCCTGCATGCGGGCGTTGCCCGCGTCTTGCGACAGAATCCAGCTACGGGCCCAGAAGCCGTAAGCAACGGCAATGAAGCCGCAGACAAGCGCCAATATCAGCGCCGAGTTGCCAGTCATATAAGAAATCCCCTCTCGCCTGTTCTTTGCTCGAAATGGGGCACAACGCTTGCGGTGCCCCGCTGCGTTGCTTCCTCGTCGTGCATGAACCCCCCGCAGGAGACGATTGGCCAACCGGCGCAATATAAAAGCAAAACTCGTGAATGCCAGTCTTGACGGCGACTTACCGAACAAAGGCGCCCTTAAAATCAGGGTTACTCCCCAGGTTTTCTCCCGATTCCTCAACCGCTAAGTAGCACCATGTCCTTCGACAAAGTCTCCCCCGGCAAGAACCTTCCCGACGCGTTCAATGTGGTCATCGAAATTCCGATGAACGCAGACCCGATCAAGTACGAAGTGGACAAGGAATCGGGCGCGATCTTCGTGGACCGCTTCATGACCACCGCCATGCACTACCCCAGCAACTACGGCTATGTGCCGCAGACGCTGAGCGGTGATGGCGACCCGGTCGACGTGCTGGTCATCACGCCATACCCGCTGTTCCCTGGTGTGGTCGTGCCCTGCCGCCCGCTGGGCATTCTGATGATGGAAGACGAAGCCGGCGTGGACGGCAAGGTGCTGGCCGTGCCCACCGACAAGGTGCTGCCCATCTACAGCCACTGGAAGAACGTGGACGACGTGAACCAGATGCGCTTGAAGGCCATCAGCCACTTCTTCGAGCACTACAAGGATCTGGAAGCCGGCAAGTGGGTCAAGGTGCTGGGCTGGGAAGGCCTGGACGCCGCCAAGAAGGAAGTGATGGACGGCATCGAGGCCTACAAGAAGGCGAACAGCTGACGCGACCGATGGCATCTGAAGGCATCAGCACGGGCATCGTGCATTCCGACCGGCGCTTCGGCGTCGAGCACGGCGGCGTGCACAAGCCCATCCACACGTCGACGCAGTACGGGTTCGACCGCGTGGAGGACCTGATCGGCGTGTTCCAGGGCACGCTCAAGGGGGGCTACAACTACGCCCGCCAGGGCACACCGACTACGGCAGCGCTGGAGTCGCAGATCACGCGGCTGGAGCAGGGCGTGGGCACGGTGTGCTTCGGCACCGGCATGGCCGCGATCTGCGCGGTGTTTCTGACGCTGCTGCGGGCGGGCGACCATCTGGTGGCAAGCCGCTATGTGTTCGGCAACACCAACAGCATCTTCGGCACGCTGCGCGATCTCGGCATCGAGATCACGACGGTCGATGCGACCGACGCGGGCGCGGTGGCCGCAGCGCTGCAGCCGAACACGCGCATGGTGTTCGTGGAGACCATCGCCAACCCTGGCACCCAGGTGGCCGACATGCCGGCCATCGGCAAGCTCTGTGCGGAGCGCGGCCTGCTGTTTGTGGTGGACAACACCATCACATCGCCCGCACTGTTCCGGCCCAAGGATGTGGGCGCCGGTCTGGTCGTTCAGTCGCTGACCAAGACCATTGCAGGCCATGGCCAGGCGCTGGGGGGCGCCGTGACCGATACGGGTTCGTACGACTGGCAAGGCTACCCGAACATCTTCGGGCCGTACCGCAAGGGCGATGCGAAGCAGTGGGGCCTGACGCAGGTGCGCAAGAAGGGCTTGCGCGACATGGGCGGCAACCTGTCGTCCGAGCACGCGCACCAGATCAGCCTGGGCGCCGAGACCTTGGCGCTGCGCGTGGCACACACCAGCGCCACGGCGCTTGCACTGGCGCGCTACCTCCAGGCGCATCCTGCGGTGGTGGCGGTGCACTATCCGATGCTGGAGACGCATCCGCAGCACGCACTGGCCCGCCAGTTGTTCAAGGCTGGATCGTGGTTGTTGTCATTCGAACTGCGCGATGCGGTGGCTTGCCTTGAGTTCGTCGACCGGCTGCGCCTGCCGATCAAGGCGACTGGCCTGGGCGACACGCGCAGCTTGATCATTCCGGTCGCGCCGACGATCTTCTGGGAGGCCGGGGCCGAGGTGCGCGCATCCATGGGCATTGCCGATGGGATGATTCGCTTGTCCGTTGGCCTGGAAGACAGCGCCGACCTGCTGGCCGACTTCGAACAGGCACTGGGCTGAAGCCTATTGCGGCTCCGGCGACTGGCGGAACGGCGTGCGGCCGGCCAGATCGTCCAGGTAGCCTGCGATGCCGGCGCCCTCGCGCTCCAGAAAGCGTTCCACTGCATCGGCGAAGGCGGGGTGGGCGAGCCAGTGGGCGCTGGTGGTGCGCACCGGCATCAGCGCCCGGGCCATCTTGTGTTCGCCCTGCGCGCCACCCTCGAACCGCCGGTAGCCCTGCGCGATGCACCAGGCCAGGGGTTGGTAGTAGCAGGCCTCGAAGTGCAGGCAATCGACCCTCGCCAGGGCGCCCCAGTAGCGTCCATACGCCACACGCTCCTGTGCGTCCAGGCCGATGAGGCTGCAGGCGATCGGCTGTCGCTCCTCGCCTTGGCCGTGCTCGGCAATGAACAGCAACCAGTTCTCGGGCATGTCCTGCGCCATGCGCGCGAAGAAGCTGCGTTGCAGGTACGGCGCGTTGCCGTGTTCCAGGTAGGTGCGCTCGTAGCAGCGGTAGAAAAAATCCCAGTCGGACGCACAAATATCTCGGCCTTGGGCCTGGCGAAAGTGCACGCCGGCCTCGCTGACCTTGCGGCGTTCCTGTCGGATCTTCTTGCGCTTGTCCTGCGCGAGGCTGGCCAGGAAGGCGTCGAAATCACCGAAGGGCTCGCCGTTGGCAGGCGCTGCGTTCTGCCAATGGAACTGCACCGTGTGCCGCAGCATCAGGCCGGCCTCGGCGCAGGCCGCCGTATCGTCCTCGCTTGCGAAGAGCAGGTGCAGCGACGACAGGTTTTCAGTTTGGCACCACGCGAGCACCGATTCCAGCAGCGCCACCCGGCTGGCAGCGTTGCGCGCCAGCAGGCGGGCGCCGGGCACCGGGGTGAAAGGCGGCGCGATCAAGGCCTTGGGGTAGTAGGCCAAGCCATGGCGCTGATAGGCATCGGCCCAGGCCCAGTCGAAAACGTACTCGCCGTAGGAGTGATCCTTGAGGTAGAGCGCGCAGGCTGCTTCCAACTGTTCCCCCTGCCACAAGGTGATGCAGCGCGGCGTCCACCCGGTGGCAGGTCTCGCGCTGTGGCTCGTTTCCATCGCCCGCAGGTAGGCGTGCCGCATGAACGGGCTGGGATGGGGGTGCAGCGCCAGCAGCGCATCCCACCGCAGTGCGGGCACGTGGCTGACGGAGTCGAACACGCGAAGGGTCAAGTCATGCGCTGGCAACGGCGAAGGTCCTGTTCTGTTGGGTGCGTGAGAGGCGTCGCTCGCGCTTCCTGCTGCACAAGGGCGGGTCCGGATGGCCACGAAATGCGTAGGTCGATGTCGCCTGGGCAAGGAATGGCGCTATCCTATTGCCAACTATTTCCGCGCACGACCTCAGAAAGATTCGGATGAAACAGATTACCGCCATCGTCAAGCCCTTCAAACTCGAGGAGGTTCGCGAAGCCCTGGCGGAGTGCGGCGTGACCGGGCTCACCGTGACGGAAGTGAAAGGGTTTGGCCGCCAGAAGGGCCACACCGAGTTGTACCGCGGGGCGGAGTACGTCGTGGACTTCCTGCCCAAGGTCAAGGTGGAGATCGTGGTCAAGTCCGATGATGTCGACCGCTGCGTCGATGCCATCGTGCGCGCCGCACGCACCGGCAAGATCGGCGACGGAAAGATCTTCATCACGGCCGTGGAGCGCGTGGTGCGCATCCGCACCGGCGAGGAAGACGAGTCCGCCGTTTGATTCTGTTCAGACCTGGTCCAGGCGCAACGATCTGCCCTGGCCCGCGTCATTGATCAGGTTCTTGAGCAACTGCGCGATGTCCGTGTCGATGCGGATCAACTGCATCTGCCAATCGTTGATGAACTGCTCGCGCACGATGGTCTGCAGAAACGTGGCCATTCCGTCGTAAATGCCTGCCACGTTCAGCAGGCCCACCGGCTTGCTGTGATAGCCCAGCTGCCGCCAGGTCCAGGCCTCGAAGAACTCCTCGAAGGTGCCGATGCCACCAGGCAGCGCCACGAAAGCATCCGCACGCTCGGCCATGATGCGCTTGCGGTCGTGCATGGTCTCCACGATCAGCAGTTCTGAGCAGCCCTGGTGCGCCCATTCCTTCTCCACCAAAGCCTTCGGAATGACGCCGACGACTGTCCCGCCGGCGGCCAGCGTGGCGTCGGCCACAACGCCCATCAGGCCGTTGCGCCCGCCGCCGTAGACCAGCTGACCCGCGTGCTGGCCGATCCACGTGCCTACTGCCACAGCGGCTTCGGCGTAGACCGGCTGGGCGCCGGGACGTGATCCGCAGTACACGCAGATTGAGAATGCGGGTGTCATGGCGCCAGGCGCTCCCACAGCGCTGCCGCCCAGATGCAGGCAGCCAACAACAGGCTCAGCAGTACTGCCGCGCTGCCAAGGTCCTTGGCTTGGCGAGACAAGGCATGGCGCTCCTGGCCGATGCGGTCAATGGCTGCCTCGATCGCGGTGTTGAGCAACTCGACAATCAACACGAGGACGACGGACGCGACCAGGAGCGCCGTGCGTGTCCAGTCGGAGCCGACCCAGAACGCCGTCGGGATCAACACGAAGGCGGCGATGGCCTCCTGGCGGAAGGCAGCCTCGGACCAGCCAGTGCGCAGGCCCGCCAGCGAAAAGCCGAACGCGTAGCGGATACGCGCCAAGCCGGCGCGCGTCTTGTAGGGCCGGGCGGGCTCGGGCTCTTGCTTGGGGTCGGGTAGATTGGTGGACGCGGGTGTCATGTACGGCTGGTGCATCAGCGGCTGAGCGGTCGCGTTGTGACCAAGCGCGTGCCGGCCAGAACGTCGTGCCAGAACTGTGCCTGAGGATGAAACCGGCTCGCAATGGCCCACACCACCACCCACCCGAGCAGCAGCACGAACGATTCGCCCGCTGGCAGCCCGAACGGCGCCATCATCGCCAGCGGTGGCACGAACCACAGCCAACTCAGCACGTAGCGCAGCAGGGCGCGTGCCTGGCTGATGTCTCGGCCATCGCGGCCGACGACGCGGATGTTCCAGGTCTTCATCGCCAGCGTCTGACCGCGTGACCAAAACCAGGTGAAGTAGATGCCGAAGACGACGAACAGAAATGCTTGCAAGGGCAGCCGGTTGTCCAAGGCATGGCGCGTCTGGCTCAGCGTGCCAAACAGATAGCCCGCAAGAAAGACGACGCCGAACATCAGCATGCCCTCATAGAGCCAGCAGGCCATGCGTCGCCACAGCCCGGGCGCGCGCACGTCGGTCCCTTCGCCTGCGACGGGACTTTCAGCAGTCGGGTTGACGGGAGAGCCTGCGCTCATCGTTGAGGGTTTCGATGCCCAGGCGCGGCGCGCAGGCCGGCGCTCGGCGCGTCGACCTGGGGCAACAGCGTGTTGGGATCGATCAGGTGCGGGGCCACGGAAATCCGCGGTACTTTGACTTGCGGGCCTAGCGGAGCAGGAACCTGCGCAAGCCGAGCTTGCGGCCCCGGCTGCAGAGCCGTAGCCGCACCGGGCAGCTGGCGGCGAGGTGCCTGTTCAGCCAAGGTACGTCGCTCGCTCTCGCTGAGCGCCTGGTACGCCTGCCACTTGGCCTGCTTGACCTCAACGGGAAGGTTCTTCGTCTCCGCAAAATTCAGGCGTGCACGGCTGCGGTCTTTTGCGCTCAGGGCCACCCACTCGCCCATGCGGGCCTGCAACTTCTGCTGCTCCTGCGGGGGCAGCCTGTCGAAGTTGCGCGAAAGCGCGACCCATTTGCGCTTTTGCGCCTCGCTCAGGCGATTCCATTCCGCTGCCAGCGGCTTTAGCGCCACACGCTGGGACTTGTTCAGTTCGCCCCATGAAGGGCCGCTTGTGCCGGGCAGTGCAACGGCCGTGGGCTGTTGCCGCTCTTCCGCCGGCCGTGCAGGCGCCTGCTGCGCCATCGCGCTGAAATGCATCAGTGAGATGCACATCCACGTGACTGATCTTCGCAGGCTGTGCCGCGCCGGCAGGGGTGCGCTTGGCTTCGGCGAACGCATGGCCTGACTCCGTGCATCAACGTGTGGATGGGTCGCCATCCGCACGCAGGAACTGCATGAAGCCCGGGTCGGTGTACGCCGTCGTGGGCAGATCATCGGTGAGCAGAGCGGCGTCGACTTCGGCGACCTCATCAGCGCGGAACTCGTTTTGCGCGGCGGTGATGGCGAGCAAACCGACGATCAGTGCCAGCAAGGGCAGCGTAGAACCAATACGCGCCCACCAGCCGGTGCCAGCGCCATCACCGGTGCTCAGGACGGCGCTGCTGGTCGACACGGCGCTCGCCGTGACCGCCATCTCTGGCACCTTGCGGCGCGTGACTGCTTGCAATCGGGCCACCCGCAGCCGCTCGGATACGTCATGGCCCAGCTCGGCGCTGCCGAGCGATAAGCGAGCCGCAATCTTGCGGCCCAGCACGTCCTGAGGTGTCTGGACAAAGGTTGGGTGGGTCATAAATGGATTCCTTTGGCCAGCAATGCCCGACTGAGGGATGCGACCGCCCTGGAACAATGCGTCTTGACGCTGCCCTCCGAGCAGCCCATGGCGGCGGCTGTCTCGGTAATGCTCATTTCTTCCCAGTAACGCATTAAAAATGCTTCTCGTTGACGACCTGGCAGGACCTGGACTGCCGTCTCCACTTCCTTCAACACCTGAGCGCGGCCAATCGTCTGTTCCGCGCTTTCGGTGAACTGAGATCCATCGTCGACCGCCAAAGTTTCAAGCAGATCGAAATCTCCATCCTCACCGGCATGGTCGAAGTCGCTCAGGTTGGAGAACAGTGCGTTGCGGGTCTTCTGGCGCCTGAACCAGTCCAAGGTGCAGTTCGACAGGATGCGCTGGAACAGCATGGGCAGCTCGCCAGCGGGCTTGTCGCCGTAGTGGACCGCCAGTTTCATCATGCTGTCTTGCACGATGTCCAGTGCCGATTCTTCATTGCGAACGTGGTAGATCGAGCGCTTGAAGGCCCGTCTCTCGACGCTCTTGAGGAAATCGGACAGTTCTTTTTCGGTAGCCAAGACAAGCGAGCCGTGAGCGGTCGTTCAGCAACGTAGGGGATCGCGTAGGAGATCAATTATGGCATCCAGCCGCATCTTCACGGCAGCCACGGCTGCAACAGGGGTCTGGCAATGCGATAATGCGCGGCTCATCAAAAAGCAAACGGGTCCAGGTTCGGCGACGCACACCGTACGCCCATAGCCTTGGCCTCAAGTCCCGACGACCTTCCACAAGAGGGCGCGAAGGGGCACCCAAGGTATTTCGTCAGAGAAATTCGCAAAGGTTGATCATGGAAATTTCAAAGGCCGAACTCGCCTCGGCGGCGGCGGCATCCTCCGCTCTCTCGCACGCCGGTCCCCAGGAATTGATGGGTGCCGAGATCCTCATCAAGGCCCTGCAGGCCGAGAACGTGAAGCACATCTGGGGCTATCCCGGTGGCGCTGTGCTCTACATCTACGACGCGCTCTACAAGCAGGACACCATCCAGCATGTGCTGGTGCGCCATGAGCAAGCCGCCGTACACGCTGCCGACGGCTACGCCCGCGCGACGGGCGATGTCGGCGTGGCGCTGGTCACGTCTGGCCCCGGCGTCACGAATGCGGTCACCGGCATCGCCACGGCCTACATGGACAGCATTCCGATGGTGATCATCACCGGTCAGGTGCCGACGCCCGCCATCGGTCTCGACGCCTTTCAGGAATGCGACACCGTGGGCATCACGCGTCCCATCGTCAAGCACAACTTCCTGGTCAAGGATGCCCGCGACCTGGCCATGACGCTGAAGAAGGCGTTCCACATTGCACGCACGGGTCGCCCCGGCCCAGTGGTCGTCGACATCCCGAAGGATGTTTCGTTCAAGAAGGCGTTGTACACAGGCTATCCCGAAACGGTGGAAATGCGCTCGTACAACCCAGTGCGCAAAGGCCACGGCGGGCAGATCCGCAAGGCACTGCAACTGCTGCTGACGGCCAAACGCCCCTACATCTACACCGGTGGCGGCGTGTTGCTCAGCAACGCGACCAACGAGTTGCGCACGCTCGTCGACATGCTGGGCTACCCGGTCACGAACACCCTGATGGGCCTGGGTGCCTATCCGGCGAGCGACCGTAAGTTCCTGGGCATGTTGGGCATGCATGGCACGCTGGAAGCCAACAATACGATGCAAAACTGCGACGTGTTGCTGGCCGTGGGCGCCCGGTTCGACGACCGCGTGATCGGCAATCCCAAGCACTTCGCGCAGAACGAGCGCAAGATCATCCACATCGACATCGACCCGTCGAGCATCTCCAAGCGCGTGCGTGTGGATATCCCGATCGTGGGCGACGTGAAGGACGTGCTGACCGAGTTGATCGCGATGATCCGCGAGAGCGAGATCAAGCCTGACAGCGGCGCACTGGCGTCATGGTGGGAACAGATCGAAGTCTGGCGCAAGCGCGATTGCCTCAAGTACAGCCGTGGCGCAGGTGACGTGATCAAGCCGCAGCATGTGATTGAGACGCTGTGGAACATGACCAAGGACGTGGAGACCTACATCACGTCCGACGTTGGCCAACACCAGATGTGGGCGGCCCAGTACTACCGTTTCGACGAGCCGCGCCGCTGGATCAATTCCGGTGGCCTGGGCACCATGGGCGTCGGAATTCCGTATGCCATGGGCATCAAGCTGGCCAAGCCCGAGGCCGAGGTGTTCTGCATCACCGGCGAGGGCTCAGTGCAGATGTGCATCCAGGAACTGTCGACCTGCCTGCAGTACAACACGCCGATCAAGATCGTTTCCCTGAACAACCGCTACCTGGGCATGGTGCGGCAGTGGCAGGAAGTCGAGTACGCAGGCCGCTACAGCAGCAGCTACATGGACGCCTTGCCCAACTTCGTCAAGCTGGCCGAAGCCTATGGCCACGTTGGCATGCTGATCGAGCGGCCGCAGGATGTGGAGCCAGCGCTGCGCGAGGCGCGCAAGCTGAAGGACCGCACGGTGTTCATGGACTTTCGCACCGACCCGACCGAAAACGTGTTCCCGATGGTTCAGGCCGGCAAGGGCATCACCGAGATGCTGCTGGGTTCCGAAGACCTTTGAACGGACGATTGGCCGGCCTGCCATGCAGGCGCGGCTCCCTTTAACGACGAATCTATTGCCTGCCGAGCCCGCACATTACCGTGCGCGGGGGAGGGCAGCGAAAAGAGGAATCTGCTCATGAAACACATCATCGCTGTGCTGCTGGAAAATGAACCCGGCGCACTTTCCCGTGTCGTGGCCTTGTTCTCGGCCCGCGGCTACAACATCGAGTCGCTGACGGTGGCCCCGACCGAGGACCCCAGCTTGTCGCGCATGACCATCCAGACCACCGGTTCTGACGACGTGATCGAGCAGATCACCAAGCACCTGAACCGGCTGATCGAGGTGGTCAAGGTCGTCGATCTGACTGAGGGAGCCTACACCGAGCGCGAGCTCATGATGGTGAAGGTGCGCGCTGTGGGCAAGGAGCGCGAGGAGATGAAGCGCATGGCCGAGATCTTCCGCGGTCGCATCATCGACGTGACCGAGAAGAGCTACACCATCGAACTGACCGGCGACCAAGGCAAGAACGATGCCTTTTTGGAAGCGATCGAACGCAGTGCAATTCTGGAAACGGTGCGCACTGGCTCCAGTGGCATCGGCCGGGGCGAGCGCATCCTCAGAGTCTGAATTGTGAAAAGTCCGTGCGCGCGTTTTGGCAGGCTCGACGCGAACGGATTGTGTTGCCTGGCGAGTGCGGTTTCCGTTCGCCCTGAGCCTGCCCGTGGGCGTTTTCGCCAGAATCATTGGAGAACATCATGAAGGTTTTTTACGACAAGGACTGTGACCTGAGCCTGATCAAGGGCAAGACCGTCACCATCATCGGCTATGGCAGCCAAGGCCATGCGCATGCGCAGAACCTGAACGACAGCGGCGTCAAGGTGCTGGTCGGCCTGCGCAAGGGCGGCGCCTCCTGGGCCAAGGTCGAGAAGGCGGGCCTCAAGGTCGCCGAGGTCGCCGAAGCCGTGAAGGCCGCCGACGTGGTCATGATGCTGTTGCCCGACGAGCAGATCGCTGCCGTCTACACCAACGACGTCGAGCCCAACATCAAGCAAGGCGCCTCGCTGGCCTTTGCCCACGGCTTCAACGTGCACTACGGCCAAGTGGCACCGCGTGCCGATCTGGACGTCTGGATGGTCGCACCCAAGGCCCCCGGCCACACCGTGCGCAACACCTACACCCAGGGCGGCGGCGTGCCCCACCTGGTGGCCGTGCACCAGGACAAAACCGGCAAGGCGCGCGACCTCGCGCTGTCCTACGCCATGGCCAATGGCGGCGGCAAGGCCGGCATCATCGAGACCAACTTCCGCGAAGAAACCGAAACCGACCTGTTCGGCGAGCAGGCCGTGCTGTGCGGCGGCACCGTCGAGCTGATCAAGGCCGGCTTCGAGACGCTGGTGGAAGCCGGCTACGCGCCCGAGATGGCCTACTTCGAATGCCTGCACGAACTCAAGCTGATCGTCGACCTGATCTATGAAGGCGGCATCGCCAACATGAACTACTCGATCTCCAACAACGCCGAGTACGGCGAGTACGTGACGGGCCCGCGCATCATCAACGAAGAGAGCAAGAAGGTGATGAAGCAGGTCTTGAAGGACATCCAGACCGGTGAATACGCCAAGAGTTTCATTCTCGAGAACCGTGCCGGCGCGCCCACGTTGCTGAGCCGGCGTCGCCTGAACGCCGAGCACCAGATCGAAGTGGTGGGCGAGCAACTGCGCGCCATGATGCCCTGGATCAAAAAGAACAAGCTGGTCGACCAGACCCGCAACTGATCATCGGTTTGCCGTGATCCCTCAGGGCCACTTCGGTGGCCTTTTTCATTGGGTACCCTCCACTACACTCGTCACATGCATGATGGCAATGATTCCGAACTAACGCTGCTGGACGAGCCCGTGCCGCGCAAGCGCCGCAAGGGCATCTATATCCTGCCCAACCTGTTCACGTTGGCCGCGCTCTTCGGGGGGTTTTATGCGGTTGTCATGGCGATGAACAACCGCTTCGACTTGGCAGCGGTAGGCGTCTTCTGCGCCATGGTGCTGGACAGCCTGGACGGCCGGGTCGCGCGCATGACCAACACACAAAGCGCGTTCGGCGAGCAGATGGATTCGCTGTCCGACATGGTGTCGTTCGGCGCGGCGCCGGCGCTGATCGCCTATGAGTGGACGCTGCGCGGCGCCGGCCGCTGGGGCTGGATTGCCGCATTCGTTTATTGCGCGTGCGCTGCCTTGCGGCTTGCACGATTCAATGTCAACACGGCCGTGGTGGACAAGCGCTGGTTCCAAGGGCTGCCTTCGCCGGCCGCTGCCGCGCTGGTGACGGGTTTCATCTGGCTCATGACCGAGCTGGAGGTGGCGCGCGCCGATGTGACCTGGTTCATGTTCGCATTGGCGCTGTACGCCGGGCTGACCATGGTCACCAACGTGCCCTTCTACAGTTTCAAAGACGTGCAGATGAAAAGGAGTGTGCCCTTCGTCGTGATCGTGTTGATCGCATTGGGCATCGCCATCGTCAACATCCACCCGCCGGTCGTCATGTTCGGGCTGTTTGTGGCGTACGGCATCAGCGGGTACGTGGTGTACGCGTGGCGCAAGACCAAGGGGCAGCAGACCAGCGTGATCAGCACCTCGACGGACGAGCCAGACGAACGCGGGCTGCACAAATGAAACCCGTGCGGGGTCAGCTGTGCTAGAGTGCACGTCATGCATTTCAGCGCGCTAGGCCTACTGCTAATCCCCCACGGGCGGAGACGGTAGCGCACGCGCAAACCTTTGTCGAAACGGCCCGTCTGCACCAGCAACGGGCCGTTTTGCATTTGCGTTGCTGGTTTTTCAAAGTTCCAAGGACCGCATGATGTTGAAGAATCCTGCCAGCAAGTACCCCGCATTCCAGCCAGTGCGCCTGACCGACCGCACCTGGCCCGACGCCGTCATCACCAAGGCGCCGATCTGGCTCAGCACCGACCTGCGTGATGGCAACCAGGCGCTGATCGAGCCCATGGACGGCGAGCGCAAGCTCAAGATGTTCCAGGCGCTTGTGAAGGTCGGGTTCAAGGAGATCGAAGTCGGGTTCCCTTCGGCCTCGCAAACCGAATTCGACTTCGTGCGCAAGCTGATCGACGAGCACCTGATTCCGGACGACGTCACCATCCAGGTCTTGACGCAAGCGCGTGAGCCCCTGATCCAGCGCACCTTCGAATCGTTGCACGGCGCCCCGCGCGCCATCGTCCACCTCTACAACGCGACGGCACCGATGATGCGGCGCGTGGTGCTCGGCATGGACGAAGACGAGATCGTCGCGCTTGCCACCGAGAACGCCGCGCTTTTTCGCGAGCTTGCGGCCCGTCAGCCGGAGACGCAGTGGACGTTCCAGTACTCGCCGGAGATGTTCTCGGGTACCGAGTTGGCGTTCTCCAAGCGTGTGGTCGATGCCGTGACCGCGGTCTGGCAGCCCACGCCCCAGCACAAGTGCATCGTGAACCTGCCCTCCACGGTCGAGCATTCGACGCCGAACATCTTCGCCGACATGGTCGAGTGGATGCACCGCAACCTGGCGCGGCGTGACGCCATCGTTCTCTCCATCCATCCGCACAACGACCGCGGCACGGGCACAGCCGCTGGCGAGTTCGCGGTGATGGCCGGTGCCGATCGTCTCGAAGGCTGCCTGTTCGGCAATGGCGAACGCACCGGCAACCTCGATGTCGTGAACGTGGCGCTGAACCTCTACACGCAGGGCGTGCATCCGAACCTTGATTTCTCTGAGATCGACGAGATCCGCCGCGTGGTCGAACACTGCAATCAGTTGCCCGTCCACCCGCGCCACCCGTATGTGGGCGAGCTGGTTTACACCTCGTTCTCAGGCTCGCATCAGGACGCGATCAAGAAGGCTTTCGCGGCGCGTAACGAAGGTGACGCATGGCAGATTCCCTACCTGCCGATCGACCCTAAGGACCTTGGTCGCACTTACGAAGCCGTGATTCGCGTGAACAGCCAATCCGGCAAGGGCGGCATTGCCTATCTGCTCGAGAGCGAATTCGGGTTGGAGTTGCCGCGTCGCCTGCAGATCGAATTCAGCCAGGTGGTGCAGGGCGTGATGGACGCGCAAGGCAAGGAACTCACAGCCCACGACCTCTGGACGTTGTTCGAGCAGGAGTACGGCCTGCATGGTGCCCGCGCGCCGCAGCATCGCATCCTTGAGCAACACGGCGTCGGCACGACCGAAGTCAAACTCTCGGCCGAGCTGGAGTTTGGCGGCCGGACCGTGCAGGTCGAAGGTGCTGGCACCGGGCCGATCGATGCCTTCGTCGACGGCCTGCAGGCGGCAACAGGCCATCGCGTGCGGGTGCTTGACTACCACGAGCACGCCATCGGCTCCGGCGCCAACGCAAAGGCCGTCGCCTACCTGGAGTTGCGCGTTGACGAAAGCCAGACGCTGTACGGCGTGGGCATCGACGCCAATATCGTTTCGGCCTCACTCAAGGCCATCGTCGCCGGCCTGGCCCGGGCCACGCGCGATGACAATGTGCAGCCGGCCGACGCTCTGGCTGGCGCTCGCTGAAGGCTTGCCTTGCAGGCCGCTGCTCCCCGGCAGCGGCCGTGAACCACGATTCTGGAGACCACGATGACCGACAAGCTGATCATTTTCGACACGACCTTGCGCGATGGCGAGCAATCACCGGGCGCCTCCATGACGCGCGACGAGAAGCTGCGCATCGCTCGCCAGCTCGAGCGGCTCAAGGTCGACGTGATCGAGGCCGGCTTCGCTGCCAGTTCCAACGGCGATTTCGAATGCGTGCAGGCGATCTCGCGCGCCGTGCGTGAGTCGACGATCTGCTCTCTGTCGCGTGCGAACGACCGTGACATCTCACGCTCGGCCGAGGCACTGAAAGACGCGGCACAGGCGCGCATTCACGTGTTCATCGCAACCTCTCCGCTGCACATGGAGAAGAAGCTGCGCATGACACCTGACGAGGTGTACGAACAGGCCAAGCTGTCGGTGCGTTTCGCGCGCAACCTCGTGGGCGACATCGAGTTCAGCCCTGAGGACGGTTACCGCAGCGACCCCGACTTTTTGTGCCGCGTGCTCGAGACTGTGATCGCCGAGGGCGCCACCACCATCAACGTGCCGGACACCGTGGGCTACGCGGTGCCGGAACTGTATGGCCTTTTCATCAAGAACCTGCGCGAGCGCATTCCCAACAGCGACAAGGCGATCTGGTCCGTCCACTGCCACAACGACCTGGGCATGGCGGTGGCGAATTCGCTGGCGGGGGTCAAGATCGGCGGTGCGCGCCAGGTCGAGTGCACCATCAACGGCTTGGGCGAGCGCGCGGGCAACTGTTCGCTGGAAGAAGTCGTCATGGCGGTGAAGACCCGCAAAGACTACTTCGGCCTGGACGTGGGCATTGCCACAGAGCACATCCTGGCGGCCAGCCGAATGGTCAGCCAGACGACGGGTTTTGTCGTGCAGCCCAACAAGGCCGTGGTGGGCGCCAACGCGTTCGCGCATGCTTCTGGCATCCACCAGGACGGTGTGCTCAAGGCGCGCGACACCTACGAGATCATGCGCGCAGAAGACGTGGGTTGGAGCGCCAACAAGATCGTGCTGGGCAAGCTGTCGGGCCGCAACGCGTTCAAGCAGCGGCTGCAGGAGTTGGGCGTTGCCATGGAGAGCGAGGCCGACGTCAACACCGCCTTTGCGCGCTTCAAGGACCTCGCCGACCGCAAGAGCGAGATCTTCGATGAGGACATCCTGGCGTTGGTCAGCGAGGAGAACGTGGCGCATGAGAACGAGCAGTACGCCTTCGTGTCATTGAAGCAGCACAGCGAAACCGGCGAGCGGCCGCACGCCGAGGTGGTGTTCACAGCGCAGGGCAAAGAGGTGCATGGCAGCTCCGACGGCAACGGCCCGGTCGACGCATCGCTCAAGGCCATCGAGTCGCATGTGAAGAGCGGCGCCGAGATGGTGCTGTATTCGGTCAATGCGATCAGCGGCTCGACCGAGAGCCAGGGCGAGGTCACCGTGCGCCTGCAGAACAGCGGCCGCGTCGTGAATGGGGTGGGGGCTGACCCCGACATCGTGGTGGCGTCTGCCAAGGCCTACCTGAGCGCCTTGAACAAGCTGCACAGCAAGGCCGAACGGGTGCCGGCCCAGGGCTGATCCCGAATCGATGCCTCAGCAAAACGGCCTCCCATGGGAGGCCGTTTGCTTGAGGTGAGCCAGGTCGGCTTTACTCGACCTTGGCCTTGGCGCGCAGGTCTTGCTGGAACGCCGTCATTTTCTGTTGCACCAGCTGCTGGCCGATCTGCTGCTTGACTTGATCCAGCGGCGGGAACTCCTGCGTGCGCTCGTCGTTCAGTCGGATGACGTGGTAGCCGAACTGGGTCTTGACCGGCACGTCGGTGGTCTGGCCCTTCTTCAGCTTGACCATGGCGTCGCCGAACTCCTTGACGTAGCCCGACGGGTCGGCCCAGCCCAGGTCGCCGCCGTTGGCACCGGATCCTGGGTCCTTGGACTGCTTCTTGGCGATCTCTTCGAACTTGCCACCCTTCTTCAGGCTGGCGATGACGGCCTTGGCTTCGTCTTCCTTCTCGACGAGGATGTGCTGCGCCTTGTATTCCTTGCCGCTGCCGGCTTGCGCGGCCTTGACCTTGTCGTACTCGGCCTGGATCTCGGCGTCGGTGACCGGGTTGGCCTTCTGGTATTCCACCAGCAGTTCGCGCACCAGCAGCGACTGACGAGCAAACTCCATCTGCGTCTTGAACTCGGCCGATGCATCCAGGCCGCGTTTTTGCGCTTCCTGCATGAAGATCTCACGCATGATGACTTCCTCGCGCAGCTGGCCTTCCTGCTCCGGCGAGACCGGGCGGCCGGCGCGGGTCATCTGGTCGGCGAGTGCGTCCATGCGGGTCTTGGGCACGGCCTTGCCGTTCACGATGGCGATGTTCTGTGCCAGAGCAGGCATGGCTGCGGAGCTCAATACGATGGCCGCCGCGACAGCGGAGAACAGAGATTTTTTCATGGTCATTCCTTAAGAGTTGCGCGGGCTGCCGGCGAAAGCGGGGCCGCGGATGGGTGCACTGGCAACACCACTTCGATAGCGATGGCGTGCACGCCCTGGTCGATCATTTTGCGCAGCGGATCATACACAAGCCGATGTTGGGCGACGCGCGACAGGCCGGCGAACAACGGCGATGCGATGCGCACCCGAAAGTGCGTGCCGTAGGGGTGTGGGCCGGCACCGGCATGGCCGGCATGCGCGGCACTTTCGTCCACCACTTCCAGCTGCGTGGGTTGCAACGCGAGCCGCAGTTGTTGCTCCATCTGCGCTGCCGTCGAGGGCAGGCCACCGTCCGCGGCCGGCGTCACGACTTCGATTCCTCGGCCACGTCATCGGGCAGCATGTGGCGTGAGACATAGAGGCCCTGGCCGACGATGAACGCCAGCGGGAACACATAGCCCCACAGTTTGAAGTTGACCCACTGCTCCGTGCTGTAGTACAGGGCCACGTAGGCGTTCACCAGCGACATGAAGGCGCAGTAAAAGATCCACGCCCAGTTCAGGCGCATCCACACCGGATCGGGCAGCGCGAGCTGGCTGCCCAGCATCATCTTCAGAAAATTCTTGTGCAGTACCCACACCGTGAAAGCCAGCGCAATGGCCATGGCCGCGTACAACACGGTGGGCTTCCACTTGATGAAGCGCTCATCCTGCAGCAGCAGAGTGAGCGTGCCGAACACCAGGACCAGCGCCAACGTCACCTTGTGCATGGTCTGCAGCTTGCGCTCCAGCCAGTAGGTGATGCCCATCTGCACGACTGTGGCGGCCATCAGCACGGCCGTGGCGACATAGATCCCAGCCAGCTTGTAGGCCCCGAAAAACACGAGGATCGGCAGGAAGTCGAGAAGGATCTTCATCGGGCGCTCAGGGCTTCTCGAACTGCAAGGATGCCGAGTTCATGCAGTAGCGCAAGCCCGTGGGCGCAGGTCCGTCCGGAAATACATGACCCAGATGGGCGCCGCACTGTGCGCACACTGTTTCCGTTCGTGACATGCCATGGCTGCGGTCCACATGCTCCTCGATAGCGCCGCCCTCGGCCGCCTCGGAAAAGCTGGGCCAGCCACAGCCGGCATCGAATTTGGTGCCGGATTCGAACAGCTTGGCGCCGCAGCAGACACAGTGGTAGCTGCCGTCGGCCCAATGCTGGTCGTACTTGCCGGTGTGGGGCCGCTCGGTCGCGGCGCGGCGGGTGACCTGGAAGGCCGCGGGCTCTGCGCCCTTGCTCGCCAACAGGGCTTGCCACTCGGCGTCGGTTTTTTCAATGGCACGTGTCATGGTGAACAGCAGGTCTGTGTGAAACGGGATCTGGGCTGTAGATTGTCCTTCAGGTGGTGTTGACCTTTGGAGGACAGGGTTGACTGTCCTGTAACCGAGACCGAATGGCGGTTACGGGTAAGTCCCAGGGATGCACCGCCCTTACGATCGAATGTTCCACGACAAGCCGCTTTCCAAGGAGACACCCATGCTGGGTTTGATGCAGAACCAACCGTTGCTGATTTCTGGCCTGATCGATTTTGCCGAGCGTCACCACGGCGACGGCGAGGTTGTGTCGCGCCGGGTCGAGGGTGACCTCCACCGCTATGCCTGGCGTGATGTCGCGCGCCGCGCCCGCCAGGTGGCGAATGGTCTGGACGCCTTGCAGCTGGGTTTCAGCGATCGTGTCGCCACGCTTGCCTGGAACGGGTATCGCCACCTGGAACTGTACTTCGGCGTCAGCGGATCGGGCCGTGTGTTGCACACCATCAACCCGCGCCTGCACCCCGAGCAAATCGCCTGGATCGCCAACCACGCGGAAGACCAGGTGCTGTGTTTTGATCTCAGCTTCCTGCCGATCGTGCAGGCCGTGCATGCCAAGTGCACCACGGTCAAGCATTGGGTCGCGCTGTGCGATGCGGACAAGCTGCCCGCCGATAGCGGCATCCCCGGCCTGCAGAGTTACGAGTCCTGGTTGGAGGGCCAAAGCGCCGACTACCGTTGGCCGGTGTTCGACGAGAACACCGCGTCCAGCATGTGCTACACCAGCGGCACCACCGGCAACCCCAAGGCCGCGCTGTACAGCCACCGCTCGACCACCTTGCACGCCTACGCTGCGGCGTTGCCAGATGTCATGGGCATCAGCGCGCGTGACGCGATCCTGCCGGTAGTGCCGATGTTCCACGTCAACGCCTGGGGCATTCCGTATTCCGCCGCGTTGACCGGCGCCAAGCTGGTGTTCCCCGGCCCGGCCATGGATGGCAAGTCGATCTATGAACTGATCGAGAACGAGAAGGTCAGCTACGCCGCAGGCGTGCCCACGGTCTGGCAGATGCTCTTGATGCACATGAAGCCGGCGGGCCTGAAGTTCTCCACACTCAAGCGCACCGTCATCGGCGGCTCGGCCTGCCCGCCGGCCATGATCAACGCCTTCCGCGACGACTATGGCGTGGAAGTGCTGCACGCCTGGGGCATGACCGAGATGTCGCCGCTGGGCACGCTGTGCACGCTCAAGAACAAGCACCTGGGCCTGCCCGCTGACGAACAGATGAAGATCCTGCTCAAGCAGGGCCGTGCGATCTACGGCGTGGACATGAAGATCATCGACGCTGAGGGCCACGACCTGCCGAGCGATGGCAAGGCCGCCGGTGATCTGCTGGTGCGCGGCCCCTGGGTTGTGCGCGAGTATTTCAAGGGCGAGGGTGGCGCGCCGTTGGTCAAGGACGCCCAGGGTGTCGAATGGTTTCCGACCGGGGACGTGGCCACCATCGACGCGGACGGCTTCATGCAGATCACTGACCGCAGCAAGGACGTCATCAAGTCTGGCGGCGAATGGATCAGTTCCATCGACATCGAGAACATCGCCGTTGCGCACCCGGCGGTGGCCATGGCCGCGTGCATCGGCGTGTTCCATCCGAAGTGGGACGAGCGGCCCATCGTGGTCGTCGTGAAAAAGCCCGGCGCCGAGGTCAGTCGCGACGAGCTTCTGAAGTTCTACGAGGGTCGGACAGCCAAGTGGCAGATCCCGGACGATGTCGTGTTCTTGGATGCCATTCCGCTCGGCGCCACTGGCAAGATGCTCAAGACGCGGCTGCGCGAGCAACTCAAGGGCTATCGCCTGCCGGGACTGTGAGCACCTCGAATCGATAGGGCATTCCCTGAGCGGGGCCGTCGGGAATACTTGTAACCTTGCTCTCGTTTTTGATCCAACTGGAGACCACCAATGAAATGTTCCATGCGTCTTGTGGCGGCGTCGGTTTTGATGACCTGTGCGATGGGCGCCTCGGCGCAAAAGGGAGAAACCGTCAAGATCGCGTGGATCGATCCGCTCTCCGGATTGATGGGCCCCGTGGGCAACAACCAGGTCAAGAGCTTTCAGTTCTTTGCCGAGAAGTTCAACGCGAACAACCCGGCCGGCGTGAAGTTCGAGGTCGTTCCCTTCGACAACAAATTGAGCCCGGCCGAGAGCCTGAACGCGCTGAAGGCAGCACTTGACCAGGGCATTCGCTACATCACGCAAGGCAACGGCTCTTCGGTGGCTGGCGCGCTGATCGACGCCGTCGACAAGCACAACGCCCGCAACCCCGGCAAAGAGGTGATCTACCTCAACCACTCGGCTGTGGACCCTGACTTCACGAACAGCAAGTGCAACTACTGGCACTTCCGCTTCGACGCCGACACCTCCATGAAGATCGAAGCGCTGACGACCTATATGAAGGACCAGCCCGAAGTCAAGAAGGTCTACCTGCTCAACCAGAACTACTCGCACGGCCACCAGGTCGCCAAGTTCGCCAAGGAGAATCTGGCGCGCAAGCGCACCGATGTGCAGATCGTCGGCGAGGACTTGCACCCGCTGGCCCAGGTGCGTGACTTCGCGCCCTACATCGCCAAGATCAAGGCATCGGGCGCCGACACCGTGATCACCGGCAACTGGGGTTCCGATCTGGCGCTGCTGGTCAAGGCCGCGAACGAAGGCGGCTACAACGGCAAGTTCTACACCTACTACACCGGCGTCACCGGCACGCCGACGGCGCTGGGCCAGACCGGCGCCGGCCGCGTCTACCAGATCGCCTACAACCACTACAACATGGGTGGCCAGATGGGCCAGTGGGCCGAAGAGTTCAACAAGCGCTTCAAGGACGACTTCTACACCGGCTCGGTCATCCACATCTACACCGCGCTGTCCGAAGCCATGGCCAAGGCCAAGTCCACCGATCCGATCAAGGTGGCGGCGGCCATGGAGGGCCTGAAGTTCAAGAGCTTCAACGGCGACGTGGAGATGCGCAAGACCGACCACCAGATGCAGCAACCCTTGTATCTGAGCGTCTGGCAGAAGACCGATGCCAAGAACGCGTACAGCGTTGAAGGGACAGGCATGACGCTGGTGCCCGTCAAGACATTCGAGTCCTACGTCTCCAGCACGCCGACGAGCTGCCAGATGAAACGGCCTGGCTGAGTTCTGTGTGGTTGCGCGGGCGGCATGCTGTCGCCCACCGGCCCGACCCAGACGTTCTGGCTCGGGCCTTTTTTTGGCGGTAAGGCGGTCACAGCCGCCAAGGTGGGGTGATGGAGTTTTTCACAATTTCGATGCTCAACGGCTTGAGCTACGGGCTGCTGCTGTTCATGCTCAGCTCCGGCCTGACGCTGATTTTCAGCATGATGGGCGTGCTCAATTTTGCGCACGCCAGCTTTTACATGCTGGGCGCATACGCCGGCTACACGGTGACGCAACTGGTGGGCTTCTGGCCCGCGTTGGTGCTGGCGCCGATCGTGGTCGGCGTGCTTGGCTCTCTGTTCGAGCGGCTATGCCTGCGCAAGGTGCACAAGTTCGGCCACGTGCCCGAGCTGCTGGTGACCTTCGGTCTGTCTTTCGTGATCCTGGAAATCGTCCAGCTGGTATGGGGCCGCACGGCGGTCTCGTTCACGCCACCGCCTTCGCTACGTGGCCCGGCTTTCACGCTGGTCCAGCATTCGGTCGATGGTCTGCGCCTGGTCTGGGGCGCTGCGCCGGCCGAGATGTGCCGGGCGGCCGAGGCCGCGGTGCGCGTGGTCTGCTCGCCGTTCCCGGCGACGCGGGGCTTCATGATGCTGGTGGCCATGCTGATGCTGCTGGCGGTGTGGCTGCTGCTCACCCGCACGCGCATCGGCCTGGTCATCCAGGCCGCACTGACGCACCCAGAGGCGGTTGAGTCACTGGGCCACAACGTGCCGCGCGTCTTCATGCTGGTGTTCGGCGCCGGCGCGGCGCTGGCGGGGCTGGCAGGCGTGATCGGTGGCAGCACCTTCGTGACCGAGCCGGCCATGGCAGCGACCGTCGGGTCTGTGATCTTCGTCGTCGTCGTCGTCGGCGGCATGGGCTCGCTGTCCGGCGCCTTTCTGGCGTCCGTGTTGATTGGCGTGCTGCAGACCTTCGCAGTCGCGCTGGACCACTCGCTGCTGGGCGTGCTGCAGTCCCTGGGCCTCGAGCCTGGGCCGGCCGCCAGCAGCAACGCACTGCTGACTCTCACGATCTCCCAGGTTGCCCCGATCCTGCCGTACCTGCTGCTGGTGCTGATCCTGATCTTCCGGCCCAAGGGTCTTCTTGGCACGCGGGAGGGCTAGTCATGCAACGCACGCACTACACCTTCAAACCTTGGAACGTCGGACGCGTGGTCGTCTGGGGGCTGTTCGCGCTGGTCATGGCCGTGGCGCCGCTGGTGTTCACCAGCAACCTCTCGGCCACCATGCTGTCGCAGATGGGCATCGCCATCATCGCCTGCCTGTCGTTCAACATGCTGCTGGGGCAGGGCGGCATGCTCAGCTTCGGCCACGCGGTCTACACCGGCCTGGGCTCCTATGTGGCCATCCATGCGCTCAATGCCGTCAGCGGCGGCACGCTGCCGATCCCGGTCAGCCTGCTACCCATCATCGGTGGCATCGCGGGCATGTTCTTCGCCGTGCTGTTCGGATTCGTGACGACCAAAAAGGCCGGCACACCGTTCGCGATGATCACGCTGGGCATGGCCGAGTTGGTGTTCGCCATGTCGCTGATGTTCTCGGGCTTCTTCGGCGGCGAGGCTGGCATTAGCGGCAACCGCGTCGCCGGCAAGCCGTTCTTCGGCCTCAGCTATGGCCCGCAGATCCAGGTTTACTACCTCATCGCCATCTACACCTTCGTGTGCGTGGCCGCGATGTTCGCGTTCACGCGCACGCCGCTGGGGCGAATGCTGAACGCGGTGCGCGACAACGCGGAGCGAGTGGAGTTCATCGGCTACAACACGCGCCGTGTGCGCTACATCGCCTTCATCATTGCCGGGTTCTTTGCCGGCATCTCGGGCGGGCTGGCGGCGTTGAACTTCGAGATCGTCACGGCCGAGGTCGTGGGCACCGGGCGCTCGGGCTCTTACCTGCTGTTCACGTTCCTGGGCGGGGCCACGTTCTTCTTCGGTCCCATCATCGGCGCCATCCTGATGGTGCTGGCGTTCGTGCTGCTGTCCGAGTTCACGCAGGCCTGGCTGCTCTACCTGGGGCTGGTGTTCCTGTTCATGGTGATGTATGCGCCGGGCGGCATTGCCAGCCTCATCATGATGAACCTGCGTGTGGCCAGCTTCGGGTTGCTGCGCAAGCTCTGGCCGTCCTACCTGGCGTTGGGCGCCACAGCGCTGGTGCTGCTGGCCGGCGCCGCCGCCATGGTCGAGATGGTCTACCACCTGCAGCTGGGCGCCGCCATGGGGTCGGAGCTGCGTTTCATGGGTGCCACGTTGAACGTGAACAGCCTGGACAGCTGGTTCGGCTGCGTCCTCGTGCTGTTGACCGGCATCGGCCTGTTCGAGGTGTCGCGCCGCAGTTTCATGGTCGACTGGGGCGCAGTGCAGGTCGAGATCGAAAAAGAAATCAAGCGTCGGGAGGCATTGTGAACAGCGCAACCAGCACCGCAGGCACGCCAGCGTTGGAGCTGATTGACCTGCGCAAGAACTTTGGCAAGACGGAGATCATCCGTGGTGCCAATCTCAGCGTGGCGGCCGGTGAGCGCATCGCCATCATCGGGCCCAACGGCGCGGGCAAATCCACGCTGTTCAATCTGATCAGCGGGCGCTTCGGCGCCACCAGCGGTGAGATCCGCCTGGCGGGCCGGCGCATCGACGGGATGCCGCCTTACGAGATCAATCGACTTGGCTTGTCACGCAGCTTCCAGGTGTCCAACCTGTTCACACGGCTGTCGGTGTTCGAGAACCTGCGCTGTGGCGTGCTGTGGTCTCTGGGCTACCGATACGCCTTCTGGAAGTTCCTGGCCGATCTGAAAGACGCCAACGCGCGCGCCGAAGAACTGATGCACATGATCAAGCTCGACCGCAAGCGCGACGTGCTCGCCATGAACCTCACGTACGCGGAGCAACGCGCGCTGGAGATCGGGCTCACCATCGCCGGTGGTTCCCACGTGGTGCTGCTGGACGAGCCTACGGCCGGCATGAGCAAGAGCGAGACCACGCGGTTCATCCAGCTCATCCGTGATGTCACCGTAGGCAAAACCTTGCTGACGGTGGAGCACGACATGGGCGTCGTTTTCGGCCTGGCCGACAAAATCGCCGTGCTGGTCTATGGCGAGGTGCTCGCCTTCGACACACCCGACGCGGTGCGCGCCAACCCGCGCGTGCAGGAAGCCTATCTCGGCTCCGTTCTGGCGGAGGCCCACTGATCATGTTGCGCATCGACAACCTGCATGCCTACTACGGCAAGAGCCACGTGCTGCACGGCGTGAGCCTTGAGATCGGTAAAGGCGAAATCGTGGCGCTCCTGGGGCGCAACGGCTCTGGCCGTTCGACCACCGCCAAGGCCATCATGGGACTGGTGGACTGCGAGGGCAGCATCGACTGGAAGGGCCAGCCCATCCTGGGCCGCAAAGCCTATGAAATCGCACACCTGGGCATCGGCTATGTGCCCGAGAACCGCGATATCTTTCCCACACTGACGGTGCACCAGAACCTGCTGCTGGGCCAGAAGGGCAAGGGGCAGGGCAGCCGGTGGAGCTTTGACGATATGTACGGCATGTTCCCGCGCTTGAAGGAACGCCAGCACACAGAAGCCGGCGTGCTGTCCGGTGGCGAGCAGCAGATGCTGACGTTGTGCCGGGCGTTGATGGGCGACCCCGAACTCATCATCATCGACGAGCCGACCGAGGGCCTGGCGCCCAAGATCGTCGAACTGGTGGGCGAGTACCTCAAAGCACTGAAGGCCCGCGGCATCTCGGTGCTGCTGATCGAGCAGAAGCTGACGATCGCCATGTCCATTTCCGACCGGGCGCTGGTCATGGGCCACGGCAGCATCGTGTTCCAGGGGACGCCCGATGCGCTGCGCGCCGACAGCTACATCCGCAAGGAATGGCTGGAGGTATGAAGCGCTCCGAGCCGTCTCGGCGAGGCGCTTTCCAACCACGGGTTTCGGTGTCCGGCTGATACGGCCAGTCACAAGTCGCGCCTGGGACAAGTCCTCTTTCACGCCGACGTTCCCGTTCTCTAAAATCACCAAAAAAGAACGCTCGTTCTTTTAAATCCCAAGGAGCCATCCATGACCGCTGCCTACGCAGTCCACGGTGACGTCGCCGTCATCAGTCTGAACAATCCGCCGGTCAACGGCCTGGGGCTGTCCACCAGGCAGGGCATCACCGACGGCCTGGCCAAGGCCAACGCCGACGATGCCGTGAAATCCATCGTCGTCACCGGCGCCGGCAAGGCCTTCTCCGGCGGCGCCGACATCAAGGAATTCGGCTCGCCCAAGGCGCTGGCCGAGCCCAACCTGCTCAGCGTGATCCTGGCCATCGAGAACTCCTCCAAGCCCGTGGTCGCTGCCGTGCACTCGGTCGCCATGGGTGGCGGCCTGGAGCTGGCCCTGGGCTGCCACTACCGCATCGCGGCGCCCGGCTGCAACGTCGCGTTGCCAGAAGTCAAACTGGGCCTGGTACCTGGCGCGGGCGGCACACAGCGCCTGCCGCGCGTGCTCGGCGTGGAGACCGCGCTCAACATGATCGTCAGCGGCGAGCCGGTCAAGAGCGAGATGCTTGCCTCGCTGCCCGGCCAGAAGCTGTTCGACAAGATGGCGGCATCGCCCGAGTCGCTGGCCGATGAAGCGTTGGCCTATGCGCGGTCTGTGGCGGACGCGCGCCCGCTGCCACTGGTGCGCAACCTGCCCTGTAAGCACCCGCTGGGCGACGCCTACTTCCAGTTCGCGCGCAACATGGTCAAGGGCATGGCCAAGAACTTCCCGGCGCCCGCCAAATGCGTGGACACGGTCGAGGCCGCGACCAAGAAGAAGTTCGACGAAGGCATGGCTGCCGAGCGCGAAGCCTTCATCAACCTGATGTGGACGCCCGAGTCCCGCGCGCTGCGCCATCTGTTCACGTCCGAGCGCGCGGCCTCCAAGATTCCGGATGTGCCCGAAGACACGCCGCTGCGCAAGATCGAGAAGGTCGCCGTCATCGGCGCCGGCACCATGGGCGGCGGCATCGCCATGAACTTCCTGAACGCCGGCATTCCGGTCGTCATGCTGGAGATGAAGCAGGACGCGCTGGACCGTGGCGTCGCCACCATCCGCAAGAACTACGAAGCCCAGGTCAAGAAGGGCAAGCTCAAGGCCGACAAGTACGAGCAGCGCATGGCCGCCTTGACGACCACGCTGAGCTACGACGAGATCGGCTCGGCCGACCTGGTCATCGAGGCGGTGTTCGAAGAGATCGGCGTGAAGGAGAAGGTCTTCACCGAACTCGACCGCGTCATGAAGCCAGGCGCCATTCTGGCCAGCAACACCTCGACGCTGGATGTGGACAAGATCGCCTCGTTCACCAAGCGCCCGCAGGACGTGGTGGGCCTGCACTTCTTCAGCCCGGCCAACGTCATGAAGCTGCTCGAAGTGGTGCGCGGCGCCAAGACCGCCAAGGACGTGATGGCCACCGTGATGGTGGTGGCCAAGAAGATCAAGAAGACGGCTGTGGTCTCGGGCGTGTGCGACGGCTTCATCGGCAACCGCATGATCGAGCAGTACGGCCGCCAGGGCGGCTTCCTGCTGGACGAAGGCTGCACACCCGCGCAGGTCGACAAGGCGATGGAGAAGTTCGGCATGGCCATGGGCCCGTTCCGCATGGGCGACCTGGCGGGCAACGACATCGGCTGGGCCATCCGCAAGCGTCGCTATCAAGAAAAGCCCGACATGAAGTACAGCAAGACGGCCGATCTGCTCTGCGAGAAGGGCCGCTTCGGCCAGAAGACCGGCGCCGGCTGGTACGACTACGTGCCCGGCAAGCGCGACGCCATCCCGAACGCCGAGGTCGTGACCATGATCGAGGAGCACCGCAAGGCGTTGGGCATCACGCCGCGCAAGATCTCTGACGAAGAGATCGTGCAGCGCCTGGTGTTCTCGCTGGTCAACGAGGCGGCCCACATCCTCGAAGAAGGCATCGCCAACAAGGCCAGCGACATCGACGTGGTCTACATCTTCGGCTACGGCTTTCCGGTACACCGCGGCGGCCCCATGCTGTATGCGGACCAGGTCGGTCTGTTCAACGTGGTGCAGGCCATGCAACGCTTTGCCAAGAACCCGCTGGACGACGCCAAGTTCTGGCAACCCGCGCCGCTGCTCGCGCGGCTCGTGGCCGAAGGCAAGACCTTCAACTGATCCTCATCGAACGCTACCCTAGGAATTGCCATGACCAACGCCGTCATCGTCTCCACCGCCCGCACGCCGCTCGCCAAGAGCTGGAAGGGTGCCTTCAACATGACCCATGGCGCGACCCTGGGCGGCCATGCCGTTCAGCACGCCGTGCAGCGCGCCGGCATCGAGCCTGCCGAGGTGGACGACGTCATCATGGGCTGCGCCAGCCCCGAGGGTGCAACCGGCGCCAACATCGCGCGCCAGATCGCATTGCGCGCCGGCCTGCCCATCACCACCTCGGGCATGACGATCAACCGCTTCTGCTCGTCCGGCCTGCAGACCATTGCCACCGCCGCGCAGCGCATCATCGCGGGCGAGGGCGATGTCTACGTGGCCGGCGGCGTGGAGAGCATCTCCTGCGTGCAGCAGGAGATGAACACCCACATGATGACCGACCCCTGGCTGGTCAAGAACAAGCCCGAGATCTACTGGAACATGCTGCAGACCGCCGAGCAGGTGGCCAAGCGTTACAACATCTCGCGCGACGCGATGGACGAGTACGGCGCCGCCAGCCAGCAAAGGGCCACGGCCGCGCTGGAGGCGGGCTTGTTCAAGGCCGAGATCGCGCCCATCACCGTGACCGCCGGCGTGGCAGACAAGGTCATGGGCCTGACGACCAAGCAGGTGACGGTGGAGAACGACGAGGGCATCCGTGCCGGCACCACCAAGGAAGGCATCACCGGCCTGCGCTCGGCGCTGCCCGGCGGCCTGATCACGGCGGGCAACGCCAGCCAGTTCAGCGATGGCGGCGGCGCCTGCGTGTTGATGAACGAAACCCTGGCCGAAAAGCGCGGCCTCACACCGCTGGGCCGTTTCCTCGGCTTTGCGGTGGCCGGCTGCGAGCCCGATGAAATGGGCATCGGACCGGTGTTCGCCATTCCCAAGGTGCTGGCGCGTCTGGGCCTGAAGGTCAGCGACATCGACCTGTGGGAACTCAACGAAGCCTTCGCCGTGCAGGTGATCTACTGCCGCGACAAGCTGGGCATTCCGGGCGACCGGCTCAACGTCAACGGCGGCGCGATCGCGGTCGGTCACCCGTATGGCGTGTCGGGCCAGCGGCTGACGGGCCATGCGTTGATCGAAGGCAAGCGGCGCGGCGCCAAGCGCGTCGTGGTCACCATGTGCATCGGCGGTGGCATGGGTGCAGCCGGCGTGTTCGAGGTGCTCTGATGCCTGACGGCGCCGACGCCACAGCGCCGGGTGCACAGGAATTTCTGGCGCTGGGCCGCCAGATCCTGGCGTCTCAGCCGTTCAGCGTGCTGCTCGGCGCAGAGCTGTCGGCGCTGAAGCCGGGCGAGGTAGAACTGCAACTGGCGCTGACCGGCCAACTGTTGCAGCAGCACGGCTTTGCGCACGGTGGCGTTCTGAGCTTTCTGGCCGACAACGCGCTGACCTTCGCCGGCGGCACCGCGATGCGCGTGCCGGTGGTGACATCCGAATTCAAGGTCAACTATCTGCGCCCCGCCGTTGGCGAACGGCTGATCGCGCGGGCCCACGCCGTGCACGTCGGCCGCTCCCAAGCTGTCTGCGCTTGCGAAGTGTTCGCGGTGCAGGGCGGCGTTGAAAAGCTCTGCGCCCTGGCCCAGGGCACCATTGCCAAACTTCCAGAAACCCCGGCGCCGTGAGCTCTGCGCCGGGGCGCTCCAAGCAAGCTCGCACCGAAGGCGCTGCGCTGCGCAGTGCGACGCACGAAGGATAGCCAAATGACCTTGAGGCCCACCCTCGAATTCCTGCTGTACGACTGGTTGCATGCCACCGACCTGGCCGGCCGCACGCGCTATGCCGATCACACGCGCGAGACCTTCGACGCCGTGCTGGACACCTGCGAGCGCATCGCACGCGAGAAGTACGCACCGTTCAACCGGCTGGTGGACACCGAGGAGCCGCGCTTCGATGGCGAGAAGGTCATCCTCCCGGCCGCCAGTCATGCAGCGAACCGGGCCTATGCCGAGTCCGGCATGCTCAGCGCCGCGCAGGACTACGAGGAGGGCGGCATGCAGCTGCCCTACACAGTCGAGGCGGCGGCCAATGCCTTCTTCGCGCTGGCCTCGGTCAGCATCAACTCGTCGCTCTTGACCAAGGGCAACGCCAATCTGCTGCTGGTGCACGGCAGCGAGACACAGAAGGCCGTGTTCGCGCGCAACGAGTTCAACGGCCGCTTCTCCGGCACCATGTGCCTGTCCGAGCCGCAGGCCGGCTCGTCGCTATCGGACATCACCACCCGCGCGCTGCCCGACGGTGCGGACCATGGCGACGACCCGCTGGGCCCGCGCTACCGGCTGACCGGCAACAAGATGTGGATCTCGTCCGGTGAACACGAGCTGACCGAGAACATCGTGCACCTGGTGCTGGCCAAGATCCCCGGGCCGGATGGCAAACCGATCGCCGGCACACGCGGCATCTCGCTGTTCATCGTGCCCAAGAAGCTGGTCGACACCCAGGGCCAGCTGACGGGTGAGCGCAACGACGTGGCGCTGGCCGGCTTGAACCACAAGCTGGGCTGGCGCGGCACCACGAACACCCTGCTCAATTTCGGCGAAGGCAAGTACCCGGTGCGCGGCAGCGCAGGCGCCATCGGTTACCTGGTCGGCAAGCCGCACGAGGGCTTGCGCTGCATGTTCCACATGATGAACGAGGCTCGCATCGCCGTCGGCACCTCGGCCACCATGCTGGGGCTGGCGGGCTACTATGCCTCACTCGACTACGCCAAGAACCGCCCTCAGGGCCGGCCGCAGGGCAAGGCCGGCAAGGACGCCAGCGCGCCGCAGGTGCGCATCATCGAACATGCCGACGTGCGGCGCATGCTGCTGGCGCAGAAGTCCTACGGCGAAGGCGCACTGGCTCTGGAGCTGTACTGCGCGCGCCTGGTCGACGAGCTGCGCACGGGTGACGCCGCGTCGGTGGACGAGGCCCGACTGTTGCTGGAGGTGCTCACGCCGATTGCCAAGAGCTGGCCCAGCGAGTGGTGCCTGGAAGCCAACTCGCTGGCGATCCAGGTGCACGGCGGCTACGGCTACACGCGCGACTTTCCGGTCGAGCAATATTGGCGCGACAACCGGCTCAACATGATCCACGAGGGCACGCACGGTATCCAGGCCATGGACCTGCTGGGCCGCAAGGTGCTGATGGAAGACGGTCGCGGCCTGGCGCTGCTGGGCGCACGCCTCGCGCAGACGGCAGCGCGTGCCGCTCTGCAACCGGCGCTCGCACGCGAGGCCGCCGAGCTGCAGGATGCATGGGCCGCTGTGCTGGCCGCCACGCGTGCTGCGTGGTCCACCGGCCAGCCGCACGAAGCGCTGACCAACGCCGTGCCCTACCTGCAGGCCTTCGGCCATGCGGTGCTGGCCTGGATCTGGCTCGACGTGGTGAGCGCGCCGTTGGCCGCAGGCGCGCCGCAGGGCGCGGCCGCACAAGGCCGTCACGCCGCCATGCGATTCTTCTACCGCTACGAGCTGCCCAAGATCGGTGCCTGGCTGGCCGTGGTGGCAAGCCGCGACCCGACCTGTGTCGATCTGGCGGAAGACGCGTTCTGACATCCACGCGGGCCGTGCGGAATCTGCGGGGGTACAGTCCTGCCATGGCTTCACCCCAATCTATCAAGCGGCTGCAGATGCTGATCTGGATCCTGGTCTATGGCGGCTTGCTGACGCTGGTCCTGGGCCTGGCCACGCACCGCATGGACGAGACGATTGGCCTCGTCCTCATCGTCGCGGGTGGCCTGGTGGCCGCCGTGGGGTTCGGGCTGATCTACGTGCGCTCGCGCCTGACGTCGTCGTCTTCCCCATAAAGTGCCGCAGGCGCGGCGCCTGATTTTGTAAGTCTTTCACTCCAAGGAACCGAGATGAGCCGCAATGTCCAACAACTCTTCGATCTCCAGGGCAAGACCGCACTGATCACCGGTGGCTCGCGCGGGCTGGGCCTGCAGATGGCCCACGCCTTGGGCGAGGCCGGCGCCCGCATCATGCTGAGCGCCCGCAAGGCCGACGACCTGGAGGTGGCCGCAGCCGACCTGCAGGCCGCCGGCATCGACGCCCGCTGGATCGCGGCCGACTGCGGCAAGGAGGAAGACACCCGCCGTCTGGCCGACGAGACGCTGGCGCGCATGGGCGCCATCGACATCCTCATCAACAACGCCGGCGCCAGCTGGGGCGCGCCCGCCGAGGAGCACCCGGTCGCGGCCTGGGACAAGGTCATGAACCTGAACGTGCGCGGCTACTTCATCCTGTCGCAGCAGGTGGCCACCGGCTACATGATCCCGAACAAGCGCGGGCGCATCATCAACATCGCGTCCATCGCGGGCCTGAACGGCAACCCAGTGGGCATGAAGACCCTGGCCTACAACACGTCCAAGACAGCCGTGTTGGGTTTCACGCAGACGCTGGCGGCCGAGTGGGGCCACTACGGCATCACCGTGAACGCCATCTGCCCCGGCTTCTTCCGCACCAAGCTGGCCTCGGGCCTGATCGACCAGCTCGGCGAAGACCACATGAAGGCCGGCGTGCCGCTGGGCCGTCTCGGCGACGACGAAGACCTGAAGGGCATCGCGCTGCTGTACGCCAGCGAGGCCGGCAAGCACATCACCGGCCAATGGATGGCCGTCGACGGCGGGGTCAGTGTCGTCCTGGGGGCGGCGTGACGGGCACCGGTGGGCTCGACGTGCCCTTTGTCGACCACCTGGGCATGGTGTTGACGCGCTTTGCGGGCGGCGAGTCCGAGATGGACTATGAAGCCCGGCCGGAGCACATGAACAACTTCGCCGTCACGCATGGCGGCGCCTGCATGACCTTGCTCGACGTCTCCATGGCCACGGCCGCGCGCAGCCTGCGCGACGACATGGGCGTCATCACCATCGAGATGAAAACCACCTTCATGCAGCCGGCGCGTGGCCCGCTGCGCGCGCTTGGCCGCGTGCTGCACCACACCGGCCGCATGGCCTTCACCGAGAGCCGCATCGTCGATGCCGAGGGCCGCGTGTGCGCACACGCCACCGGCACCTTCAAGTACGTGCCGCGCTCGCCCAACTCCCGCACCCTCCCTTCCGACTGAGACATCGCCATGCCCAAGAACCAACAGATCCTGCTCGACAACCGCCCCGAAGGCGAAGCCACCACCGCCAACTTCAAGCTTGTGGACTCGGAGACGCCCGCGCTCAGCGATGGCCAGGTGCTGGTGCGTCACCATTTCATGAGCCTGGACCCGTACATGCGCGGCCGCATGAACGAGTCCAAGAGCTACGCTGTCCCGCAACCGCTGGGCCAGGTGATGCAGGGCGGCACGGTCGGTGAGATCGTCGAGAGCCGCCATCCCCGTTACGCCGTGGGCGACAAGGTGGTCGGCTTCGGCGGCTGGCAGCAGTACAGCGTGGTCGACGCCACGCAGCCCGGCAGCCTGCGCAAGGTCGACACCAGCCAGGTGCCGCTGTCGCACTACCTCGGCGCGGTCGGCATGCCGGGCGTCACGGCCTGGTATGGCCTCGTCAAGATCATCGCGCCCAAGGCCGGTGAGACGCTGGTGGTCAGCGCGGCCAGTGGCGCCGTTGGCAGCGCGTTCGGCGCGCTGGCCAAGGCGCGCGGCTGCCGCGTGGTGGGCATTGCCGGCGGCCCGGACAAATGCGCGTATGTGAAAGATGAGCTCGGCTTCGATGATTGCATCGACTACAAGGTGCACGCCGACGCCAAGAGCCTGTCGGCCGCGTTGAAGGCCGCCTGCCCGCAGGGCATCGACGGCTATTTCGAGAACGTGGGCGGCGTCATCTTCGATGCCGTGCTCTCGCGCACCAACGCCTTCGCACGCATCGCGCTGTGCGGCATGATTGCCGGCTACGACGGTGCGCCGCTGCCATTGGCCAACCCCTCGCTGCTGCTGATCAACCGCATCAAGCTGGAAGGCTTCATCGTCAGCGAGCACATGGAAGTCTGGCCTGAGGCGTTGGCCGAGTTGGGGGGGCTGGTCGCCAGCGGCAAGCTGCGCCCGCGCGAGTCGGTGGCCCAGGGCCTTGCTGCCGCACCCGAGGCCTTTCTGGGTCTGCTCAAGGGCAAGAACTTCGGCAAGCAGGTCGTGCAGCTGGTCTGACCGGCTTCGCCGCAGACCGCCATGCCCGCCACGCACGAGGTCTTCAACCAGCCGGCGCCCCTGGTCGGGTATGACCTGTTCGCCGGCAACCAGGCGCTGCGTGACGCGCTGGCCTGCCATGCACCTCATCTGCCACTGGCGCCGCTGCAGGCACTGGGCCGCGAACTGGGCGCTGCCGAGATGCAGAGCCATGCGCGGCTGGCCAACCAGTTCGCGCCGCAGTTGCAGACACACGACCGCTTCGGCCGCCGCGTCGATCTGGTGGAATTCCACCCCAGCTACCACGCGTTGATGCAGGCCGCCGTGGGCGCAGGGCTGCACGGCACGCCCTGGGGGGCCGATGCCGGGCGCTCGGCTCACCTGGAGCGCGCGGCCGGCTTCATGCTGTTCACCGAGCTGGAGCCGTCCATCCTGTGCCCCATCTCGATGACCTACGCCGCCACACCGGCGCTGCGCGGCAACCCGGCGGTCTATGTGGACTGGGCGCCCAAACTGCAGAGCCACTGGTATGCGCCGGGCTTGCAGCGCATGGCCGACAAGCCCGGCGTGACCATGGGCATGGGCATGACCGAGAAGCAGGGCGGCTCGGACGTGCGCGCCAACACCACGCAAGCGCGTCACGCCGGCCGCGACGCCTGGGGCGAGCGCTATGTGTTGACCGGCCACAAGTGGTTCTTCTCGGCGCCCATGTGCGATGCCTTCCTGGTGCTGGCGCAGGCACCGGCCGGGCTGTCGTGCTTCTTCCTGCCGCGCGTGCTGCCGGACGGCACCGTCAACGCGCTGCGCATCCAGCGCCTGAAGGACAAGCTGGGCAACCACGCCAACGCCAGCTCCGAGGTCGAATTCGACGATGCCTGCGCCTGGCTGGTCGGTGAAGAAGGGCGCGGCGTGCCGCAGATCCTGGAGATGGGCAGCATGACGCGGCTGGACTGTGCGCTGGGCACGGCCGGGCTGATGCGCCAGGCGCTGTCACTGGCGCTGCACCACACGGCGCAGCGCCAGGCGTTTGGCAAGCGCCTGATCGAGCAGCCCTTGATGCGCAACGTGCTGGCCGACCTGGCACTCGAATCGGAAGCTGCGACCGCGCTCGCACTGCGACTGGCGCACGCGTTCGATCACCCGGGTGATCCGCACGAGGCGCTGATGGCCCGGCTGCTGACGCCGGTCGCCAAATTCTGGATCTGCAAGCGCGGCGCTGGCTTTGGGCAGGAAGCCATGGAATGCCTGGGCGGCAACGGCTATGTGGAGGAGGGCGGCCAGGGCGTCATGGCCCGCATCTACCGTGAGATGCCGCTCAATTCGATCTGGGAGGGCGCCGGCAACATCATGGCGCTCGACCTGTTGCGCGTGCTGCGCAAGGCCGATGTCGGCGCCGCGCTGGCGGCCGAACTGGCGCCGGTGCGCGGGGCGTCGGCCGCGCTGGACCGGCTGGCCGATGCCCTGCCGCAGCGCATCGACCAACTGGACGGTGACGAGCACCAGGCCCGGCGCCTGACGCAGGACGTGGCGCTGGCCGTGCAGGCCGCGCTGCTGCTGCGCCACGCGCCGTCGGCGGTCTCGTCCGCGTTCTGCGCCTCTCGCATTGCCGGCGACTGGGGGCACAGCTACGGCAGCCTGCCAGGTGCCACCGACTTCGACGCCATCGTCGACCGTGCCATGCCGCACGCCCCCCACTGATCCCAAGGAGACCGCACCATGTCCGAGCTCATCCTGCACCACTACGCCACCTCGCCGTTCTCGGAGAAGGTGCGCCTCATCCTCGGGTACAAGCAACTAGCGTGGAAATCCGTCCACATTCCACCCATCATGCCCAAGCCGGATGTGCAGGCACTGACCGGTGGCTACCGGCGCACGCCGGTGCTGCAGGTGGGTGCCGACATCTACTGCGACACGGCGCTGATCTGCGATGTGCTGGAGCACTGGCAGCCGCAGCCCAGCCTGTACCCGCCGCAGCACAAGGGCCTGACACGCATCATGGCGCAGTGGGCCGACAGCACGCTGTTCTGGGCGTCGATGGCCCATGCGATGCAGCCTGCGGGTCTGGCCGACATGTTCGGCAAGCTGCCGCCCGAGGCGGGCAAGGCGTTTGCGGCCGATCGCGGGGCCATGGCGGCCGGCATGACGCGGCTGCGGCCGGCCGACGCCACGGCGGCCCTCAAGTCCTACCTGCGTCGCTTGTCGGAGACGCTGGAAACGCAGGACTATCTGGTCGACGCCGCGCCCGTGCTGGCCGACTTTTCCGCCTACCACCCGCTGTGGTACTGCCGCACGCGCACGCCGTCCACGGCGGGCGTGTTCGACCCCTTCCCGTCGGTGCTGGCCTGGATGTACCGGATCGCCGCCATCGGCCACGGGCGCGACGAGAAGATGACATCGGCCGACGCCATCGCCGTCGCAGCCGCGGCCGAACCGCTGCCCGTGTCAGGCGAAACCTTCCAGGACGACCATGGCATCGCGCTGGGCAGCCGGGTCACGGTGACGGCCGAGAGCTTCGGCCCCGAACCCACCGAGGGCGAGCTGGTCGCCGCCACGCGCATGCACTTCACGCTGCGCCGGCAAGACCCACGTGCCGGCACCGTGCACGTGCACTTCCCGCGCATCGGTTTCGCACTGCGCGCGGCGTAGTGCGTCATGCGGCATGCGGCATGCGTGAGGCGTGACGCGTGAGGCGTGAGGCGTGAGGCGCCGGCCCCGGGCCCGCTCAGTGGATGTTGCGGAACCGGCTGTGGTCGAACATGTCGACCTGCAGCAGCACGTCATCGGTCTTGCCGAGCGTGAAGGTGTAGCGGGCCAGCTCCTCGTCTTCGATGAAGCTGGCCGAGGAAGACGCCGCCAGCAGCCGCTCCGGTGACTGCGGCCGCGCGATGGCAAAGCCCTGCACGTAGTCCACGCCGATCTCCACCAGCGTGCGCACCGTAGCGTGGTCCTCGGCCCACTCGGCCACCGTGCGCATGCCCAGGTTGCGACCGAGGTTGACGATGGCCTCGACGATGGCCACGTTGGCCGGGTGCTTGTTCATGTTGACGATGAAGCTGCCATCGATCTTCAGCAGATCGGCCGGCAACTCCTTCAGATAGGAAAAAGACGTGTAGCCGGCGCCGAAATCGTCCAGCGCCACCTTGGCGCCGTAGCTGCGCACCTTGTCGATGAAGCGGCGCGTGTTGGCCAGGTCGTGCAGGGCCACGCTTTCGGTGATCTCAAAGCACAGGTGGCCGGCCACATGGATGTTCTGCGCCAGCTGCGTGAACACATCCTGCATGAACTTCTCGTCGTTGAGCGAGGCGCCCGACAGGTTCATGCAGATGAACCGGGTGTTGCGCAGCCGCGAGAGGTGGGTGTTCAGCCAGGCCAGCGTGGCCGACAGCACCCAGCGGTCGATGATGCCCATGCGGCCACTGTTCTCACCGGCGGCGATCACCCGGTCGGTCGGCACCACCTTGCCGTCCGGATCGCGCATGCGCAGCAACACTTCGAAATTCAGCGAAGCATGCGGCGCGCTGAGCGACATGATGGGCTGCATCTCCAGGTACAGGCCCTCGGTTGCCGAACTCCCCGACAAGCGTTCTACCAGCCGAAGCTCGGCCTCATGCTCGCGCAGCGCCACGGCGTTCTGCTCGTAGACGACCAGGCCCTCCACGCTGTTGCGCTTGGCCTCGCGGCAGGCCCGGTCGGCGGTGGACACCGCGTCCTTGGGGCGCGTGCTCGGCCCGACCTCGATCAGCCCGATCGAGCCGCGCACGTGGAACGCCTTGTCGCCCACACGGTACGGCGTGCTGCCGATGCTGGCGACGATGCCCTGGCAGATCACCGTGGCCAAAGGCGTGCGGGTGGAAGGCATCACGATCAGAAACTCGTCGCCGCCCATGCGCCCGACCACCATGCTGCCAGACAGCAAACTGCCCACCCGCACGCAGACCTGCTGCAACACCTCATCGCCGGCGTTGTGGCCGAACAGGTCGTTGATCAGCTTGAAGCGGTCCAGGTCCAGGTAGGCCAGGGCCAGCGGGTTGCGTCCGTCGATCTGCGTCAGCGCGCGTTCCAGCACCCGCTCGATGCCTCGGCGGTTGAGCACCTTGGTGAGCGAGTCGTTGTTGGCCATGAACTGCAGCTCTTCCGTGGCGCGCGACTTTTCGGTCACGTCCTGCAGCGAGCCTTCGATCTTGTCGCGCGCCAGCGCGGCCTTGACCAGGTAACGCCGGCTGGTCCCGGCGCCCAGCAGGCTGCGCCCGCGTACCTCCAGCTCGCCGCTGGTGTGCGCCTGCAGCATCTGGTAGAGCTGGGGCCAGGCGCCTTCGTGGAAGTACTGGTGCCACGCATGGCGCCCGGGCTGGAGCACGTCCTGACCCAGCATGATGCGCAGGGCCGGGTTGGCGCTGGTGAAGCGGCCCTGCAGGTCCAGCGTGAACAAGCCGATCGGCATGGCCTCGTAGGTGTGTTCGAGCTCGGCCTGCACGTCCAGGCGCTGCTGGTGCTCCTGGCGCATCTGCTCGGCAATCGCCAGCGAGGCCAGCAGGCTGGAGGACAGTGCCGCTGTGACGCTGTTGATCGAGCCGATCAGCCCCTTGGTGCCCAGCGCTGCGGACACCACCTCGTACAGACTGGCGCCCAGCGTGACTGCCAATGAGGCGCCGTACCACATGGCCACGCGTGAGCGGGTGCGCTTGAGGATGAGGCCCAGGAAGAACACCAGCACGCAGGTGTTCAGCCCTGTGGCGGCCCAGATGAAAGGCAATGTCGTGGCGTAGGACAGCGTTGCGGCCATCAGCACCAGCGGCGCGCAGGTCCATTGCGCGAACCGCAGGAGCGGCGTGAACCCGACCTTGGTCAGATCGTCGCGGAACAGCGTGCGGAACAGCGTGATCGTCAGCGTGTAGTACAGCGCCATCGTGAGCAGGCGCGCGCGCGGCATCCAGTCCGTGGGGACCGTCCGGCCCAGCCACTGCGTGTCCCAGCCAGCCGACAGGCCGCCCATGCGCACGTTCAGCACCAGCCAGACCGCAAACAGCAGATAGACGCTGGTGCGGTTGATCAGCGCGGTCGTCAGCATGAACAGCGCCAGCACGATCAGGCCGCCATCGAGCAGCCCGGACTTGCGGTAGAACTCCTGTGCCGACAGCATCAGCTCGCCGTGGGGCCAGGCCAGCGCCGTCAGCCGGGCCGGGCCGACGAAGCGGCCCTTGCAGAGCAGCTCCTGCACCGGTGGCACCTGCGCCAGATCCATCGCAAAGCCGGCCTTGATGGCCTGCAGCGCGCCCTCGCCGACGCTGCGGGTGGCATGGCCGAGCCACTGGAAGGTCTGGGCGTTCCAGCAGGTCAGCTCGCTTGCATGGCGCGAGGGGAACTCGATGCTCTCCTGCCGCGGCGACGGCGGCGTGCCGAGCGGCAGCAGGAACCAATGCGGCGCCTCGGACATGTCGGTGTCCCTCAAGGCCACCGTGGCTTCGCTGCGCAGCCGCGTCGCTGCAGTCGCAGGTGAGTCCAGCGCGCCGGTGTCGTCACGCAGCACGCTGAACGACAGCGGCCGGGCATTGGAAGTCGGGAAGTGGTGAGACCACGCCACCAGCGCGATCAAGGATACGAGTGCAATGAGGATGGGCAGCGCGTACGTCGCCAGGACGTACACGCCGGTCTCCATCGCGTGGTGCAGCCGGGGCATGCCCAAGCCTTGAAGTTTCATTTCGTTCGATTTTCACCCTTCACGCTGTCGCGCAACGGGCGTCGGTCAAGAGGTCACAATTTGCAACAAATTATGAGCGTATCTGGAACTTCCTTGGACTTATGGTCGAAAAATGACCCAATCGCACGCTCCACGCCGCCAGGCGGTCTCTACATGGGCATGAGCGGCGTGCCTGCGGTGTTCACGCCACGCCAGTTCTGGTGCGCATGGCGCGTCGGTTGGCCGATGTCGATGTCCACGTGCCGGGTGCGGAAGATGAAGTCGAACAGCGGATGGTGTGCCGCAGCCCAGCGCGCTTCGGCCGTGCCCACCTCAAACGACATGATGCGGTGGGGCAGGTTGCCCACATGGCGCAACGGCACATAGCCGCGCGCAGGGTCGACGTCGCTGAACAGGAGCCGCTCGTACTGGCGATCGATCGGACTGCGCGCCGTGATCACCATCCAGTCGATGTGCTGCTGCTGGCAATACAGAAAGAACGCCTTGAACAGCACGGTCTTGACTGCGCGACCTTGCAGCCGATCGGTGACGCCCAGCCGCGTGGCTTCGGCGAGCGGGCGCTCGGCCAGCCAGCCTGGCAGCGCGACCGATTGCTCCAGCGTCAGCGGGCGGTACCGGTTGGTCTGGATGCGCATGGTGCCCAACGGCGTGCCATCCAGCTTGGATTCGGCCAGTAGCACGACCACGCCGTCCATCGCGTCGTAGGCCTCCGGCGCCCTGAGGCTTTCGGCGAACGTGGGCACATGGCGTGCGTACGCCGCATGGCGGATCTGAACCGCCTTGTGCAGGTCGGCCTCGGTGCGCACCACGCGCACCGTGAACGGCAGGCGCTCCTCGAGCCAGGGGGTGTTCGGGTCGGTCCGGCTCAACCCAGGCGGCACGGCGAGTCGGGCCAATGACTGGCCCGGGAGGGGGAGCTGACTCTGGGCAAACTGCATGGTGCGTTCCTGACAAGGTGCGCTTGCGGCTGGTGGCCGGTGCGAGGGTGGATTGGATGTATGTGAATGTAAGTTCGGCCCTCGCGTCGTTGCAGTCGCTGTTTGGATGAAGCCGCTGTAGGTGTTTCGGAGACAGCGTGGCGGCGTGCCGGCCCACGCGATCCGGGTCCGCGCCCGGCGTGTCTGCGCGATGACGGGCGTGTGGCAAACTGCCGCCCCTTGTCCCCATTGCAGACCAGGATGCAGAAAATCTTTCGCCAGCTTGCCGCCGAGATCAAGATCCGCGAGGACCAGGTCAAGGCAGCGGTCGAACTGCTCGACGGTGGCGCCACCGTTCCCTTCATCGCCCGCTACCGCAAAGAGGTCACCAATGGTCTGGACGACATCCAACTCCGCGAGCTGGAGGCCCGGCTGTCCTATCTGCGTGAACTGGAAGACCGGCGTGAGGCCGTGCTCAAGAGCATCGAGGAACAAGGCAAGCTGACGCCTGCGCTGCGCGCCGCGATCGAAGCGGCAGCGTCCAAGCAGGAGGTCGAAGACCTGTACCTGCCCTACAAGACCAAGCGCCGCACCAAGGGCCAGATTGCCCGCGAGGCAGGCATCGAGCCGCTGGCCGACCAACTGTTCGCCAACCCGTCTCTGGTGCCGGCCGATGCGGCTGCTGCATTTGTGAAAGCCGAGAAGAGCGAGAACGGCGACGACTTCACCACGGTGGCCGCCGTGCTGGACGGCGTGCGCGACATCCTGGCCGAACGCTGGGCCGAAGACGCGACGCTGGTGCAGGGCCTGCGCGCGTGGCTCTGGAATGAGGGCCTGCTGCAAAGCAAACTGGCCAGCGGCAAGGACGAGCACCACGCCGATGTGGCCAAGTTCCGCGACTATTTCGACTACGACGAGCCGATCGGCCGCGTGCCCTCGCACCGTGCGCTGGCGGTGTTCCGCGGACGCGCTCTGGACATCCTGGACGCCAAGCTGGTGCTGCCCGAAGCGCAGGCGCCGGCCAGCGCCAAGCCCGGCACGCCCGTGCCCAGCCTGGCCGAGGGCCGCATCGCCCAGCACCTGGGCTGGAGCCACCAGGGCAGGGCGGCCGACGACCTGCTGCGCAAGTGCGTGGCCTGGACCTGGCGCGTCAAGCTCAGCCTGTCGACGGAGCGTGACCTGTTCACGCGGCTGCGCGAAGACGCCGAGAAGGTGGCCATCAAAGTGTTCTCGGACAACCTGCGCGATTTGCTGCTGGCTGCGCCCGCCGGCCCGCGCGTGGTGATGGGCCTGGACCCGGGCATCCGCACCGGCGTGAAGGTAGCCGTGGTCGATGCCACCGGCAAGCTGGTGGACACCGGCACCGTGTTCCCGCACGAGCCGCGGCGCGATTGGGAAGGGTCGCTGCACACGCTGGGCCAGCTGTGCGCCAAGCATGGCGTGAACCTGATTGCGATTGGCAACGGCACGGCCAGCCGCGAGACCGACAAGCTGGCCGCCGACCTGATGAAGCGGCTGGAGAAAGTTGCGCCGGACGCCGAGATGCAGCGCGTGGTCGTCAGCGAGGCCGGCGCCTCGGTCTACTCCGCCAGCGAATTCGCCTCGCAGGAAATGCCGGATGTAGATGTGAGCCTGCGCGGCGCCGCCAGCATTGCGCGGCGCCTGCAAGACCCGCTGGCCGAACTGGTCAAGATCGACCCGAAGTCGATCGGTGTCGGCCAGTACCAGCACGACGTGAACCAAAGCGAGCTGGCGCGCACGCTGGAGGCGGTGGTCGAGGACTGCGTGAACGCCGTCGGCGTTGACCTGAACACGGCCAGCGTTCCGCTGCTGTCGCGCGTCTCGGGCCTGTCGCCCAGCGTGGCCAAGGCCGTGGTGCGTTGGCGCGAGAGCCATGGCGCGTTTGCCACCCGCCAGCAGCTGCTGGAGGTGACGGGCCTGGGGCCCAAAAGCTTCGAGCAGAGCGCCGGCTTCCTGCGCATCCGCGGCGGCAGCAACCCGCTGGACATGACCGGCGTTCACCCGGAAACGTACCCGGTGGTGGAGACCATCCTCGCGCACACGGCGCGGCCGGTGCAGGAGCTGATGGGCCGCGCCGAGATGCTCAAGACGCTCAAGCCCGAGCTGTTCGCCAACGCGCGCTTCGGCGTCATCACGGTCCGCGACATCCTGGCCGAGCTGGAAAAGCCGGGCCGCGACCCGCGGCCGGATTTCAAGGTCGCCCGTTTCAACGACGGTGTGGAAGACATCAAGGACCTGACCGAGGGCATGGTGCTGGAGGGCACGGTCAGCAACGTGGCGGCGTTCGGCGCTTTCATTGACCTGGGCGTGCACCAGGACGGGCTGGTGCACGTGAGCCAGCTGTCGAACAAGTTCGTCACCGACGCGCGCGAGGTCGTCAAGACCGGCGACATCGTCAAGGTCAAGGTGCTGGAGGTGGACGCGGCGCGCAAGCGCATCAGCCTGACCATGAAGCTGGACGCCGCAGCGGCGCGGCGCGACGCCCCGCGTGAGAACCGCTTCGAACACGCTGGCGCCGGCCAGCGGGGCGGGCGCCCGGCAGGACGTCAGGACACGGCATCGCCATCTGCCATGGCATCGGCCTTCGCCCGCCTGCAGGCGGCCAAGCGCTGACGCCGGCGACGCACACCTCTCTCCAGGTACGCGGCGCGAACCACCATGGACCTCGACCATCTGCTGGCGGGCGAGATCGCGTTGCCCAGCATGCCCAAGAGCGTCGCGCTGTTGATGAGCGAGCTGGCACGCGAGCAGCCTGACCTGCGCAAGCTCAACCAGCTGTTCGCCGGTGACCCGGGCCTGGCGGCGCGCCTGCTCCGTCTGGCCAATGAGCAAGCGCAGGCGCAGCCGCAGCCCATAACGGCCGAGCCGGGTGTCCAGGGCATCGCCAGCATCGCCCAGGCGCTGGCTGTCTTGCAGGTCGCCGATCTGCGGCCGCTGGCGTCGGCCGCTGCGATGGCCGGGGGGCTGCGGTCGGCGCCAGGCCTCGCACTGCCGCAGTTCTGGCGGTACAGCGTGCATGTGGCCAAGCTGGCCCGGGCCCTGGCCGCGCAGGTGCGCCAGAGCCAGGCCATCGCCTACACCGCTGGGCTGGTCCACGCCATCGGCGAGCTGGTGCTGCAGGCCGAGCGGCCGCAGGACATGGTGGCGCTGAACGCCACAGCCGGCCCGTTCGACCTGCGCCGTGGACGGGTGGAACTGCGCCGGATGGGCTACAGCTATGCCGAGGTCGGCGCGGCGCTGGCGCGGCGCTGGGGTTTTCCGCCGGTGGTTGTCGATGCGCTGGCCCATCAGGCTGCACCGTTCGAGCGCGACGCGCACGAGCCGATGGCCGGGCTGCTGAATCTGGCCGCGTGGCGCGCCCGCGCACGCGAAGCGCACTACGACGACAAGGCGCTGGCCACCAGCTTCCCGGGCGAGGTGGGGTTGCTGTTGGGGCTGGACATCGACATGGTGCTGCAGCAGGACCCTTTTGACTGGACACTGCCGTCCGACGAGGGCGCTGCCGCGTGAGGCCGAACCTCGACCCCAGGACGCTGCTGAGCGCGTCCATGCGCAGCGTGATCGACCGCATGGCGCGTGCCGGGCACCCGCCGTTGCACACCCTGGCGCCGGAGCAGGCGCGCCTGGCCTATGCGGCCGGGGCCGGCGTGCTGGAGATTTCAAGGCGCGAGCTGGCGCGCGTGGAAGACCTGGAAATTCCCGCGCGGGCCGGGCACACACTGGCCGCCCGGCTGGTGGCGCCCCGGACCGACGACGCCTTGCCCGTGCTGCTGTACCTGCATGGCGGCGGCTTCACGATCGGCAGCGTCGCCACGCACGACGTGCTGTGCCGCGAGCTGGCGCACCGGGCTGGCTGCGCCGTGTTGTCGCTGGACTACCGGCTGGCGCCCGAGCACCGCTTTCCGGCCGCCCATGACGACGCGTGGGACGCGCTGCAGTGGCTGGCCGGCGAAGCGGACCTGCTCGGTCTGGACGGTCGCCGGCTGGCGGTGGGTGGCGACAGTGCGGGCGGCACGCTGGCTGCGGCCTGCGCGATCATGGCCCGTGACGCCGGTTTGCCGCTGGCGCTGCAGCTGCTGTTCTACCCCGGCTGCGTGGCGTTTCAGGACACACCGTCGCACCAGCGGTTCGCACAAGGGTTCGTGCTGGAGGCTGCGGCCATCCGCTGGTTCTTCGACCAGGCCCAGCCGGATGTGGCCGCGCGCGCCGACTGGCGCTTCGCGCCGCTCAATGCCGACGATGTCGAGGGCGTGGCGCCGGCCTGGATCGGCCTGGCCGAATGCGACCCGCTGGTGGACGAAGGCGTGCTGTACGCCGACAAACTGCGTGCCGCCGGTGTCGTGGTGGATCTGGAGATCTACCGCGGCGTGGTGCACGAATTCATCAAGATGGGCCGGGCGATCCCGCAGGCGCGCGCGGCCCATGCCGACGCGGCACGCGCGTTGGCGCAGGCCTTCCACACCGATTGAGAGGGATGACATGAAGCGCCAGGATTTCCGATTCTTTCACCGCCTGCGCGTGCGCTGGGCCGAGGTGGACATGCAGAAGATCGTGTTCAACGCCCACTATCTGATGTATCTGGACGTCGCCGTGTCGGACTACTGGCGGGCGCTGGCCTTGCCGTACGACGAGAGCTTCGCGCTGCTGGGCGGCGAGCTGTTCGTCAAGAAGGCCACCGTCGAATACCACGCCTCGGCCCGCAATGACGACCAGCTCGATGTCGCGCTGCGCTGCGAGCACATCGGCCGTTCGTCCATGCGCTTCGCCGGTGCGATCTTCCGCGGCGACCAGTTGCTGATCACGGCGGAGCTGGTGTACGTGTTTGCCGATGTGGCGCAGCAGCGCGCAAAGCCGGTGCCGGACGAACTGCGCAGCCTGCTGCTGGACTTCGAGGCCGGCCGCCCGGTTACGCAACTGCGGCTGGGCCACTGGGACGCGCTGCAGGACGAAGCGCGCCGCGTGCGCACCGAAGTCTTCATCGAGGAGCAGCGCATCGCGCGCGAGGACGAATGGGACGCGGCCGACGCCACGGCCCTGCATGCGGTGCTGACCAACCGCCTCGACCAGCCGCTGGCCACCGGCCGGCTGCTGCAGCCGTCACCGGGCGTCGCCAAGATCGGCCGCATGGCGGTACGACGCGGCGTGCGCGGTGCGCGGCATGGTGCCGAGATCCTGCACGCGCTGGTGCGGGCAGCCACCGAGCGGGGCGATCATGAAGTCGTGCTGCACGCGCAGCGCAGCGCCGAAGGTTTCTACCAGCGCCTGGGTTTCACGGTGCGCGGCGAGCCGTTCGAGGAGGTCGGCATCGCCCATGTCGAGATGGTGCTGCCGCTTGCGGCACGCTCTCAGACGTCGTCGAGCAGTGCGTAGGGCAGGGACTGCAGTGACAGGGCAGGGCCGTCGGCCGCGCCCACATGCATATCGCCCTCAGAGGCGGCGCTGATCTGCAGCGAGACCATGGCGTCGAAGCCGCCAGCCGGATTCGGCGCTGACTGCACGACGATGCCACAGGGCTGCTCGGCATCGGTGGCCTGGAACACCTCTTGCCCCGCTCCGATGTCATGCGTCGCATGCACCAGATAGGCCCGGCGCTTCAGCGTGCCGCGGAACTGGCTGCGCGCCACCACCTCCTGGCCCGGGTAACAACCCTTCTTGAAGCTCACGCCGCCGACGGATTCGTAGTTCAACATCTGCGGCACCAGCGCCTCGAACAGCGGCAGGGCCACCAGCACGACGCCGCTGCGCACCTCGGTCCATTGCCACACGGGCAGTGGCAACTCGGGGCCGGCCAGGGCCGGCGCTTCGAGCGGGCGGACCAGCAGCAGGCGGGGCTGGCCGTCGGCCGGGTACAGGCTGACGCCGACGCCGCCCGCCACTTCGCTGCGCTGCCACGGCGCCTGCGGTGTCGGCAGCAGTTGGATTGCGGCGTCGCCGACCAGGCCGTGCAGCTGGAACTCGGCCGTGGCGTCGCGCAGCTTGGCCTTGGCCCGCAGCACGAACATCGACAAGCGCTTGAGCGTCTGCGCCAGCACATCGCGCGGGCAAACCAACAGCAGTGTGTCGGCCGACCAGCGCAGGCCGATGAAGCTGGCCTGCATGCGGCCCTTGGCCGAGCAGAAGGCGGCCAACCGGGCGTGGTCGGGGGCTATCAGCAAGAAGTCCTGCGTCAGCTGGCCGTGCAGAAACTTGGCAGCCTCTTCGCCCTGCACAGCGATCACGCCCAGGTGCGACAACGCGGCCAGGCCGTTCAGTGGGTGATTCATCGCTCAATTATCATGGCCGGTTGTTTTTCTCAAGGGCGGTAGGGCTGTGCGTCGTGGACTGATCGTGTTGGTGTTGACGGCCTGTGCCCTGTTCGCGGCTGGCTGGTGGTGGCTCGACCGGCCGCTGCCGATGGCGCCCGCGCTCGCCGGCAAACCTGCCGACCTGACCATCGCGCCGGGTAGCAGCGCGCGCGCCATTGCCACAGCGGTGGAGCAGGGTGGGGTGCAGGTGCCAGCCGTGGCCCTCTACTGGTGGTTTCGGCTGTCTGGCCAGTCGCGTCAGATCCGCGCCGGCAGCTACGAGCTGCCGCCTGGCACCACGCCACGCAGCTTGCTCGACAAACTGGTGCGTGGCGAGCAGGCGCTTCGCATGGTGACCTTTGTCGAGGGCTGGACCTTCCGCCAGATGCGCGAGGCCTTGGCCAAGGCGGATGCCTTGAAGCCGGACAGCCGCACCATGGACAGCGCAGCGCTGATGGCCGCCCTGGGCCGCCCCGGCGTGGCGGCCGAGGGCCGCTTCTTTCCGGACACGTACGCCTATGCCAAGGGCAGCAGCGATGTGGACGTGCTCAAGCGCGCACTGCAGGCGATGGACAAGCAGCTCGACGCTGCCTGGGCGCAGCGCCTGCCCACGGTGGCGGTCAAGACGGCCGAGCAGGCGCTGGTCCTGGCCAGCATCGTCGAGAAGGAAACCGGCCGCGGTGAAGACCGCGCGCAGATTTCCGGTGTGTTCCACAACCGCCTGCGCATCGGCATGCTGCTGCAAACCGACCCGACCGTGATCTACGGCATGGGCGAGCGCTTCGACGGCAACCTGCGACGGCGCGACCTGCAGACCGACACGCCCTTCAACACCTATACGCGCGCCGGCCTGCCGCCCACGCCGATCGCCATGCCCGGCCTGCAGGCACTGCTGGCAGCAGTGCAACCGGCCGAGACGCGGGCGCTCTACTTTGTCGCCAGGGGCGACGGCAGCAGCCACTTCAGCAGCTCGCTGGACGAACACAACCGGGCCGTCAACCGCTACCAGCGCGCGCCCTGAATGCGCAGCCCTCCACACCCAGCCCTGCTTCGAACGCGGCCTTGCGCGGCGCGGCTTGTGCGGCACCGGGCGGCCAAGCGCCGCTGACCACCATGCAAGCACGCGGCATCTTCATCACGTTCGAGGGCATCGACGGGGCCGGCAAGTCCAGCCACATCGAGTCGCTGGCAACAGCCTTCCGGGCGCAGGGCCGTACCGTCACGCAGACGCGCGAACCCGGTGGCACCGCGCTGGCCGAGCAGCTGCGCACGCTGGTGCTGCACGAAGACATGGACGCGCTGACCGAGGCGCTGCTGGTGTTCGCCGGTCGGCGCGACCATCTGCGCCGTGTGATCGAGCCGGCACTGGCGCGCGGCGAAGTCGTCATCAGCGACCGGTTCACCGATGCCACCTTTGCCTACCAGGGTGCGGGCAGGGGCTTCGATGCCGGGGTGCTCGGGGTGCTCGAAGGCTGGGTGCAGCAGGTGCCCGGCGCGCCTGCGCAGACGCTGCGCCAGCCGGACATGACGCTGTGGTTCGACCTGGCCCCCGCTGTGGCGGCCGAACGGCTGGCCGCGACGCGCGCGCCCGACCGCTTCGAGGCCGAACCCGGCGAATTCTTTGCGCGGGTGGCGGCCGGTTATGCCGAGAGGGCGCAGCAGCACCCGCAGCGCTTCGTACGCATCGACGCCGCGCTGGCGCGCCACACTGTCTGGCAGCAGATCACCGCTGCCGTGGTTCGCCGCGGCTGGATGGCGATCATGGTGGCCACGCAGCCGGGGTTGCTGAAATGAGTTTGGCGCCCTGGCTGCACCGCCAACGCGCCGACCTGTTGGCGCAGCGTGGCCATGCCTGGCTGCTGCAGGGGCCGTCTGGCCTGGGGCAGTACGAGCTGGCCTTGTCGCTGGTGCAGGCCTGGCTGTGCGAGCGCGCCGGGCCGGATGGCGGCTGCGGCCAGTGCACGAGCTGCCATGCGATCGAGGTACGCACCCATGCCGATCTGTGCGTGCTGATGCCCGAGACGGCCATGGTGGCGCTGAGCTGGCCGCTGGACGAAAAGTCGCAAGCCGAAATCGACGACAAGAAGCGCAAGCCGAGCCGCGAGATCCGCGTCGAGGCGATGCGCGACGCTGTCGAGTTTTCGCAGACGACCAGCGCACGCGGCCGCGGCAAGGCGGTGCTGGTTTATCCCGCCGAGCGCATGAACCACATCAGCGCCAACGCCCTGCTGAAGACGCTGGAAGAGCCGCCGGGCGACGTGCGCTTCGTGCTGGCCACAGGCGCTTCGCACTTGCTGCTGCCCACCATCCGCAGCCGCTGCATGGGCCACCAGATGGCCTGGCCCGACGTGCCGGCGGCGGCTGGCTGGCTGCAGGCGCAAGCCGGTGTCGCGGCGGCCGATGTGCCGGTGCTGCTCGCGGCGGCCGGGGGCCGGCCGGAGGAGGCCCTGCGCATGGCGCAGGAGGGCGTCACCGCCAGGAGTTGGTCGGCCGTGCCGGCGGCCATGGCGCGCGGCGACGTGGCGGCGGTCAGTGGCTGGTCGCCGGCGGACGCCGTCGGCGCGCTGCAGAAGCTCTGCCACGACATGACCGTGGCGGCCAACGGCGGCGCGCCGCGCTTCTTCCAAAGCGCCGACCTGCCCGCCAAGGTGCGTCTGCCGGCCTTGTTGCGTTGGTCGCGCAGCCTGCAGCAGAGCGCCCGGGTGGCGGAACACCCGCTGAACGCCGGACTGATGATGGAGGCGCTTGTGGCCCTGGCGAAATCCACCCTAAACTCGCGCCCATGAGCAGCACCCCGTCGTCACCGCGCCCGAGTGTGGTCCAGTTGGCCATCAAGGAAAAGGCGGCGCTGTACGCGGCCTACATTCCGCTGTTCTCCGAGGGCGGCATGTTCATTCCGACCTCGCGCGAGTACCAGCTGGGCGACGACGTCTACGTGCTCCTGTCGCTGCCGGAAGATCCGCAGCGCTACCCGATCGCCGGCCGCGTGGCCTGGGTCACGCCGCCGCGCGCTGCAGGCAACCGCACGCAGGGCGTGGGCATCCAGTTTCCCAAGGACGAGAAGTCCCGCCTGCTCAAGGCCAAGATCGAAGACATGCTGAGCGGGCATTTGTCGTCCGACCGGCCGACCCAGACCATCTGACGCGCGGCTCTGCCGTGCCTCGGGCAGCCCTTGTTGCTGCCGCCTTCGTTCCAGCCTTTCATGTACACCGACTCTCATTGCCACCTCAGTGACCCCGATCTGCTGGCGCGCCTGCCGCAGATCCTGCAGGAGATGCAGGCCGCACAGGTCAGCCGCGCCATGTGCATCTGCACCACGCTCGAAGAATTCGACACCGTGCAGGGCATCGCGCAGACGCATCCCCACATCTGGGCCAGCGTGGGCGTGCACCCGGACAACGAGGATGTCCAGGAACCGACAGTGGACGATCTCGTCTCCCGATCGCAGCGAGCCCGTGTGATCGCGATCGGCGAAACCGGGCTCGACTACTACCGTCTGGGCGAGCGCTCGGTGGCTGACATGCACTGGCAGCGCGAGCGCTTTCGCGTGCACATCCGTGCGGCGCAGCAGGTGTGCAAGCCACTGGTCATCCACACCCGCAGCGCGTCGGCCGACACGCTGGCCATCCTGCGGGAGGAGGGCGAAGACGCCTCTGCCGGGGCCGCCGGCGGTGTGTTCCACTGCTTCACCGAAACCGACGTGGTCGCGCGCGCGGCGCTTGACCTCGGCTTCCACATCTCGTTCTCGGGCATCATCACCTTCAAGAACGCGCAGGATCTGCGTGACATCGTCGCCTTCGTGCCGATGGACCGGCTCCTCATCGAGACCGACAGCCCTTACCTGGCGCCGGTGCCGCACCGCGGCAAGACCAACAATCCGTCGTTCGTCCCCTTCGTTGCCCAGCAGGTGGCGAGCGTGCGCGGCATGGATGTGCAAGCCGTGGCGCAGCAGACCAGCGCCAACTTCGACAGACTTTTCCGGCCCGATGTATGACTGCAATCTTTCGCGCTTGGGCGTTCATGCTGCTGGCCTGGTGTTCGCTGGCCGCACATGCAGGTTCGTACGAAGACTTCTTCGCGGCCATCAAGCGCGACGATGCCGGTGTCGTCTCCGGCCTGCTGCGGCGCGGGTTCGATCCCAATACGCGTGATCCTGCGGGCCAGCATGGCCTGTATCTGGCGATCCGCGAGCCGGCGCCGCGCGTGACGCAGGTGCTGCTGGATTGGCCAAAGACCGAAGTCGAATCGCTGAACAAGGCCGATGAGAGCCCGTTGATGATGGCCGCACTGGGCGGCCAACTGGAGGTGTGCAGAGCGCTCATCGCAAGGGGTGCAGCCGTCAACAAGACCGGCTGGACGCCGCTGCACTATGCCGCCACCAAGGGACATCTGGCGATCATGCGCCTGCTGCTGGAAGAGCATGCCTTCGTCGACGCGGAGTCGCCGAACCGAACGACGCCGCTGATGATGGCCGCGCGCTACGGCACGCTGGAAGCGGTCAAGCTGCTGCTGGACGAAGGCGCTGTGCCGACGCTGAAGAACCAGCAGAGCCTGACCGCGATCGATTTCGCCGACTTGGCGCAGCGGCAGGATGTCGCCGATGCTGTCCGCAAGAACGTGCGGGAGCGGCAGCCGCGCGGCAAGTGGTAGTGGCCCGAGCGGCGTCGCAGATCGCTTCTCGCAGCTATATTGGCGCGGTCCTGTCACGTGTTGACGAGGCCAGTGTGACGGTCCGATTCTGGAGGCACGCTTGGACGTAACGACCCATCACCTGACAGCGCTGGCCGCAGTGGCCGCCGTCGTGTTCGTGCCGATCGTGATCGTCGTAGGTTGGCGCCTCATCGTGCGATGGCGCGAGCGCAGAGCGCGCGAGGCCATGCGCAGGGGCAACGTGCTGTATCGCGAATGGCTGGACCGCAGCCGTAAAGCGCCGGAGCATTCCGACAACCAGCATTGAGCGGCGCGGTGGTGCATCCGACGGGCCTTGCCGCGCGTGACGGCGACCTCCAGTAATCGCAGCTCTACCAAGTGGCGACGGCTATTGGCCTGCTGTGCACGGGCGATCCCGGTCGCCGTATGAAGACGGGCCAATCACATTGCCTCAACCGAAGCACTGCTCATTGCGCTGTCTTTTGTGCTGGCCGACTTCGTGGCCGGGGTCGGGTGGTGCGCGAGTCGGTAACGACCATGTCGTCACGCGTCTGGGGTCAAAACTTCACGACCATCAAATAAAGCGCAATCACAAGGGGAATGGTTGCTACAACACCCCAGAAAATCCAGTCGCGGCAAAGCGCCCAGTATTCCTGGTCCACTTCTCCCGCGGCGTGAGACCGCGCGATATACCGAGACTGCGCGATTTGAAGAGGGACAAGCTTGATCAACCACACCAGTCCGGATGCTACGAACAGCCCCTGTCCCCAAAGCAACCATCCCACCCAAAGATTCATCTCGGCAAGGAAGACCATGCCGTAGCCTCCGACGGCGACGAGTAGAACGCCTCCCAGCGTGAGTGACCAGTCGGTGAATGTCACGAGCCTCTGCGCGAAGGCGACGATGACTCGATTTCGAGTCCGATTCGCAAACACCTTCCACACCGCGCTGGCCGTCACGTTGCCGAGAAGAAGAATCACGCCGAGGAGGTGCAAGAATTTGAAGACGCTGTACATAAGGTTAGTCAATGTGAACCGCGCCGGGTTTTCGAGGGTGGCCTGCTGGCTTGAGCCAGACCCGGTTGGTCTGACGCCCACATTGGCTGCTTGGCCTTTGGATTCTCTCTCTGGTTGTGAATAAAGTCGGCGTGGACTGCCCACTAGTTTGCCTCGGCCTCGGCCGGTGGGATGTAGCCGAGAGGCTCGAGCAGGCGAAGGTTGTTGAACCATGACACCCATGCCAGCGTCGACAGCTCGACCGCCTCGCGTGTCGTCCATGGCCCGCGCCGATAGATCACTTCGGCGTGACGGAGACAGGAGCGTCGGCTGAAATTGCCGTGGCCGGGAACGAAGGGCTTGTCGGAATTTCCTTGTTCATGGGCGGTGACACGACGCCGAATCGGGCGGTCGTGCAAAGTGGTGGGCAGGGTTACCGGCTGCCCGCGGCAGTGATCAAAGCCGAATTCGATCGCTCGATACCCGTCAAGCACCTGTTGCTGCGGTACACGCAGGCCCTGATCACACAAATGGCGCAGACCGCTGTCTGCAATCGTTACCACTTGCTGGACCAGCAACTGTGTCGGTGGCTGCTGATGAGCCTGGATCGATTGAGCAGCAACCAGTTGAACATGACGCAGGAGCTGATCTCGAACATGCTGGGGGTTCGTCGCGAGGGTGTGACCGAGGGTCCGGTGAGATTGCAACGAGCAGGCATCATCACTTATGCCCGCGGCCGTATCACGGTCATCGACCGAAAGGCGCTGGAAGGCCGGAGCTGCGAGTGCTATCGGGTTGTGAAGAACGAGTACGAGCGCCTTTTGCCGCACTGCATTGCGACATGAAACACGCGCGATGGCCATCATTTGGGCCTTGTAGCCTCGGCCCCTGAGTGATTGGGCTTCATCTCTCGACACGCCATCGCGATGGCAAGGGGACGGTGGAAAGGGGGGCTGCAGTAGGAACCACCCCGATTCCTATCGATCGGAAGCGCCGGGCGTAACCTCGCCTCCGTTCACAACCCTGGCGTGCTGCGCTGACTTGGAGCGGTGAAGTTGTCCGAAACAGTCGCGCCTCCATGCGTGCGGGGTGGCCGGGCTGGGTGGGCCCCCGCCCAGCGACGTAGCCCGTCGCGGCCGGACGCCGCCCGCAGGAGTAGGGCTCCCGCAACCATGGCGTGCAGGACCGCGCCCAGCCGGCTCGACGCACGCATTGCGCACAGTGCAAAGGCGCCTGCTCCCAGCAACGTGACGTTGTGCTCCTGCGGGGCGCTATCGCGGGCGTCGTCGTAGTCAATGAGCTCGCGGACCTGTTGTCGCAAGCTGCGCGCCTCAGCGGAGGCGTTCGTAGGCGTCATGTCGTCGAAGGGATCAGTCATGCGGATCTCCCATAAAACATCACTTTGGATCGCCCCAGGCGCTGGGCTATGAAGCTCGAAGGAGGGTTCTGACGTCGGCCGACGCGCCGTTTTGAGACCTCACATGACGCTAGTGGCCGACGCATCGATATGAAAAAAGCCCCGCAGAGCGGGGCTTGAAGAGCACCCCGCAGAACGGGGGCCAGGAGGAATCGTCAGTCGCTCAGTTGCGCTGCTTGCGGCGACGGGTGGCACCGAAGGCCACCAGGCCCAGGCCCACCAGGGCCAGCGATGCGGGTTCCGGCACGGCGCGCACGCCCACGCCGACGGCCAGGTTGTCCACTTCGACCGCGATGCCCCAGGTGGACAGACGCAGGCTCTGGAAAGTCTCGTTGCCGTCCAGGAACAAATTGACGTACTGGTTCGTGCCGGCGGCGGTCTGGCTGCCGGGCGCGCAGGCGGGTGAGCACAGGTCGATGATGTCCTGGCCGTACACGACGTCGACCGTCGCGCCGGTCTCGTCGAAGAACTCGATCATGTTGTAGGCATCGATCGAGCCGTAGTACAGACCGAAGTAGTTCAGGTAAGCGCCACCGGTCAGCGTGCTGACCAGGCCGGCGTAGTCGATCGTCACGGAGGCCAGCACCTGGGCTGGGGTCACACCTGCGGGCAGCGGGATGCTGGAGACATCCGGCAGAGTGCCGATGCCCTGGCCGGCAGCTGCCGGGCCGTAGGCGTAGCAGGTGCTGTCGCCCAGCGGAGGCGCGGCGACGTTGTTAATTCCACCCTTGCGAAAGGCGTAGCTGCCGCCGCTGATGGTGGCGCCAGGCTGGGTCAGGCCGCAGCTGCCGTCGGTACGGTCCAGCGTTTCGACGAACACATTGGGCGCGCCGAGGAACGGCGTGGTCTTGCCAGACAGCGCGTCGGGAGTGAAGCCGAAGCTGATCGTGGCCGAGTGGGCGGACACCGACAGCAGGCTGCTGGTGGCCAAAATTGCGCTGAACAAAATCTTTTGCATCTGAAATTCCAAGAGTTAGGTATCAATCTGTAACGCAAAGACGGTGCCAATGTTACAGATTCCTTGCGAATCAAGGGCTTGCGAGCGATCTGGAATACCCTGGAATTTCATGCGTCAATAATGCTGACAGAGGGGAAAGTAGCCGGTGTGAAGTAATTCACACCAGCGTAGTCCGGGGCTGACAAGGCACAAGCCGATGGCCTACATGTAACAGCGCCGCCTCACCGCGCCGACAATCTGTCGGCTCTATTTCGTTGGTTGAAATAGTTGTCGGGCGGGCGGATTGAAGCGGGGCCGCTTTGCGAGCCGGGCAGGGCGAATCGTCACGCGGGCAATCAGGCGATCGGCGCCGACTCCTATCTCGATTGGCTCGGCGGCCAGCCACCTCGCGTCGCGGTCTGGATGCGCCGGCCAGTGCGATGATCCGGATCGCCCACCCGGCCGCGGCTTCCGTGGGCTAGCCTGCGGTCATCCACGTCGATCCACGGCAGAACGCCAACCTCTTGCGGCGCTGGGGGCGCGAAGATCGGTTCAGTCGCCGAGTCCGCGTCGACCGTTGCGAGGCCCTGCTGGCAATGCGTGCCTGAGCGACGACGCCGCGGACCAATCACAGCTGTTCGCTGGCGGCCGCCACCTGGTTGCGCCCGCGCTCTTTGGCTACATACAGCGCTTCGTCGGCCCGACGGACGAGGTCTTCGAGCCGACTGGTGGGCCGAGTCAACTCGGCCACGCCGACACTGACGGTCACCCGCCCCCAGACGCTGTGCTGGTGGGCCATGATCGCTTCACGCAGCTGCTCGGCAATCTGTTGTCCCTGTGCGAGGGATGAATCGGGCAAGAGGACAACGAATTCCTCACCGCCCCAGCGCGCGATGATGTCGCTTGAACGCAACCTCGCGCGCAAGCTGCCGGCCAGGAACCGGAGCACCTCGTCGCCCACCGGATGACCGTGCGTGTCGTTGATGGCCTTGAAGTGGTCTGCGTCCAGCATCAACAAGCACAGCGGACTAAAGTTGCGCCGGGCCATGGCCACCAGCCGCGCGCCGTGCAGGTGGAGCCCGCGGCGGTTCAACAGCCCGGTGAGAGCATCGTGGTGCACCATCTGTTCCAGCGCCCGATTCGCCTCTTCCAGGTCCGCCGTGCGCTCGCGAACGCGCGCCTGCATCTGTGCGTTGGCGGCCAGCAAGCGCTGTGTCATGCGTTGCAGTGCGCCCGAGAGCATGGCCACCTCGGGGCTGCTGTGCAGAACCGGAATCGCGGCGTCCGCGCCTTGTGCCTCCATCGCCTCGGCAGCATGGGCAACGCGACGCAGGTCCTGGCCGAGGCGACGCGCGCCCATGCCAGCTGCCGCCCCGACAGCCAACGCAACGAGACAGGCGATGGCGAGCGCAAGCAGGACGGCGTTGCGCAGCGGGGCGAGCGATCCGTCCTTCGGCGCACGGGCGACGATGCGCCAGCCCAGGTCTTGCGCTCCCGCACGTGGCGGCAGCGAAACCACGGACGTCAGGTAGACCTTGCCGTCCCGCCAAGGCACGGTCTCAACCGCCGGGACCGGCCGCGTGGCCTCGGCGCGCGCGGTCACAGGGAGCCGCTGGCCCGCGCTGCGCATGGCGGTCGTCCGACCATGCGGCGCGTAGATCAGTTCGTCTGAGCGGTCGAAGATGAAGACCTCCATGCCCCGGTCGGGCGCGTTGGTGGGGAGGATGCGTGCAACCGCCTGGCGCGCCCAATCCCAGCTGACGTGCACGCCCAGCACACCGACCAAGACCCCGTCCACGCGAATCGGCGCCGCAAAATCAACCAGCCGCAGGGGCTCGCCGCCAGGCGGTGCCTGCAGTTTGCCCTCCAGCAGCTTCGCAGGGTGGACGTCACCAATGAACAATGCACTGCGACCCGCAGTGAACCAGGGCCGGTCCGAGACGTTTTGACGGAGCAGGATGTCGTCGGAGGCGGCGCGGACGATGCCCTCAGCATCGGCCACACCGACCCACAGGCTGTCGGGCCGGATGGCCCGGATACGCGCGATCAGCGCCATTGCGGCAGGTGCGTCCAGACCGTCGCGCCACAGCGGCTGAGAGCGCGCGAAGACTTCGACCTCACGGCTGCGTGCCTGCAGACCTTCTGCCAGCAGCGTGGCCGTATTGCCGGCCAGGTCGGTCAGTTCCGCCGCATTGCGCCCATGCGCCTGGTGGCGCACGAGCTCTGCGAAGATCAGGACCAGGGCCACCGCTAGCGCTGCGACCAGCGTCCCGAACAGGACGGTGATCTGCGTCGTCAAGGCTGGGGGGTAGCGTCTGAAAATTCGGGGCATATCAGTGTGTATTCAGCCGAGACCGAAGGTGGTGGACTGGCCTATGCACCGGCCCGCGCAACCGGAGGGCAACCGGTGGGCGCCTTGGGTCACAACAATGCGGACGATGGGGACTGCCGGCAGCGGTGGCTTGCGCAGGCCATGCCGCGCAGCGCGGTGCCCGTCCGCCGTCGGAACAGTCATCGCGCTCGTATGCGACAGATCGAGGTAGTGCACCACGGCGCGCAATGACATGGACCGCCGCGCCGCATGGCTCGCCCCGCGATCCATCAGCTCCCGGGGCCTCGCGATGGTCAGGGGAAACGCCGCATTGATAGCGCGCGGGAGTGGGGGAGTCCACCAGGAGCCCGACCCCAGTCCGCGCCAGCATTGCGCATCGGTTGCCCCGCACGCGTCGCGAGGCTGATGCGCCGCACGCCTCCCTCGCTGCGGCTACCAAACGAAGGAACTTGAGTGGAGGAGGGCATGGGCGGTTCCCGCTTCATCGGCTTGCTGACGACCAGCAGCGGCGGCCGCGGAATTGAGCCCGGGTGCGCCGCAATCCCCGCTGCCATCTGCAACCAAGACACGTCGAGTACGCGCGCCCTCCGGCGTACCTGTCGTACTCAGGGTGTCGTCTTTTTTTCTCCATGCCGGGCCGGTCCAACCGGGGATGCATTGCTTTTGTCCGCAGCCTTTTTGACCGTTTCCTCTGAGGCGTTCGGCTTCGAGCCAGAGTCCTTGTGAGAATGAGTTTTTCCACCTTTGGCCGATTTGCTGGATTGGGGCATCTTGGTCTCCTGCCAAACGCGAAAACCGCGCAGTTCATTCAAGTGCGCCACGCCGGACCGCTGGGTAGGACGGCGCCGCATTTGCAGTACAGGCTTGGACGGGCGTCCATCTACCCCGACACTCACATCTGCACGGGACCAACCGGTGCCCGGTTCTTAACATCCTGCACGCCATGCATACATCGACACGGACAACCAGCAGGCAGCGTTTCAGCTGTGCGGGCTTGCCAGGCGCAGCTCGCCGGCAAGTTTGCATGGGGGCGCTCTCTTCAGTCTCAGCGCCTTGGACTGCGTGTCCGGCCACGCTGACCTTGCCCGTTGTCGGCAGCGACAGCCCCTAGGCCCCACCCAATGGAAGATCGGCAGTTTCGGATCGAACTCCCAGGCGGTGGTTCGGTCAGCGCAGTCGCCACCGCAAGAGACCAGCCCCAGGCAGCCTATGTCTTCGCCCACGGGGCCGGTGCCGACATGCACCATGTGTTCATGCGGCGCGTGGCTGCGGGTCTGGCGGAGAGGCGCATCGCAACGCTGCGGTTCCAGTTCCCGTACACGGAGGCTGGCAAGCGGCGGGTCGACACACCTGCCGTCGCACACGCAGCAGTCCGCGCGGCGGTCGGACACGCCGATCTGTTGTGGCCCGCGTCGCCGCTCTTCGCTGGCGGCAAGTCCTTCGGCGGCCGCATGACCTCGCAGGCCCAAGCTCTGGAGCCGCTGCCCGGGGTACTGGGACTGATCTTCCTGGGTTTCCCGCTCCATCCTGCGGGCAAGCCGTCACTGGAGCGCGCGCCGCACCTGCTCGACATCGGCATTCCCATGTTGTTCCTCAGAGGCACCCGGGACGCACTGGCAGAAGCATCTCAGCACGACCAGCTGATGCAGCAGTTGGGCATATCGGCAACGCGTGCGGACATCGACGGCGCGGACCACGCGCTCGCCGTCCTCAAGCGCAGCGGGCGCACCGACGACGAAGCGTTGGAGGAGGTCCTTGACTGGATGCTGGTGTGGACCCAGGCAGTCGCGTGCGCGGCGCGAGAGGCGTCGGCGGAAGCAGCATCGGGCGGCTCAGCAACGGGCGACAGCGCCCCAAAGCGCCGGTGATCCGCTCGGTGCCAGCGCGACGGCAGCACAGCCCACTGCATCGAAGGTCTCCGTGACATCGCTGCGCGTCAAGGACCGGCAAGGCCGGCCGGTCTCACCGCGGGATGTGTCCGCCGCCTGCGGATAATGGCGTGATCGGCACAGCAACGGCTTGGACACGGACGTCTTCGGGCGTGGAACCACGACATGGACTCAGGCAATCACGGCGGCACGCGGGTCGGCTTGTCCCTGGCGGAACAAGAGGAGCAGCTGCGACTTGCGATCGACGCCGCCGAGGTCGGTCTGTGGGACGTGGACGTGCCGACGGGAACCTTGTATTGGCCCGCGCGCGTCAAGGCCATGTTCGGAATATCTGCGGACGCTTGCGCGACGCTCGACGACTTCGTCAGCTGTCTGCACCCTGACGATCGGCCCTTCGTTGTGCAAGCCTTTGCCGATGCACAGGATCCGCGTCGGCGCACCGTCTATGACGTGGAATATCGCACCGTCGGCAAGGAAGACGGGGTCGTTCGGTGGGTGGCGGCCAAAGGCCGCGGCCTTTTCAGCGACGCGGGCGTCTGCACACGCGCGATCGGCACGGCCATCGACATCACGCTTCGCAAACAGGCGGCCGTCCTGCAGGCCACCGTCCAGAAGCGCTTGCACTTGCTCGACAGCATCGAGCGCGCGACCCGCCCGTTGATCGAGGCGACCGATGTGATGCATATCACGGCGCAACTGCTGGGCGAGCACCTGAACGCAACCCGCTGCGCCTATGCCGATGTCGAGCATGACAACGACCGTTTCACCATCCGCAGCGATTGGTCTCGTGCGGGCGTGCCGTCGAGCGCTGGCGTGTACTCGCTGGCCTTGTTCGGAACGCAGGCGACATCCAATTTGCGGAGTGGTCGTCCTCTGGTCGTGCACGACGTGGATCGCGAACTGGGCGACGGCGACGGCGGGCGCATGTTCAACGCCATTGGCATCCAGGCGATCGTGTGCGCGGGCCTGGTGAAGGCGGGCCGGCTGGTGGCCATGATGGCGGTGCACCAGGCATCGCCGCGGCAATGGACGGACGAGGACCTGCACGTCATCTCCGACGTGGTCGACCGGTGCTGGACCAACATCGAACGGGTCCGCGATGCAGCGCTGCTGCGCGAGCAGGACCGGCGCAAGGATGCGTTTCTGGCGACGCTGGCGCACGAATTGCGCAACCCTCTTGCACCCATGCTGTACGCGTTGTCGTTGGTCAAGCGCGCGCCCACGGCATCGCAGCACGCCCGTGCCCACGAGGTGATCGAGCGCCAGGCGAAGCACCTCGCCAGGTTGATCGACGATCTGCTGGACGTCTCGCGGATCAATCGCGGCATGATTGAACTGAAGCGCGAAGTGGTGGACATCGGCCCTTTGGTGCGACAAGCGGTGGAAGCCGCCACCCCGGCTCTGCAGTTGGCCCAGCACCAGGTTACGGTCGCGCTGCCACCGACAGCCGCGCTGATCCACGCCGATCCCGCGCGGCTCGTGCAAGTCTTCACCAATCTGCTGAACAACGCGGCCAAGTACACGCCCGATGGAGGCGACATCCGTCTGACGGCCTGGGTCGACGGCGCCCGGGTCCTGGTCGAGTTGGTGGACAACGGGTTCGGGATCCCTGCTGAAGATCAGAGCCGGATTTTTGGAATGTTCACGCAGCTGCCGCACACGGGGCAGAAGGCCCATGGGGGCCTGGGCATCGGGCTCTCCCTGGTCAAGCGCCTGATGGAAATGCACGGTGGCGCCGTCAGCGTGCGCAGCGACGGTCTCCATCGTGGCAGCACCTTCACAGTTGAGCTGCCGCTGGCGACAACGCCTGCACGGGTCCACGTCGGCGAGCTCCCCGTGACCCTCGGACATCGTGGCCGTGTGCTGGTGGTGGAGGACAACGTGGACGGGCTGTCCACCCTGGTGGAGCTCATTGAAGCAGGAGGGCATGCAGCCAAAGGCGCGGCCGATGGGCCGCAAGCACTGCGGATCGCTGCCCGGTGGACACCGGACGTCGTGCTCCTCGATCTCGGTCTGCCCTTGATGAATGGCTACGAGGTTGCCAGGCGCTTGCGCGGCGACCTGGGGCTTCACGACACGCGCATCGTCGCCCTCACCGGTTGGGGTACGCAGCACGACCGCGACGCCACCGCAGCCGCTGGCTTCAATGCGCATTTGGCGAAGCCAGTGGATCCTGACCATCTGCTCAACCTTTTGGACGGCTGGACGGCCACCAGCCCAGACGGTTCGGCGGCGGACATCCAACCCTGCTGAATCAAACTGCGTCGACAGGCAGGCACCGGTGCGGAGGGGGGCGATGGAATCTCCCTCGACTTGCGCAGACATGCTTGTGCAGTCGCTGATGGCGGCAAACAGCGCTGGGGTAGCGCTTCATCGGTTCGGTTGCGAAGCTACCGCCAGTTCGCAACGCTCGGTGCATCGGGTCTGCTTGCAGCGGTCACAAGGCTCGAGCATCCTGCGAAGTCAGTCGCCAGCATGCGCAGGGTTCGCGTCATTTGGCGCAGCCGCCCTCCCTCTCCACCTTGCAAGGCCCCACTGATCGTGCATCAGACGCCACAGGTTCACGGGCAGCAGCACAGCGTGCAGCAACAAGATGGGCTGCAGGCCGGCGTACATGGCATACGCCATGAAAGCGAGGTTGCTGGCGATCGCCAGCAAGCGCAGCGCCGTCATGTCGCGCATGCAGAAGGCCGCCAGCACCAGCAACGCCGCCAGATAGCCCAACGCATCCGTGAGGTGCGCGGCGCTCACGGCGCTCATGGATTGAAGCGCGCCAGCGCGTAGCCCGAGCCGGCCACGTTGGCCGTTGCGAAGCCACCGAGCACGATGCTGCCGTCGGGCAACATGGCGACGTTGTCCGCCGTATCGCCGAAGCCGAAGAAGTCGAGCACCGTCCTGCCGTCGGTGCCGCCCAGGAAGCCCGTGTCGATCGCGCCGTCGGCGTTGTAGCGCACCAGCGAGAAGTTCGCGTTTACGCGGCTGCTGAAGCCGGCCACGAGGATGCGGCCATCGGCCTGCAGCGCCACCGCGAGCGCCCCGTCGCCCTGGGTCGTGAAACCCGTTGTCACGAGCCCGGCCTGGCCGAAGCCGCCGTCGACGCTGCCGTTGGCGTTCAGCCTTACGGCCGCGAACTGCGTCGTCGTGCCCGATGGCGCGGCCACGTCGATGTCGCCAACCAGCACCAGCTTGCCGTCGGGCTGCAGGGTCAGGCCCTCGCCCACGCGCGCGGCCGTGACCAGCAGCTTGCCGCCGGTGCCGAAGCTGGTGTCCAGGCTGCCGTCGGCCCGATAGCGCGCAACGCCGGTAGGCCCTGTGTTGCCGATTGGTGTGCCGCTCGCCACGATGGCGCCATCGGGCTGTACGACGAGGTTGCGCGCCAGATCGGGCCCGCCCGCGATGTCGGTCAGCACCTGGCCGGCGCTGACAAAGCTCGCGTCCAGACGGCCATCGGGCAGGTAGCGCGCCAGCCTGAAGTTCTCGGACGCGGTGTCGTCGCCGGCCACGAGGATGCGGCCATCGGGCTGGATCGCCACCGCGAACGCGCGGCCCACCACGCCACCGAGCACGGTGCCGCCGGTGCCGAAGCCGGTGTCCAGGGTGCCATCGGCCAGATAGCGCGCCAGCGCGAAGCCGAAGGGCGAGCCGACGCGGGTGTCGCCCACCACCACGATCTTGCCGTCGGCCTGGATGGCCACGGCGCGCGCGGTCTCCTGCACGAAGGCGTTGTTGATGAGGTCGGTGCGCAGCACGCCGCCGCTGCCGAACCCGGTGTCGAGCCGGCCGTCGGCCAGGAAGCGTGCGAGCTGGAACGCGTCGCTCGCCCCGCCGGTCATCACGATCTTGCCGTCCGGTTGCACGGCCATCGCCGTGCCGGTGCCACCGAAGCCCGCAGCAACTGCTTTGCCGTTGCTGCCGAACGTCGTGTCCAACCCCGCGCCGCGCGGCGCGGGCGGGTTGGCGTCTTCGTCGTCTTCAATGGTGAGCACCGCCGAAGCCTGTGCGCCCAGTGCCGCGCAGCCGCCGGGGTCGGAGAGCTGCAGCAACACCGTCTTGTTGCCGCCGATGGCGGTGTTCGGCAGCGTCGGCACTTCGACGATGCGCTGCCCCAGCTCGCCATCGGCGAAGAAGACCGTGGCGGCGACGGGCGTGTAGTCCAGCCCGGCCTGCGCCGTGCCGTCGGCGGTGCGCAAGGTGGCGGTGACGGCGCCGGTGCTGCCGCCGCTGCGCGTGATGGACACCGTGGGCATGACACCGGCGGCCTCGCTGACGGCAAAGGCCGCCGCCTCGAACTGCAGGGTGCCGGCCGCCGGGTCCGGCGCAGGGCCGGGCACGCAGGCGGCCGGGGCGAGCACCACCTGGACCGGCGGCGGGTCCTGGGGCCGGTTGGTTGCGGCGATACCGGTGTGCGTCAGCGTCACGCCGCCAATCTTCAGCGGATCTCGCAGGTAAGCGGCGGCGTAGGTGCCTTCGCAGTCGCCCACCGAGAAGCCGCCGCGCCGGTTGATCGCCTTGGCGTGGGTGTCGACGTGCAGCGTGAATTCCTGACCGACGCGTACGCCAGACAGGTCCACGGCATAGGTGCGCGGCCGCTTGAGCTTGAGCCGCCCCCGGCTGCCCACGCAACTGCCTGCCTGCGTCGTGGTGAACCGGGTGTCATGCTCGAAGTCGAAGTCTCTCGCCGTGTCCCACAGCGGACTTTGCGAGAAGGATTCGTCTTGCGCGCGGAAGGCGAAGAAGTTCTTGCTCCCATGCACGAAGGCACGCCCGGCGGTGTAGAAGAAATAGTTGCTGCGCGAACCGTCGGTGTAGGCGCCGACGGAGAGCAGCACCTCGGCCGTCAGCAAGCGCGAGGCCGGTGCCCGGGCGCCGAAATCGATCAGATCGATCTGCACATCGGTCAGCGTGAAGCTCAACGTCGCGGTGTCGGCGTTCTTGATGTAGCTCTGCGTCTGCCTGAGCCGCGTGATAGAACCGATCGGGTCAGGCCCGCCCAGGTCGGCGCTGGGCGCCTCGGCAAAGACGCCGTAGGTGACCCCGTTCGGGCTGCCGAACACGTAGCCATTGGCCAGGTTGTCGAATGGCAGCGTCTGCGACGACAGCACGAGGGCCGCATCGAAGGGCGTGCCGCCGTAGGTCGCGACTTCCTCGAGCCGGCCGCCCACTTGTCGGTCCGCGTCGAACAGCGATTCGCCCATGCCGCTGCCCGGGAACAGAGCGAACGACCATTCGCGCACCGGGTCGTCGCGCGTCACCGGTGGCGGGCTGGCCACGTTGAAGGACGAGAAGCTCTGCACCGCCGCCGTCAGCGTGTCGGCCTGCAGCTGGGTGCCGGTGACGGGCTCCCAGGCGGCTTCGCCGGGCAAGGTCTTGTAGAGCGCCGGCTCGGTGCCGGCCGGAACGAGCGCAGGGTCGAAGGGCACGCTCACCAGCACCGGCACCTTGAACCGCGTGCCGTGCGGCGTGAGCGTGAGCACGGGGCCAAAGGGCGTCGCGCTGGCGGGCAGGGCAGGGGCGCCGACGCCAGGTTGCGTGATGCTCAACGCCACTTCCTGCGCGAGCGCACCGGGCGGCACCACGATGCGGGCGCCGCCCGCACCGGTGACCGTGCCGCCCGCCGGGCCGACCATGGCCGTCGTCACGGCGGGCGGCGCTGGCGGGGGTGGGGGCGGGTCGGGCTCGTCGCCACCGCCGCCTCCGCAAGCTGCCAGCAACAGGCACAGCGCGCTGGCTGCAGTTCGAAAGGTGGTGGCGACGGTGGACATGAACGAACCTCCTGGTAGTTGGCGTCCAGTGTTAGCAATGCGCCCCGTGGCGGCATCCCACCGATATGGGAGTTCGAGGCTGCGGACGTAACACTCTGTGCGGCGGCACAGGGGCCGCAACAGGGCCGTCAAAGGCGACTACACCCAAGTAGGCAAGGCAGTCGATTGCTCACCGCATGGCGCAGATTGGCGGCTCTGCAAAGACCGTTCGCTTACAAGCGAAATGTTGCGCGCAACACAGATGCGACAGACGCAACGACACGGCGGATGACGCCACTCATCCCCCCGAACGCGGCCCCTGCCAGCCGTAGCGGTGAGCTAGTCCTGTTGAAATTGCTGCGACAGATTACAGCGGCTGTTTCTGGCGCAGTTCCGGTCGATGTGCGCGAAGATGAATGGTGAATACGCACCCCGTGCCGGGCACATCTCGCACGCTCAAGGTGCCACCAGCTTTCTGCACGTTACTGCGCGCGATGGCAAGCCCAAGGCCCAGTCCAGTCTTGTCTACGTGTTGCTGGGAGAAAGGCCTGAACAAGATTTCGGCGGCGCCCGGGGCGAGCCCACCGCAGTGGTCCTCCACCTCGATCAAGACAGCACCCGCTCCGTCCACATAAGCGTTCAGCGACACCTCCGTTTGAGGGCGCGTGAACTTGAAAGCGTTCTGGAGCAGGTTGGATAGGGCGCCGAGAAGAAGCTCTCGATTTCCTTGGATTTGAACGTGCGGGTCAACATTCCTCACGATGAGGGGGCACTTCCACACAATAGCCTGCAGGTGTGCCGCGTTGCCGGCCTCCCCGATAAAGGAGGAGAGCGAGAACACGTCACTGTCGCTGTTCAACTGCGGCTCGGCGGCAACCCGCACCTCATCGAGGGCATGTTGAACGAGCGACGTCAGGGCGAGCAAGCTGCGCTTCAGCACCCCACCGGTCGCGCCGGCAACCGGCAGTTGGCCAGATTCCAAGGCACTGAACGCGAGCGTGGCAGTCTGAAGTGAGTTGCGCAGCTCGTGCACCAAAAAGCCGAGTCTCTCGGTGGCTTCGGCGGAGCTGCGGCGGGCCACCGTTACATCGCGCTGAGCAGTGAACTCCGTCACCGCGTCGGCGATTGCGTTGTCCAAGCAGCGGTTCAGGGTCTTGAACTGCTCCACGCTGAACGGCGCGTCCCGCTCCACTGCTAGACCCGTGATGGCTTGGCAGAGGTCACCGTAGTCATGCACGACCTGGTCTACCGTGTATCCAAGTTCCAGCAGCTGCTTTCCGTGCGCGGTAGCAGTCACGCCGATTTCCGACAGGGAGTTAGAGTCGCCTCCCGAGCCGCCAGAAATCCTCAAGCTCTCGCCCGCGTGACCTTCACTCTCAGCATGCAGCGTTGTGATCAACTGCTCCAAAAAGAGGGGGACACCGTTCTTCAGTTGCTCGGCAGTGGCTGCACGTCGTGGGCGCTGGGCAACTTTCGCCTTGCAGCGCTCCGTCAGCTCCTCTCGGTTGTTTCTGAGGAATTCATGCATGGCGCTACCCCGCTCGGATTGATGGGCGTACGACCCAGTTGCCTAGAGTATGTACCTATAGCGTTCGAGCGGCATGTGATGCGGGCAGGTGGCGCTGCCGCACGACATCGGTAAGCTATGTTGGAGTGCTGGGTCGAGGCGGTGCCGCGGTCGGAGGCCTTCGTCGCTTACGTTATACGATGTATATTATGTCAACTAAAGACGGTGCATCAGCGTCAGCGTTGTGTTGCCGACCGGCCGCGCCTCTCTCCGCGAATGCCGCAGCCCCTGTCACGGCGCACTCGTCAACCCGACATCGCGGGCGACGCGCTCCGGCGGCAAAGCATCCGACAATGTCCGCCGTCCCACATCCACTTCCTGAGCACCCATGCAGAGCATCTTCCACCTGGCCTTCAACGTACGCAATCTCGACCAAGCCCGCCACTTCTACGGCGGCGTGCTGGGTTGCCGTGAAGGCCGCAGTACGGAGACCTGGGTGGATTTCGACTTCTTCGGCCACCAGATTTCGCTGCATCTGGGCGAGCCATTTGCGACCGCGCGCACCGGGCGCGTGGGCGATGCCTTGGTGCCCATGCCGCATTTCGGGCTGATCCTGGCGCTCGACGATTGGCAGGCCATGGCCAAGAGGCTCAAGGACGAGGCGACGGACTTCATCCTGGAGCCGCAGCAGCGATTTGCCGGCCAGCCCGGCGAGCAATGGACCATGTTCTTCTGCGACCCCTTCGGCAATCCGATGGAGATCAAGGGCTTCCGCTCGCTGGACACGGTGTACGACGCATGATCCGCGTGCAGCTCCGGGGCGAGTCAACCGCCTGACCCGAGTGCGGCTCCAGCAGGCGGTGCGCTTGGATCAGCGCCCGTTGATGCCCAGCAATTCCACCTCGAACTGCAGTGTGCTGTTGGGCGGAATCACGTTGCCAGCGCCACGGTTGCCGTATGCGATCGCTGGCGGGCAGGTCAGCTTGGCCTTGCCGCCCACCTTCATCTTCTGCACGCCTTCGGTCCAGCACGGGATCACGCCGTTCAACGGGAACTCGATGGGCGCATTGCGTTTGTAGGAACTGTCGAATTCGCGGCCGTCCAGGAACGTGCCGCGGTAATGCACTTTGACTTTGTCGCTGGCGCCCGGGCTGGTGCCCTCGCCGTCTTTCAGCGAACGGTAGACCAGGCCACTGGCCGTGACCTGGGCGCCAGTTTCCTTGGCTGCTTCGGCGGCCGATGTGGGCGTGGATTGCGCCCAGGACAGCGGTGCAAGTGCCAGGGTCAAGACGGCGGCGGGCAACAGTCGGTTCATGCGGATTCCTTCAATACAAGACAGTGGAAAAGCGGCCGATTATGGCCAGCAGGCAGGCGCCGCGCGGCTCAGTGCGCATGACCACGCGACCTATACTGCCTCGCAGCATCCAGGCTCCGCTTCTGCTCTCTGACAAGGCCCCACGTGTCCGCAATCCCCTCCTCCCCGCCCAGCGAGGCGCGCCGTCCGGATGAACCCCCTGAGCGCTGTGTGCTGGTGCTGCAAGGCGGTGGCGCGCTCGGTGCGTACCAGGCCGGCGTCTACGAGGCACTGGCCGAGCGCGACATCGCACCTGAGTGGGTCGCAGGGGTGTCGATCGGTGCCGTCAACGCCGCGCTGATCGCAGGCAACCCACCCGAACGCCGCGTGGCGCGGCTGCGCGAGTTCTGGGACTGCGTCTCCTCACAGCTGCTGTCGCCCTTGCCACCTGCGCCATGGGGTGACGGTCTGCGCGGCTTGTTCAATGCCTCCAGTGCAGCGCAAACCGCCATGCTTGGCGTGCCCGGTTTCTTCAGCCCCCGGTTTCCCCCCGCGCCGCTGCAGCCGCAAGGCACCCCGGGCGCGCTGAGCTGGTATGACACTTCACCCATGATCTCCACGCTGGAGCGGCTGGTGGATTTCGATCGCATCAACGCCGGGCACGGTTCCGACAAAGTGCGTCTATCGGTGGGCGCGGTCGACGTGGCCACCGGCAACTCCGTCTACTTCGACTCGGCAGACCCGACCTGCACATCGCCGATCCTCGCGCCCCACGTGCTGGCCAGCGGCTCGCTACCGCCGGGATTTGCGCCCACGACGATCGACGGGCACAGTTATTGGGACGGCGGGTTGGTCTCCAACACGCCGCTGCAGTATGTGATCGACCAGCCTGCGGTAGACGATCTGCTGGTGTTCCAGGTTGATCTCTTCAGTGCGCGAGGCCCGCTGCCGCGCAATCTGGAAGACGCGGCTGAGCGCGCCAAGGACATCCAGTTCGCCAGCCGCACGCGCATGAACACCGACCTCGTCGCGGCACAGCAGCAGCTGGCCGAGGCCGCGCAGCGCCTGGCCGACAAACTGCCACCGAGTTTTGCCGACGACCCGGATCTGCAGACCCTGCTCAACGCCGGCAACTGCCAGGCCGTGACGGTGATGCACCTGATCCACCGCAGCAAGCACCACGCCCTGCAATCGAAGGACTACGACTTCTCGCGCCAGACGGTGCGCGAGCACTGGGACGCGGGGCGTGCCAACGTCGAGGCCAGCTTTGCCGACACGCGCTGGCGCAACCGCCAACGCAAGCGCGGCGGCATCACCGTGCTGGACCTGGTGCCCCCTTCCGCTCACAGGCACTGATTATTTCGCAACGCTTCACCACTACCGAAGGACAAGGCCCATGAAACTCCAAAACAAAGTCGCGCTCGTCACCGGCGCTGCCAGCGGCATCGGCAAGGAAATCGCCATCACCTACGCCAAGGAAGGCGCGCGCGTGGTCATCGCCGACATGAACAAGGTAGCCGCCGAGGCAACCGCTGCGCAGCTGCGCGAGGCCGGTCACCAGGCCATGAGCGTTGCGATGGATGTGACCAGTGAAGAGCAGGTCAATGCAGGCGTGGCCGAAGTCGTGGCGGCCTGGAAAACCGTCGACGTGCTGGTCAGCAACGCCGGTGTGCAGATCGTGCATCCGGTCGAAGAGTTTTCGCTCGCGGAATGGAAGCTGATGCTGGCCATCCACCTCGATGGCGCGTTCCTGACCACCAAGGCCGTGCTGCCGCTCATGTATGCGCAAAAGAGCGGCAGCATCATCCTGATGGGATCGGTGCATTCCAAGCTGGCCTCGGTGTTGAAGGCACCTTACGTGACGGCCAAGCACGGCCTGCTGGGCCTGGCGCGCGTGCTGGCCAAGGAAGGAGGCCCGCACGGCGTACGCGCGAACGTGATCTGCCCGGGCTTCGTGCGCACGCCCCTGGTGGACAAGCAGATTCCCGAGCAGGCCGCCACGCTGAAGATCAGCGAAGACGACGTGATCAAGAAGGTGATGCTCAAGGACACGGTGGACGGCGAGTTCACCACCGTGGCCGATGTCGCTGAAGTGGCGTTGCTGTTCGCAGCCTTCCCCAGCAACGCGCTCACCGGCCAATCGCTCATCGTCAGCCACGGCTGGGCGATGGAGTGAAGCCGGGCCAGCGCTGAGCCCATGGCGGGCCGACGCGCTGGCCGGCCGCTCTTGGGCCGGCCCGCCCGCGCGGCGCCCTACTCCACCGGCTGCAACACATGGATGGCGCGGTTGGCCACCCAGTCCTTGGTCTTGGCGCCATAAGCGGCCATGTGCGGTGCCTTGGCATGGGCCTTCAGCGCATCCATGCTCTCCCACTTCTCAACGACGACGAACACTTCGGGGCCGAACGTGGCCCAGCCGGGCGGCAGGTTGGCGGCGTCGACCACAGCGCTGTATTCGATGCAACCGGCCTCGGCCAGCACAGCCGGGCGGTTCTCGCGGTAGGCGGCCAGCACGTCGTCGCGCTTGCCGGGGTGGGTGGTGATGATGGCCAGGACCTGGATCATGGGATGCGTCTCCGGTGGTTGTGAAAGGAAAGCTCAGGCGGCTGTGGCGGGCAGGACCTCCCGCGGGCCTCGGCCTTTTGGGCGTTGCCGCAATGGGTGGCGTCGCCCACCCCGCAAGCCTCAAGCGCCGCGCGCGGATTGTGCCGCCGGGGGCGTCAGCCCGCTGTCGCGGGCGAAGCAGCGCCCTGCTCGCTCCAGCCGCCGCCCAGCACCTTGTACAGCGTGATGCGGTTGGCCTGCTCGGTCTGCTGCAGGCTGATCAACGACTGCTGTGCGCTGTACAGCGCGCGCTGGGCGTCCAGCACCTCCAGGTAGCCGCCGCCGCCGCCTTTGAACAGGGCCTGCGCCAGCTCGAAGCTGCGTGTGCTGGCGGCCACCAGAGCGCGCTGCGCATCCAGCCGCTCGGCCAGCGTGCGCCGGTCGGCCAGCGCGTCGGCCACTTCGCGGAACGCGGTCTGCAGCGTCTTCTCGTAGACAGCCAGCTGGATGTTCTGCTGCACCTCGGCCGCGCGCAGGCTGCTGCGCCGGGCACCACCATCGAACAACGGCACGCTGATCGACGGGCCGAAACTCCAGGCCCGGCTGCCGCCTTCGAACAGCCCGGCGAGCGAGGTGCTGGCCGTGCCGACGGAGCCGGTCAGCGCGATGCGCGGGTAGAAATTGGCGCGCGCCACGCCGATGTCGAAGTTCGTCGCGCGCAGCGCCTGCTCGGCGGCCAGCACATCGGGCCGCTGCTGCAGCACGCTGGAGGGCAGGCCGGCTGGCGGCGCCGGCAGCTGCGCCAGCGCAGTGGGGGTGGCGTCCGGCAACAGGTCGGCAGGTGGCTGGCTGCCGACGAGCAAGCCCAGCACATTGCGGCCCTGCTCGACCAGGCTGTCGAACGCTGCGGCCTGCACGCGCGCGGCCTCCACCGTGGTCTGCGCCTGGGCCAGGGCCACGCCCGACTGGGCGCCCAGCGCATGGGCCTGGCGGATCAGGTCGTAGGACTGGCGTTGGCTCTGCAACGTTTCGCGTGCCAGGCGCAGGCGCTGCTGGTCGCTGGCCAACTGCAACCACGCCTGGGCCACAGACGCGACCAGGCTGATCTGCACGCTGCGGCGTGTCTCTTCGATGGCGAAATAGGTGGCCAGGGCCGAGTCGGACAGGTTGCGCACGCGGCCGAACAGGTCGAGCTCGTAGGCCGCAAGGCCAATGCGCACACTGAAGCTGTCGGCGACGCGCGACTGGCCATTGGTGGTCAGCTCGCCCGGCGTGCGGGCACGGGTGCCCGCAGCGCCGATATCCAGCGTGGGCGTGGCGGCGGCACTGGCGATGCCGTAGAGCGCCTGCGCGCGCTCGATGTTCAGGGTGGCCACGCGCAGGTCGCGGTTGTTCTCCAGGGCGAGGGCCAGCAGTTGGCGCAGGCGGTCGTCCTGAAAGAACGTGCGCCAGCCGGTCAACATCGGCACGGGCGCCGCTGATTCAGTGGCAGGCCCTGCCAGGGGCCAGGCATCCGCGATGGGTGCTGCAGGCTGCTGGTAGCTCGGTGCCAGGTTCATGCAGCCGGCCAACAAGGCCAGCGCGCCTGCGCTCATAACAGCACGCATCAGTGCGCTCCTTGCTCGGTCAACACGGCAGTGCGCACGGCTGCAGCCGATCGGCGCCGCTCCAGCCAGCCTCGGATCAGCACGAAGAACAGCGGCACGAAGAAGATGCCCAGCGCCGTACCGACCGCCATGCCGCCCAGCACCGCGGTGCCGATGGCATTGCGCCCACCGGCGCCGGCACCGGTGCCGATGGCCAACGGCAACACGCCGAAGCCAAACGCCAGCGAGGTCATCAAGATCGGCCGCAGCCGCTGCCGCACGGCCTGCATGGTGGCGTCGAACACGCTCATGCCCTGCTCCTGCAAAGACTTGGCGAACTCGACGATCAGGATGGCGTTCTTCGACGACAAGCCCACCGTGGTCAGCAGCCCGACCTGGAAGTACACGTCGTTCGACAAGCCGCGCGTGCTGGTGAACAGCAGCGCGCCGACGATGCCCAGCGGCACCACCAGGATGACCGAGAACGGAACCGACCAGCTCTCGTATAGCGCCGCCAGGCACAGGAAGACGAACAGGATGGAGATCGCGTAGAGCAGGGGCGCCTGCGCGCCGGAGAGCCGCTCCTGATACGAGGCCCCTGACCATTCGTAGTCGATGCCGGCGGGCATCTGTTTCATCACCTCTTCGACCGCCATCATGGCCGCGCCTGAGCTGACGCCCGCTGCCGCATCGCCAGTGAACTCATAGGCCGGCGCACCGTTGTAGCGGGCCAGCTGCGGCGAGCCATAGCTCCAGCGCGTGCTGGAGAACGCGTTGAACGGCACCATCTGGCCCAGCGTGTTGCGCACACTCCAGCGCTCGATGTCGCTGGGCAGCATGCGGAAGGCGGCGTCGCCCTGCATGTAGACGCGCTTGACGCGGCCGTTGTTCAGGAAGTCGTTGACGTAGGTGCCGCCCATGGCGGTCGACAGCGTGCTGTCGATGGCGCTGGTGGACAGGCTCAACGCCCCTGCGCGCGCGTCGTCGATGTCGATCTTGAACTCGGGCGTGTCTTCCAGCCCGTTCATGCGCACATTGCGCAGCTCGGGCCGGGCCTGCAGCAGGTCCAGCGTCTTGCGGCGGGCGTCGACCAGTGCGTCGTGGCCCAACGCGTTGATGTCTTTCAGGTAGAAGTTGAACCCGGAGGCCGAGCCCAGCCCGCGCACGGCGGGAGGCAGTTGCACGATGATGCGTGCGTCGCGGACCCGGGCCAGATCGCGGCTGGCGCGCCGGGCAACCTCTGCCGCCGAGCTGCCGGCGGTTTGCCGCGCGCTCCAGTCCTTCAGTTTGACGAATGCGCGGGCTGAACTCTGGTCCCCATTCTGGCCAGTCAACACATTGATGCTGACGACTTCGGGCTGTTTGCCGAAGTACTCCTGGATCTCGGCCACGATCGGCTGCAGGCGCGCGTCGGACGCACCGGGCGGCAGATTGACGAGTACCGAGACGAAGCCCTGGTCCTCGTCCGGCAGGAACGCCGTGGGCAGCCGCGCGAACAGCACGGCCACGCCGGCCAGAATCAGCGCGTAGACAATCAGGCTGCGCTTGCTGCGCTTCAGGATGCCGCCCACGGTGCGCTGGTAGCGGTTGGCGCTGCGGTCGAAGCCCTTGTTGAAGCCGCTGAAGAACCGGTCCACCCAGCCCAGCGGCCCACGTCGCGGCGCGGCCCCATGCGGGCTGTGCGTGCCTTTGGGAATCGGCTTGAGCAAGGTGGCGCACAGGGCCGGCGTGAGCGACAGCGCAACCAGCACCGACAGCACCATCGAGGAGACGATGGTGATCGAGAACTGCCGGTAAATCACGCCGGTGGAGCCACCGAAAAAAGCCATCGGGATGAACACCGCCGACAGCACCAGCGCGATGCCGACCAGCGCCGGCGTGATCTCGGCCATCGACTTCTGCGTCGCCTCACGGGGCGACAAGCCCTCCTCGCTCATGACCCGCTCGACGTTCTCCACCACGACGATGGCGTCGTCCACCAGCAGGCCGATGGCCAGCACCATCGCGAACATGGTCAGCGTGTTGATCGAGTAGCCAGCCGCCGACAGCACGCCGAAGGTGCCCAGCAGCACCACCGGCACCGTGATCGCCGGGATCATCGTGGCGCGGAAGTTCTGCAGAAAAACGTACATCACGATCACGACCAGCAGCACGGCCTCCAGCAGTGCCTTGACCACTTCTTCGATGGAGGCGCTGACAAACGGCGTCGTGTCGTAGGTCACGAACGTCTGCATCTGGTTCGGGAAGAACGGCTGCAGCTCGGCAATCTTGGCGTTGACGGCCGTGGCCACTTTGACCGCGTTGGCGCCATCGGCCAGCACCACGCCCATCCCCGCGCCGGGATAGCCGCCGCGCAGCGAACGCACCGTGAGGTTCTCGGCGCCCAGCTCGATGCGCGCCACATCCCGCAGACGCACCACCGCGCCGTCGGGCGTGGCCCGCAGCACCACATCGCCAAACTCCTGCACCGTCTGCAACTTGCTGCGCGCTGTGATGGTGGCCGTGAGTTGCTGCTGCGAGACCGCAGGCAACGCGCCCAGCTGGCCGGCCGAAACCTGGGCGTTCTGAGCCAGCAGAGCCGCGTTGATGTCCGACGGCATCAGCGCAAACTTGCGCAACTTGTCCGGGTCCAGCCAGATGCGCATGGCGTAGCCGGTGCCCAGCGTCTGCACCTCGCCCACGCCGTCCACGCGGCTGATCACATCGACCAGATTGCTGTTGATGTAGTCGCCCACGTCGACTGCCGAGGCGCTGCCGTCGCCAGAAAAGAAAGCGATGACCATCAGGAAGTCGTTGCCGCCTTTGGTCACGAACACGCCACGGCTCTGCACCTGCTGCGGCAGGCGCGACAGGGCCGGCTGCATCTTGTTCTGCACCTGCATCTGGGCGACATCGATGTCGGTGCCCGGTGCGAACGTCAGCGTGATGCGCGCCTGGCCAGAGGAATTGCTGTTGCTCTGCATGTAGAGCAGGTTGTCCAGCCCCTTCATCTGCTGCTCGATGATCTGGGTGACCGAGTCCTCCACGGTCTTGGCCGAAGCACCGGTGTACGTGGCACCGATCGAGACGCGCGGCGGCGCAATTTCAGGGTATTGCTCAAGTGGCAGTGTCCGGATGGACATCAGCCCGGCGAGCATCACGATGATGGAGAGCACCCACGCAAAGATGGGCCGCTGGATGAAGAACTGCGCCATGAAAGTTCCTCGTGCGCTCAGCGCACCAGCTTGGCTGGGGCCAAGGGCGCCGCGCTGGCGACCGATCCGGGGCCGGGGCCGTTGGCCTTGCCGTTCGCTGGCGCGGGCGCCCCGCGTTCAACCTTCGGGGCCACCTCGGTGGCTCGGACCAGATCGCCCACGCGCGCACGCTGCGAACCTTCGACCAACACGCGGTCACCGGCCTGGAGCCCGTCCAGCACCTGCCAGCGGTTGCCGACCGCACGGCCGATCACCACGGCGCGCTTGACCAGCTTCTCCTGCTCGCCCACCACCACGGCAGACGCACTGCCGTCCGGCGCGCGCGTCACGCCTTGCTGCGGCACCAGCAGGGCGTCTTCGGCCACGCCCTCCTGCAGCACCGCGCGCACATACATGCCGGGCATCAGCAGACGGTCGGGATTGGGCACCACGGCGCGCAGCGTCACGCTGCCGGTGCCCGGGTCCACCGTCACGCCGCTGAAGGTCAGGCGCCCGGGCTGCGGGTAGACGCTGCCGTCTTCCAGCAGCAAGCGGATAGGTGCTTCGTCGGACTTCCCTCGCGTCAGCCGACCGCTGGCCAGCTCACGCTTCAAGCGCAGCAACTCGGCGCTGGATTGGGTCACATGCACGTTGAGCGGGTCGAGCTGCTGGATGGTCGTCAGCGGCGTGGCCTGGTCGGCTGTGACCAGCGCGCCGGCCGTCACGCTGGACAGCTCGATCCAGCCGCTGATCGGCGCCGTGATGCGGGTGCGGCCCAGGTTGATGCGGGCCGTCTGCTCGGCTGCGCGGGCAACGGCGAGTTCGGCCTCGGCCTGCAGGGCACTGGCCTGGGTCTGCTCGTTCACCTGCTGGCTGATGGCGTCGATCTTGACCAATTCGGCATTGCGCCGGGCCACGCTGCGGGCGGTGGCCAGCATGGTCTCGGCCTTGCGAACGTTGGCCTGTGCGCTGGCAGCGCTTGCCTGGAAGCTGGCCGGGTCGAGCTGGTAGAGCACCTGGCCGGCTTTGACCATCGAGCCTTCGGTGAACAGCCGCTTTTGCACGATGCCGCCGACCTGGGGCCGGATCTGCGCGGCCACGGGCGCGACGGTGCGGCCGGCCAGCTCGGTCGTGAACGGCAGTCGCTCGGTCTTGAGCGTGACCACGCCGACTTCCTTGGCCTGCGGGGGCGCCGCTTTGGCAGCGGCTCCTTTGTCCGGGTCCGCCCGCGAGCAACCCGCTGCCGCCAGCACGATCAGGAGGGAAGCCAGCAGGCCGCTGGTGTGCACAGAGCGTGGAATGGTCGACATGGATCGTGGTATGGGCCGCAGTGAGACGACGGTTGTCCGGAAGCCGGAGTATTGGACGGCAACAAAAGCAAGCGGTGGACCAGGCGCAACGCGACGAGTTCCGCCCGGCGCGCACCGAGCGCCGGCTTTGCCATCCAGACACAATGACCTGCCCGAAAGTGTCAGGCAAGCGCTATGTCAATCAGGCATTTCCAAGGACACCGAACGATACACTTTTTAGACATGTTCACTGTTGCGGCAAGGTAAAGCACCTTGGCGCGCACCCCCTTACCCGCCGGCGACGCTTTTTGCCGCATGCATCAGGAGACCCCATGCCCGACCGTCCCGACATCCTGGCCTTCGACACCTTCGGCACGGTGGTCGACTGGCACGGCAGCATCGCGCGGGAGGTGCAGGCGCTGCGCCCCGGCATCGACGGCGGCGCCTTTGCGCTGGCCTGGCGCGCCGGCTACGTGCCCGCGATGCGGCGCGTGGCCTCGGGCGAGTTGGGCTGGACGCTGATCGACGATCTGCACCGGCTGATCCTGGACGAGATCCTGCCCGGCTTCGGCCTGGCCGACATGCCCGAAGACGAGCGCCAGCACCTGAACAAAGCCTGGCACCGGCTGGACCCATGGCCGGATGTGGCCGAGGGTCTGGCGCGGCTGAAGCGCCGGTTCACGATCTGCACGCTGTCCAACGGCAACATCGGCCTGCTCACGAACATGGCCAAGCGCGCCGGCCTGCCATGGGACTGCATTCTCTCGGCCGAGGTGTTCCGCGCCTACAAGCCCGACCCGGCCACCTACCTGGGCGTGGCGCGGGTGTTCGATGTGCCGCCGCAGCAGGTCATGCTGGTGGCCGCGCACCACAGCGACCTGGCCGGCGCCCGCGCCTGCGGGCTGCAGACGGCCTACGTCGAGCGGCCGCTCGAATTCGGCGCGGCGCAGCCCAAGGACGTCTCGCCGCAGCCGGACAACACCTGGCACGCCCACGACTTCGTGCACCTGGCCGACCTGCTGGGCGCTTGAGAGTTTAGGAGGCTCTGAAGCCACCACGCCAGCACCGCCATCGAGGCGCGGCTAGGATCGCTGCATGACTGCTCTTTCCGTCCTCGACCTCTGCCCGATTGCCGAAGGCGGCAATGCCGCCCAATCGTTCCACAACAGCCGCGACCTGGCCCAGCATGCCGAACGATGGGACTACCAGCGCTTCTGGCTGGCCGAGCACCACGGCATGCCCGGCATCGCCAGCGCGGCCACCTCGGTCGTCATTGGCCACGTGGCGGCGGGCACCAGCACCATCCGCGTGGGGGCCGGCGGCATCATGCTGCCCAACCACTCACCACTGGTGATCGCCGAGCAGTTCGGCACGCTGGAATCGCTGTTCCCCGGCCGCATCGATTTGGGCCTGGGCCGCGCGCCGGGCTCCGACCAGGCCACGGCCCGCGCCCTGCGGCGCGACAACTTCGAGTCGCCCGACCAGTTCCCGCAGGACGTGGTGGAGCTGATGCATCTGCTCTCTCCGGCCGCTGCCAACAGCCGCATCCAGGCCGTGCCTGGCACCGGGCTGCAGGTGCCGATCTGGATTCTGGGCTCCAGCCTGTTCGGTGCCCAGCTGGCCGCTGAACTGGGGCTACCTTATGCCTTCGCCTCGCACTTTGCGCCGGCCGCGATGATGGACGCCATCGCCATCTACCGCGCACGCTTCAAGCCGTCGGCCCAGCTGGCCAAGCCGCATGTGATGCTGGGCTTCAACGTGTTCGCCGCCGATACCGACGAAGAGGGCCGCTACCTGGCGACCTCGATGCAGCAGGCCTTCGTCAACCTGCGCAGCGGTCGGCCGTCGAGGCTGCAGCCGCCGCGAGAAGGCTATGAAGAAAGCTTGACGCCGCCCGAGCGCGCCATCCTGGCGCAGACGCTTACCTGCGTGGCCATGGGCTCGCCCGACAAGGTCAAGCGCGAGGTCGATGCCTTCATCGCCCGGACCGGCGCGGACGAGCTCATGATCGCCTCGCAGATCCACGCGCACCCGGCGCGCCTGCGCTCCTACGAGATCCTGGCGCAGGTGATGGGCCGCTGAGGCTTGCTCACCATTCGCCTACGGCGCGCACGCGCTGGTCCAGCTCCAGCAGATCCCAATCGCGCGGCAGCACCAACGGCGCCTCCCAGGCCGGGGTTGGCGTGGCGTTTGTGTCGAGCCACGGTGCCACGGGCGGCTTGTCGCCCAAAGGCGGCGGCGGCGAGGCGGACGGCTGGTTCAACGGGCGGGGCATGGAGCGTCTCCTGAGCGGGCTGAGGCAGTGTAGGCACGCACCCGTGCACCACGCGCCATGCATGGTGAGCGGCATCCTGCAAGTGGTGGAAGAACCGCACCCACCACGCCGGCCCGCAGACCGCGCAGCCGCCCCTTTCTACAATGCGCGGTTTTCGATCGGCATGGTCGCGCGACCATGTCGGCTCCGCGAGCGCCCAGCGCCATCAGAAGGTACCTCCAGTGAACGCTGACCTCCCCTCTACTCCCCCGCAGACCACCGCGAACCCGCCGCGTCAGAACCGCCCGCGTCGCGACGCCCGGCCGCAGGGCAACCGCCCGGCCCGCACTGCCCGCCCCGTGCACCCGGTGCTCGAGCAACTCGCCACATTGCACCCACAGCTGTTTGGCGCGCGGTTCCTCCCGCTCAAGCTGGGTACCTTTCAAGACTTGATGGACAGGCACCCCGGTGTGTTCGAGCCCGCAGGGCTCAAAGAGGCGCTGGGCCTGCACACGCGTTCCACGCGCTACCTGGACAGCATCGCGCGCGGTCTGCAGCGCCACGACCTGGATGGCCAGCCGGTGGGCGACCTGGCGTTGGACCATGTGCACCACGCGGTGGTGGAACTCTCCCGCCGCCAACTGGCACGTGGCAAAGAGGAAGCCGAGCCAGCCATGCGCGCCCGCATCCGGGCGCTGGTTGCAGCCAGCGGACTTGACCGTGCCGGCTACGCGGCGGCAGCGAAGGTGAATGTGGAGACGCTGCACGCGTTGCTCGACCTGGCGGATCTGGACCAGGCCGCCGACATCGCGCGTCGCGAAGCGCTGATGCGCGCCTACGAGGCCAGCGGCGCCACGCCCCAGGCGTTTGCCGAGACGTATGGAATGGATCCTGCCGTGGTGGCCGCGACGTTGGCCGAGGCGCAGACGGACCGGCGACTCAAAGCGGCGCGCTGATCGCGCCCGGCAGGCGCCAAGCAAAAAGGGGCCAACCGGCCCCCTCTGTTCAAGTGTCTAGCGCTGGCTTACTGAGGGCGCGGCACGATGAGAACAGGATTGGCCGTCTTCGGCTCGATCGTGACCGAGGTTTCGCCGGGCGGCACCACCACGGTCTCGACCTCGCGAATCACCCCGCCACCGGCCACGCTGCCGCTGGTGCTGCCGTAGCCCAGCACCCGGGCGGTACAGGCGGCGTGTTCTTCACCGGCCAACGCTTCGCAACGCTGCAGCGCATTGGCGGCCAGTGCCGGCTTGCGCTGCGTGGCGAGCTCGCCCTTGCGCTTCTCGGCCGCTGCGTTCTCGGCCTCCTTCAGGCATGTGTCTTTTGCCTGCTGGGTGGCGCCGCTCATGCAGGCTGCGCGTTCACGCGCATAGTTGCCGGAATTGTCGATGCCGGTATCGTTGGGCGCCGAAATCTGCGCCGTCGCGGCGCCCATGGCCAGCGCGCAGACCACGCCAAAGGAAACGAGCGCCGTGCGTGTGCTGTTGCTGTGCGTGCGTTCTGGTGATGGGCTGCGGTGCGTCATGGTCGTCCTCGGGGCGGGTTCAAGATGCGCTCAGTCTAGGCACCCGCCCTGCGCCCGCGCGCCGGACACCGCGCCAACCCCCCGCGTCGCCGCAGGCGCACAAGTCTGTAGGACAAACCGCAGCCCCTACACTGCCGCGACTTCAACACCGGAGACCCCATGCTGACGCTCTACTACGCCCCGCATACCTGCGCCCTCGCCTCGCACATCGCCCTGGCCGAGGCCGGTGCGCCCTACCGCACCGTGCGGCTGAGCTTCGCCAAGGGCGAGCAGCGCGAGCCGGCGTACCTGGAGATCAACCCCAAGGGCCGGGTGCCGGCATTGGCCACCGAGCGCGGCATATTGACCGAGACGCCGGCCATCCTGACCTACATCGCGCAGCGCTACGCAGACCGCGCATTGGCCCCGCTGGAGGATGCGTTTGCGCTGGCCGAGATGCAGGCGTTCAACAGCTACCTGTGCGCAACCGTGCATGTGAACCACGCCCACCGGCTGCGTGGCTCGCGCTGGTCGGACGACCCGGCGGCCCACCAGTCGATGCAGGCCAAGGTGGCCCCCAACATGCGCGAATGTTTCGAGCTGATCGAGTCGCGCATGTTCAAAGGCCCCTGGGTGATGGGCGAGGCGTATTCGGTGGCCGATGCCTACCTCTACACCATCTCCAGCTGGCTGGAAGGCGACGGCGTGCCGCTGGCCGGCCTGCCCACGACGCTGGCCCACCGCCAGCGCATGGAGCAGCGCCCGGCGGTGCAGCAGGCGCTGGCCGAAGCAGCCGCCTGAAGGCGCCCTGCCCGCATTCGTGCGTCGCGCCGGCGCGCGCTACTCGGGTACCTGGCGTACCCGCGTGCCCGAATGCGTGCCTTACCCGCCGGCCCGCTTGACGGTGAAGCCCTGCTTGCGCAGCGCCTCCATCACCAGGGTGCAGTGGTCGCCCTGGACCTCGATCACACCGTCTTTCACCGTGCCGCCGGACCCGCAAGCGGTCTTGAGCTGCTTGCCCAGCACCGCCAGCGCGGCGGCGTCGGCCGGTACGCCCTTCACCACCGTCACGCCCTTGCCCTTGCGGCCTTTGGTGTCCAGCGACACGCGCACGATGCCGTCGCCCTGGGGCGGCGCTGCCTGCTGGCAAGTGCACTGCGCCACGGGCTGCCGGCAGGCCGGGCACATGCGGCCCGCCTCGGTTGAATAGACCAGGCCGCCCCGTGCGGCCGCTGGCCTCACAGCGCGCGGCCCAGCCGGCCGATGCCTTCCTCGATCTTGGCCACGTCGGCCGTGGCAAAGCTCAGGCGCAAGGTCGAGCGGTCGGGCGTGTTGGCGTAGAACGGCGCACCCGGCACGAAGGCCACCAGCTGCTCGATGGCGCGCTGGGCGAACGCGGCGGCATCGCGCCCGCCACTGAGCCGCGCCCAGAAGAACATGCCGCCCCGCGGTGCGTCAAAGCCGATGGCGTCGCCCAGTTCGCGCTGCAGGCTCTCGGCCATGACGCGGGCGCGCTCGGCGTAGACCTTGCGCACCTGGGCCAGCGTGCCGTCCAGGCGGTTCAGCGTCAGGTAGTGGGCAGCCGTGGCCTGTGTCAGGTTGGAGGTGTGGGCATCGCTGAACTGCTTGCACATGGTGGCGTTGGCCAGCAGCGCCGGCGGCGCGATGAGCCAGCCCACGCGCAGCCCGGGCGACAGGATCTTGCTCATCGAGCCGCAGTGCGCCAGCCAGTCGCGGCTGCCCGGTACCTGGGCCGACAGCGCCAGCATCGACGGCGGTGGCGGCGTGCCGAAATACAGCTCGCCATACGGATCGTCTTCGACCACCAGGGTCTTGGTGCGCGCGGCGATTTCGAGGATGCGCTTGCGCCGCTCCAGGCTCAGCGTGGCGCCGCTGGGGTTGCCGAAGGTCGGGATCAGGTAGACGAGCTTGGGCTTGTGCTGCTCGATCAGTTGCTCCAGCACGTCGACCTGCACACCGTCGGCGTCGATCGGCGCGGTCACCAGATCGGCGCCGTACAGGCGAAAGCACTGGATGGTCGCAAGGAAGGTCGGCGCCTCCACGATGACCTTGTCGCCCGGCGAGATCATGGTCTTGCCGATCAGATCCAGCGCCTGCTGGCTGCCGGTGGTGACGATCAACCCCTCGGGCGCGACGGTCACGCCCTTGTTCGCCATGAACGTGCTGAGCTGCTCGCGCAGCGGGCCGTAGCCTTCGGTGGCGCCGTATTGCAGCACCGGGCCGGGCGTGTCGCGCAGCACGGCGGCTGTGGCTTCACGGATGCCCTCGACATCGAACAGCGTCGGGTCAGGGAAGCCACCGGCAAAGCTGATGATGCCCGGCTTTCCCAGCAGCTTGAACAGCTCGCGGATGGCCGAGGCTTCGACGTTTTTCAGGCGGTCGGCAAATTGCATGGCGTGCTCTCTTTCGCAGGTTCTCAGAAGCCGGCAGCCAGCCCGTCACGGCGTGCGTCGCTGGCCACCACGTAGCCCTCGACCTTCGGATCGCCGGCGCGCCAGATGAACTGGCCGGCGCCGAAGTCCTGGTAGGAATCATTGATCACATCGAGCTGGTGGCCACGCGCCTTCAAGCCCTCGATGGTCGCCGCATTCATGGCCGCTTCGACGTTGAGTTCCAGCCCGGCGTTGAAGCGCCAGCGCGGTGCGTCGCAGGCAGCCTGGGGGTTCTGGCCGTAGTCCAGCATGCGCACCAGGGTCTGCATGTGGCCTTGCGGCTGCATGTTGCCGCCCATGACGCCAAAGCTCATGACCGGCTGGCCGTCCTTCGTGAGGAACGCCGGGATGATGGTGTGGAACGGCCGCTTGCCGGGCGCCACCTGGTTCGGCCCGGGTTGCAGGGAAAAGCCGTGGCCGCGGTTCTGCAAACTGATGCCAAACGTGGGTTCGACCACGCCGGAGCCAAAGCCCATGTAGTTGCTCTGGATGAAGCTGACCATCATGCCGTTCTCATCGGCAGCCGTCAGGTAGATGGTGCCGCCCTTGACCGGGTTGCCGGCCTTGAAGTCCTGCGCGCGCCCCATGTCGATGAGCTTGGCGCGCGAGGCCAGGTAGCCATCGTCCAGCATCTGCGCGGCGGTGACTTCCATGCTGCGGCCCTCGGCCACGTAGCGGTAGGTGTCTGCGAAGGCCAGCTTCATGGCCTCGATCTGCACGTGCTGCGAATCGACACCATCGACCGCCATGCCGGCGATGTCGAACTGCTCCACGATGCCCAGCGCGATCAACGCGGCGATGCCTTGCCCGTTCGGCGGAATCTCGTGCAGCGTGTGGCCGCGGTAGTTGCGCTGGATCGGCGTGACCCACTCGGGCTTGTAGGCCGCGAAGTCGCTGGCCTTCAGGCTGCCGCCGTGCGCGTTGGAGAACTGCTCGACGGCCGCCGCGATCTCGCCGTTGTAGAAGGCCGCGCCCTTGCTCAGCGCGATGGCGCGCAGCGCGCGCGCGGCCGCCTTGAACTGGAACAGCTCGCCCACACGCGGCGCCCGGCCCCAGGGCAGAAAGCCCTCGCTGAAGCCGGGCTGCACGCGCAGCTCTTCGGTGGCCGCCTCCCACTTCTGCTGCACCACCACGGGCATCAGGTAGCCGCGCTCGGCGATCTCGATGGCCGGCTCCAGCAGATCGGCGAACGGCAGCTTGCCGAAGCGCTCGCTCATCGTCACCCAGGCGCTGACGGCACCCGGCACGGTGACGGAATCGAAGCCGCGCTTGGGCGGGGTGGCGGCGTTGGCGCCGTACTTGCGGCTGAAATAGTCGGGCGTCCAGGCGGCCGGCGCGCTGCCCGAGGCGTTGAGGCCATGCAGTTCCTTGCCGTCCCACAGGATGCAGAAGGCGTCGCTGCCCAGGCCATTGCTGACCGGCTCGACGATGGTCATCGCGGCGGCCGCGGCGATGGCCGCATCGACGGCGTTGCCGCCCTTCCAGAGCATGCGCAGGCCGGCCTGCGCGGCCAGCGGGTGCGAGGTGCTGCAGACATTGCGCGCGAACACCGGCGTGCGCACGGACGTGTAGGGATTGGAGAAGTCGAAGTGCATGGGGTGTCCGGTTGAAGGGTTGATTCAGTTCAGGGTGATCTTGCGTTCGACCACGATGGTCTTCCACTTGGCAAGGTCGGCTGCGACCGTGCGCGCAAACTGCTCCGGCGTGCCGCCCACGGGCTCGATGCCTAAGCGGGCCAGCCGCTCGCGGGCGTCCGCATCGGCCAGCGCCTGGTTGGCCGCGTCGTTGATCCGCGCCACCAGCTCTGCGGGCAAGGACTTGGGGCCGTAGAGGCCGAACCAGGTGTTCGACTCGTAGCCGGGCAAGGTCTCGGCGATGGGGGGCAGTTCAGGCGCCAGCGGCGTGCGCTGCAGCGAGGTCACGCCCAGCGCGCGCAGGCGTCCGTCGCGCACATGCGGCAGCCCCGTCGGAAGCGAATCGAAGATCACATCGAGCTGGCCGGACACCAGATCCGGAATGGCCAGCGCCGTGCCCTTGTAGGGGATGTGCAGCAGGAACAAGCCTGCCTGCGCCTTAAACAGCTCGGCTGTCAGGTGGACGATGGTGCCGTTGCCACTGGAGCCGTAGTTCAGCTTGCCGGGGTTCTGCCGCGCATGCGCAATCCATTCCTTGACGTTTTTGGCCGGCGAACTGTTGGGCACCAGCATGATGCTGGGCGCGTTGCCGACGTGGGCGATGGGCGTGAAATCACGCACCGTGTCGTAGGGCAGGCGCGGGTTCAGTACCGGCCCGACCGAGTGCGTGCTGGTCGTGGCCAGGAGCAAGGTGTACCCATCGGGCGCCGCCTTGGCGACGAGGTCGGAGCCGATGGTGCCGCCGGCTCCGGGCTTGTTGTCCACGACGACCGTCTGGCCCAATCGTTCGCCCAGCTTGGTCGACAGCACGCGCGCGAACAGATCGGTCGCGCCGCCAGCGGGAAACGGCACCACCAGGCGCACCGGCTTGTTCGGATAGGTAGACGCGGTCTGCGCCCAGGCAGGCGCGCAGCCCAGGGTCGCGAGCGCCAACAGCAGAGACAGGAGGTTTTTCATGGTGTGCGGCAACGTCAACGGCACCGGTCCGCGCCGCGCGGCAGACCTTCAATCCCGATGCGTCGGACGATTGTAGGACCGCCGTTTCCGTAGACTCCCGGCGATGGACGCCCACGACATCGACGCATTTTTTTCCACCTTGCAGGCGGCCAACCCCCATCCCGTGACGGAGCTCGAATACACCAGCGTGTTCGAGCTGCTGGCCGCCGTGCTGCTGTCGGCGCAGGCCACCGACGTCAGCGTCAACAAGGCCACGCGCCGGTTGTTCCCGGTGGCCAACACGCCGGCGAAGATCCTGGCGCTGGGGCTGGACGGGCTGGAGCAGCACATCCGCACCATCGGCCTGTACCGCAGCAAGGCACGCCACCTGCTGGGCGCCTGTCAGATCCTGGTGGCGCAGCACGGCGGCCGGGTGCCGCGCACGCGCGAGGCGCTGCAAGCCCTGCCCGGTGTGGGCCGCAAGACGGCCAACGTGGTGCTGAACGTGGCCTTCGGCGAGCCGACCATGGCGGTGGACACGCATATTTTCCGCGTCGGCAACCGCACGGGCCTGGCGCCCGGCAAGACGCCGGACAAGGTGGAGCAAGGCTTGCTGGCCCGCGTGCCGGCGCGCTATCTGGTGGACGCCCACCACTGGCTGATCCTGCACGGGCGCTACGTGTGCCAGGCGCGCAAGCCCCAGTGCTGGCACTGCGCCGTGGCGCCGTGGTGCGACTATGAGCCCAAGACCACGTTGCCGAGCGCGGCCGGCCCGGCCAGCACCCAGGACGACAACGCCTCGGCATCCATGGGCCGGCCGAACAGGTAGCCCTGCACGATCGCGTTGCCGCGCTCGGCCAGCAGCAGCGCCTGCGCTTCGGTTTCGACGCCCTCGGCCACCACCGTCAGGTTCAGGCTGTCGCCGATGCGCAAGATGGTCGTGGTCAGCGCGCGCGCGGCTGCACTGTCGGCCAGGTCGCGCACGAAGCTCTGGTCGAGCTTGAGCTCGTGGATCGGCAGCCGATGCAAATAACTGAGGCTGGAATAGCCGGTGCCGAAGTCGTCCAGCGACAGGTGCACGCCCAGCTCACGCAGCGCCTCCAGTGTGGCCAGCACGTCGGGGGTGGCGTCCAGCAGCACGCTTTCGGTCATCTCCAGCGTCAGCATCTCGGCGGCCAGACCATGCGCAGTCAGCAAGCCGCGCACCAGCGTGACCAGGTCCAGATTCTGGAAATTGCGCGTCGACAGGTTGACGGCCACGCGCCCCACCGGCACGCCGGCTGTGCGCCAGGCGGCCATCTGGCGGCAGGCTTCCGTCAAGGCCCAGCGGCCGAGTTGGTCGATCAGCCCGGCCTCCTCGGCCAAGGGGATGAAGCGGCCCGGCGGGATCTCGCCCAGCGTCGGGTGCTGCCACCGGGCCAGCGCCTCCAGCCCGTACAGGCGGCCTGAGCGGCGGTCGATCTGCGGCTGGTAGTGCAGGCGCAGGCCACCGTCGCGCAGGTCGTGGCGCAGCGCAGCCTCCAGGGCCACACGCTCGCGGGTGCGCTGCTGCATGTCCTCGTTGAAGAAGCGCGCGCCATCGTGCAGGCCCTCGCGCTTGGCCTGCACCATGGCCATGCCGGCGTGGTGCAGCAAGGTGTCGATGTCGGTGCCGTCGTCCGGGAACATGGCCACGCCGATGCGGGCTCCCGGGGTCAGCGTGGTGCCCTGCAGCTGCAGCGGCTGGCCGATGGCGGCCAGCAGGCGTTCGGCCGCCGTCGCGGCCTGCTGCACCGGGCAGGACGGCAGGATCACCGCGAACTCATCGCCGTCGAGCCGGCCCGTCAGGTCGATGCTGCGCACGCTGTGCGTCAGGCGCTCGGCGATCTCGCGCAGCATAGTGTCGCCGGCCGCATGGCCCAGCGATTCGTTGACCTGCTTGAAGCGGTGCAGGTCGATGCACAGCACGGCCATCGAACCGGGGCCACCGCTCAGCTCGGAGATCACCTGCACGGCACGCGTCTTGAGGGCAAAGCGGTTGGCCAGGCCCGTCAGCATGTCGAACGTGGCCAGCTGCTCCAGCCGCGCCTTGGCGCGTTCACGTTCCAGCGCCAGCGCGCACAGCCGCACGCAGATGCCGCTCAGCTGGCGGTGAAACCCGCTGGGCCCGGCCGGATCGCGCAGGTACATCGCAAAGGCGCCCAGCAGGCTGCCGTCGCTGGCCAGGATCGGGCTGGACCAGCAGGCCACCAGGCCCAACGGCAGCACCAGGTGGCGGTGGGCGTCCCACAGCGGGTCGGTGGCGATGTCGGAGGCCTGCGTGCGCTGGCTGCGCCACGGGTCGTCGCCACTCTCGCCGATCGGCCAGCCGTCCAGCGCATGGCCGAGCGAGGCCGGCAGGCTGGGCCCGGCCAGCGGGTGCAGCCGGCCTTGATCGTCGATCTCGAGCACGGCGCACAGCACGTCGGGCGCGATGCGCTCGACCTCTTCGCAGACCAGGCGCATCAACTCGGCCACCGGCGCCTCGCGCACCATGGCGTCCAGCGCACGGTGCTGCAGCACCTCATGGATCTTGGTGAGCGTGATGTCGGAGATCACGGCAAACACACAGGTCACGGCGCCGGCCTGGTCGCGCACGACATTGGTGACGATGGCGGCCCACAGCGGTTGGCCGGACTTCGCATAGAGCAGCAGCTCCATGCGGTAGCTGTCCGGGTGGTCCAGGTCGCGCACCTCGGCCAGCGACGCCATGTCAGTGGAGGGGCCGGCCAGCAGCTCCATCGGGCGGCGGCCGTGCAGCTCGTCCAGCGTGTAGCCGAGCAGGCGCGTGAACCCCGGGTTCAGATAGGAGACCCGAACATCGGGGCCGCACACCACGATCGCGTTGTCCGTCGCGTCCACGACCAGCGCGGCGAGGTCAGGCAGGTGCAGGTCAGCATTCATGGCGGGTGCACCGTCACGCGTCACGGCCGTCTCGGTGCCGCGCCGAGCGCACCGGACACCTGGGCACTGTCGAAACTGGCCATCTCGCACAGCAGCAGGCAGGCGGACTGCAGCAGCGGCCAGGCCAGCGCGGCGCCCGAGCCTTCGCCCAGCCGCAGGCCGAGGTCGAGCAGCGGGCGCACGCCCAGATGGGCCAGCGCCACGCCGTGGCCGCGTTCGGCGGACTGGTGCGAGAACACGCAGTAGCCGATGACGGCCGGCGCCAGCGCCTGGGCCACCAGCACGGCGGCAGTGGTGATGTAGCCGTCGACGACGATGACGCGCCGCTCGCGCGCGGCCTGCAGCACCGCGCCCACCAGCGTGGCGATCTCCAGCCCGCCCAGGGCGGCCAGCGCCTGCAGCGGCGTGTGGGCCTGGTCGTGGCGCAGCAGCACCGTCTGCAGCACAGACAGCTTGTGCGCCAGTGCCGCGCCGGACACGCCGGTGCCGCTGCCGGTGCAGTTGGCAATGTCCGAGCCGGTCAGCCGCGCCGTCAGCAGCGCCGCCGCCGAGCTGTTGCCGATGCCCATCTCGCCCAGCAGCAGGGCGTTGCCGGGCAGGTCGCGCACCATCTCCATGCCGTTGCCGATGGCCTCTTCGCACTGCGCCGGGGTCATGGCCGGGCCACGCGAGGCGTCGGCCGTGCCACGGGCGACTTTGCACACCCGCAGGCCGGGCCGGCCTGCAGCCGGCGCAGCGGCCAGGAAGTCATGGTCCACACCGCAGTCGACTACCGTCAACGCAATGCCGTGCTGGCGGGCCAGCACACTGACAGCGGCGCCACCGGCCAGGAAGTTCTCGACCATCTGCCATGTCACGTCGCGCGGGTAGGCCGACACGCCCTGCTCCGCCAGCCCGTGGTCGGCAGCGCACACCAGCATCTGGGGCGCCAGCAGCACGGGCGCCGGCGTGCCGAGCACCAGGCCCAGCTGCAACGCCAGGGCCTCGATGCGACCGAGCGAGCCTTTGGGCTTGGTTTTGCCGTCCAGAGACTGGCGCAGGTGCAGGGCGAGCGCAGCGTCTCCCACGGTCGCGATGGCGGGGAGACGCAGGCTGAGGGGGGGAAGATCGAAAGCGGACACTGCCAATATTGTCGCCGGTGGCCAACCCGCCCGCGCACCGCTTGACCATGGATCCTGGTGGACACGCCGGTGGCGGCGCATCGTTGTAGGCCCAGGCTGACCCCGGCATCGGCGCTTGTACGACCGCCGACCTGGCGCCCTGCGTCGACAGTCGGGCCATCGCCCATTGCCCATCGCCCCCCCCCATCGTTCGACGAGGTGCCCGCATGACGCTTGCTCTCCATCCCGCCGCCTCGGTGGCAGCCCTTGCCCAGACCACGCTGCTGGCCATGGACGCGCGCCATGCCCCCGTGGGCGACCGGCCGGCCACTGGCACAGTCATGGCTTACACCCAGGGCCTGCGCGGGTACGCGAGCGAGCATGAGCAGATGACGCGCATGGAGGTGGTGCGGCGCCTGGCCGGCCTCAAGGGCTACGCGGTGTCGGAAGAACATGCCCAGCCGCCAGTGAGCGGCCCGGTCTACCTGGTGCCCAGTGACACATTGGTCGGCCTGGACCGCGCCCAGGCCCTCGCCATCCGCAGCCGGGACGACTTTTTCGGCGGCGTCGTGCCCTACCCCTTCGTCTCGACCAAGGCCATCACCCATGCGCTGGTCGCGCCGGACTCCGCAGCGCCCGAGGGTTGGAACCCCGAGTTCGCGCGCACCGTGACCGACGCGGTACTGCCGGGCGCCACCGCCTTCAGCCGCGAGGACGCGCGCCGCGCTGCCGACCTGTTGTTGCCCGGCGGCCCGCTGCGCGTGAAGATCGTGCGCGAGACCGGTGGCAACGGGCAGTTCGTCGCGCCGGACATGGCAGCGTTCGAAGCGTGCCTGGCCGGATTCGACGATGCCATGCTGGCGCGCGACGGCGTGGTGGTGGAGCGCAACCTGCGCGATGTGTCCACGCTGAGCGTCGGCCAGGTGCACGTGGCGGGCATCGTCGCCACCTACTACGGTCGCCAGCGCCTGACCCCCAACCACCTGGGTGCCGAGGTGTACGGCGGCTCGGACCTGACAGTGGTGCGAGGCGACTTCCACGCGCTGCTGGCGCTGGACCTTCCGCGCGAAGTGCGCATCGCCGTCGAACAGGCGCTGCTGTACGACAGCGCCGCCACCGCCTGCTATCCCGGGTTTTTCGCCTCGCGCATCAATTACGACGTCGTCCAGGGCCACGACGGCGCTGGCCAATGGTGCTCCGGCGTGCTGGAACAATCGTGGCGCGCAGGCGGCGCCACCGGTGCGGAGATCGCCGCGCTGGAGGCGTTCCAGGCCGACCCGGGCCGGCACGTGGCCCGGGCCAGCGGCTACGAGGTGTTCGGCCCGAGCGCGGAACCGCCGCCGGGCGCGACCCTGTATTTCAGGGGGGTGGATGATGCGGTCGGCATGCTGACCAAGTACACCGTCCTGCACCACGATGACCACGCGACATAACACCATCCACATTCCGGTCGGCGACCGCAGCATCGCCGGCACCCTGGTCGGCCCGAACACCTTGATGCCCGGCGTCATGCTGGTCCATGGCTGGGACGGCAGCCAGGCGCAGTACATCGCGCGCGCACACGAAATCGCCGCACTGGGCTGCATCTGCCTGACCTTCGACCTGCGCGGCCACGCCAAGGACCATGCGGCGCGCGACGCCGTCACGCGCGAGGACAACCTGGCCGACATGCTGGCTGCCTACGACGTGCTGGTCGGCCACCCGTCAGTGGACGGGCGCAGCGTGGCGGTGGCCGGCAGCAGCTACGGCGGCTATCTGGCTGCCGTGCTGAGCACCCTGCGCCCGGTGCGCTGGCTGAGCCTGCGAGCGCCTGCGCTGTACAAGGACGCCGATTGGCTGGTGCCCAAGCGCGCGCTGAACCGCGAAGAGCTGATGGCCTACCGTCATTCCAGAATCGAGCCGGCCAGCAACCGCGCGTTGGCCGCCAGCGCAGCATTTCAGGGCGACGTGCTGATCGTCGAATCCGAGCACGACGCTACCGTGCCGCACCCGGTCATCAAGAACTATCTGGACGCTTTCCAGCAGGCGCATTCGATGACCTACCGCGTCATCAAGGGCGCCGACCACAGCCTGTCGCTCAAGGCGTGGAGCCAGGCCTACACCGGCCTGCTGGTGAAATGGGTGACCGAGATGGTGGACGGCGCCAAGGAGGAAGCCGCGGCGACCCGGACGGCCCAGGTGGCCCGCGTGCCCCCCAAGGAGCGCACCGGCGCGCGGCCGGTGCTCGGCGCCGGCGGCAAGGTGCTGGCCAGCGGGGCCGACTCGGCCGCCATCGCCTGAGAGCGAGGGGCAGAACGCGCTACCCTCGGCGCCAGGAGGCCCCCCCATGACCCACGAACTCAGCTACCACTCCCCCGCCGTCGCCCAGTTGCGCGACGACCTCGCCCTGGCCCTGCGCGCCGCCGCCCGCCACGGGCTGGCCGAAGGCGTCTGCAACCATTTCAGTGTCGAACTGCCCGATGGCAGCGCCCGCTTCCTGCTGAATCCGCGCGGGCTGATGTGGAGCGAGGTGCAGGCCGACGACATCGTGCTGGTCGACACCCATGGCGCCAAGCTGGCCGGACGCCACGAGGTCGAACCCACGGCCATGTTCATCCACGCGGCCATCCACCGTCTGGCGGGCAAGGCCTGCGTGCTGCACACCCACATGCCCTACGCCACGGCGCTGACGCTGACGACCGACCGCGCCCTAGACACCGCGCTCTCGCAGAACGCCATGCGCTTTCACGGCCGGGTCGCGGTCGACGCGCGCTACAACGGCCTGGCGCTCGATGCCTCGGAGGGCGAACGCATCGCCTGCGCGATGGAGGGCGCCGACGTGGTCTTCCTCGGCAACCATGGGGTGGTGGTCTGCGGCGCACGCGTGGACCATGCCTACGACGATCTGTACTACCTGGAGCGGGCCTGCATGGTCCAGGTGCTGGCCCAATCCACCGGCCGGGCGCTGCAGCCGGTGGACCCGGCGCTGGCTGCGCGCGTGTGCGCCCAGACCCTGGGCGAGCGGCTGCAGTCGGAACTGTTCTTCACGGCGCTGCGGCGCACCTTGTGATCGGCGCTGCGTCGGCAGCCGCTCAGCGCATCGTGTCGGCCGCCAGCACCCCGGTCCAACGGTCCAGCGCGGCCAGTGCCTCATCGAAGCGGAAGGCTTCGACGGCCTGCACGATCGATTCCACCGTCGCTTCGGCGGTGGTGCCGCGCGTGGCATCGCGCAACGCCGCAGCCTGAGCCACGGAGTCCGGGTCCGAATCCAACAACAGCGTACGCAGCTTGCGCGCCATCTGGTCGCGCCGCGCGCGCGCGCTGGCGTCGTCCGCAGCAGGCGCAAGCGTGGCCGGGCGCGACACCGGGGCCTGGTTGGCCAGGCCGGCGAGCACCGGGGCCAGCGCCCGCTCGACCGCTGCGGCCAGCGCCAGTTGCTGGGAGCGCGGGCGGCCCTGGTCGCAGGCCAACTCCAGGTTGGTGGCAGCCTGCCAGACGGCGTTGGCGCCGATGGTGCCGGAGGTGCCGCGCAGCGTGTGCGCCAGGCGCGCCGCCAGCGTGAGGTCGCTGCGCTCCAACGCGGCCAGGAAGCTGGGGCCGAAGTCGCGATGCGCCACGGCGAACTGGTCCAGCAGGCGGCGGTACAGATCGGCGTTGTTGCGGGTGCGCCGCAAGCCGGCGGCCACGTCGATGCCGGGCAGTGCCTGCACGGCATCGGCGCCGGCGCTCGCAACGGCGCTGTCTGGTGCCGGCACAAACGGCGACCGGTCTGGCGCTGCGGATGCAGCAGCCTTCGGCTTGATCCACCGCGCCATGGTGGCGAACATTTCCTCCACGTCGATGGGCTTGGAGATGTGGTCGTTCATGCCGGCGGCCAGCACGCGCTCGCGGTCGCCGGCCATGGCGTTGGCCGTCATGGCCAGCACGGGCAGCTGGGCCAGGCGCGGGTTCGCGCGGATGGCGCGCGTGGCCTCGAAACCGTCCATCACCGGCATCTGGCAATCCATCAGCACGCCGTCGAAGAAGGCGCCGCTGTCCAGGATGTCCAGGGCCTCGCGCCCGTGCTGGGCCACCACCAGGCGGATGCCGGCGTTCTCCAGCAGGTCCAGCGCCAGCTCCTGGTTCAGCGCGTTGTCCTCCACCAGCAGCACCCGCGCGCCGGCCAGACTGCGCACGGCCTTGCTGCCCAGGGCCGGGCGGTCTGCCTCCAGCGTGGTGCCGGCCAGGTTGGGGGCCAGCACTTCGCCAATGGTCTCCAGCAGCGTCGAAGGGGTCACCGGCTTGGTCAGCACCGCCTGCAGCACCACACCGGCCGCGCTGGCCGATTCCATGACGTCTTCACGCGCGTAGGCGGTCACCATGATGCTGGCGTGCCCGTGTGCGACGCGCTGCTCCTGCAGCTGGCGCAGGGCCTCGACACCGCTGATGCCCGGCATCTTCCAGTCCACCAACAGCAGCTCGTAGGGCAGGCCCAGCCGGGTCGCCTCGTTGGCCATGCGCACGGCGGCCTCGCCGCTTTCGGCCAGCGCCACGTTCAACCCCATCTCCGTGGCCAGTGCCGCGGTGATGTCGCGCGCGATGGCGTTGTCGTCCACCACCAGCGCCCGCATGCCCTGCAGCTGGCCGGCGTGCGGCATGCGCTGCGCCTCCAGTGGTGCGGCGACGCCTTCCTGCAGGCCCAGCGGGACGGTGAACTGAAAGCACGAGCCCCGGCCGGGCGTGCTGTCAACGCTGATGCGGCCTGACATCAGGCCCACCAGGTGGCGGCAGATGGCCAGGCCCAGCCCGGTGCCGCCGTACTTGCGCGAGGTCGACGTGTCCGCCTGCGTGAAGGCCAGGAACACGTTGGCGCACTGCTCGGCCGTCATGCCGATGCCGGTGTCCTGCACGCGGAACTGCAGCTCCACGCGGTTGCCCAGGCGCGACAGCTGGCGCACGCCCACGGTGATTTCGCCGCGCTCGGTGAACTTGACGGCGTTGTTCGCCAGGTTCAGCAGCACCTGGCACAGCCGCATCGGGTCGCCGACCAGCGACGTCGGCACGTCGCGTGGTAGATCGAACACCAGCTCCAGCCCCTTTTCGTCCGCCTTGATGCTGGTCTGGTTGGCCAGGTCGTCCAGCACCTGGTCCAGCTGAAACGGCACCAGCTCGATGGCCAGCTTGCCGGCCTCGATCTTCGAGAAATCCAGGATGTCGTTGATGATGCCCAGAAGGCCGCGGGCGGCGCGGTTCACCTTGTCGATGTAGTTGCGCTGGCGCGGGTCCAGGTTGGTCTTCAGCGCCAACGCCGACATGCCGATGATGGCGTTCATCGGCGTGCGGATCTCATGGCTCATGTTGGCCAGGAAATCGCTCTTGGCGCGGGCGGCGGTTTCGGCCTGGTCCTTGGCGGCGCGCAGGTCGCGCATCAGCTGTGAGTTCTGCTCGCCCAGCCGCGCATCCATCACGGTCAACAAGATCGTGAAGCCCAGCACCATGAAGGCCAGCACGCTGACGATGGCGGCCAGGCCCTGGGGCGGCAGGCTCCACGGCCCCGGCACGCTGACGCAGTTGTCGGCAAATCGAGCCGCCGCCATGCCGGTGTAGTGCATCGCCGCCACGGTGCTGCCCATCACCAGCGCGGCCAGCCAGCGCATCGGCTCGGACGCTTGCCGCCGTGCATGGCGAAACGCCAGCCACACGCCGGCAGTGGCAAATGCCACCGCGACCACGACCGACAGCAGCACCAGGCGCCAGTCATGGCCCAGCGGCGGGCTCAGCTCGATCGCCGCCATGCCGGCGTAGTGCATCGCGCCGATGCCCGCGCCCATCACCACCGATGCGGCCAGCACATGGCCGGCGTGCGGCGCCGCGTACCGGCGGATCATGCCCAGCAGCACGCCCGAAGCCAGCACCGCAGGCAGCATGGACGCCAGCGTCCAGTCGATGCTGTAGCTCAGCGAAATCGGCAGGCGCAAGGCCAGCATGCCGACGAAGTGCATGGCCCAGATGCCAAAGCCCATGGCCAACGCACCGCCAGCCAGCCAGGCGCGCCAGGAACGTCCCTCGTTGGCCACCAGGCGCGCTCCCAGGCCGAGCGTGGCGTAGGCGGCGACGACGGCAATCAAGATCGACAACACCACGAGCCAGGGGCTATAGCTGCTCGCCACGTCAGTCCTTTGGTTCCACGCGCCCCCGACCTGGAGCGCTGACGCTGGCCACACCCGATGGGTTCAGCTCGCGTCACAAAAGTGTACGGTCATTCAAACAATTTGGTGTACAACTATTGAGCACCGCAGCGCACTTTGTGACCGGGCATCACGCGGGTCAGCGGTGCCGCCAACGCAGGTCGCTCGCTCAGTGCGAGGGCGTGCTGTCGAGCAGGCGCTCGAGCGCTCCCGGCGTGAAAGCCGCCTCGACAAAATCCGCCAGGCCATCGAACACGGCGTCCCACGATGGGGCGCCGGCGCCGAACAGCGCCTGCAGTATCCCGGCGTCCTCGAACAAGCCATGCACATACAGGCCCATCACATGGCCGGCGCCGTTGCGCCAGCCCAGGCCATCAGGTAGCACAGGGTGCACCAGGTCGCCTGCCGCCTGCATGGCGGGGTGTGGGGCCGTCACGCCGTGGTGAATCTCATAGCCCTGCACCGGCAGGTTGGACAGTGCCTGCCAGGGCCCCGCGATCTCGGCGAAGCGGGTGCTGCAGGCGCGCACTGCCTTGTCCTGCGCGAACACGGTGACCAGCGGCAACAGGCCCAGGCCCGGTGCATTGCCGTCGATGCCGTGCGGGTCGACCAGCGCCTCGCCCAGCATCTGCAACCCGCCGCAGATGCCCAGCACCATGCCGCCCTGCCTGGCATGCGCGGCGACGGCGGCGTCCAGCCCCTGGGCGCGCAGCCAGGCCAGGTCGGAGCTGGTGTGCTTGGAGCCGGGCAACACCACCCAGTCAGCGCCGTGCAGGTCCGCCGGCCGCCGGGCCCAGCGCAGTTGCAGGCCCGGCACATGGCACAGCGGCTGAAATTCATCCAGATTGCTGATACGCGGGTACGCCACGACGGCGACGGTGCGGGTCACGGCGCCGGCCTGCGCGGCGATGTGGGCCATGTCGTGCATGCCGTCCTCTTCGGGCAGCCCGTGGCCGCGCCACATCGGCAGTGTGGCCAGCGTCGGCACGCCGGTCAGTTCCTGCAGCATCTGCGGCGCCGGGGCCAGCAGGGCCGCATCGCCTCGGAACTTGTTCAGCACGAAGCCGCGGATCATGGCGCGCTCGTCGGCCGGCAACAGCGCCCAGGTGCCGTACAGGTGGGCGAAAGCGCCGCCGCGGTCGATGTCGGTCACCAGCAGGCACTGTGCACCGGCATGGCGCGCCACGCGCATGTTGACGATGTCGCTGGCGTGCAGGTTGATCTCGGCGGGCGAGCCGGCGCCCTCGATCACGACGACGTCGTTCTCGGCGCGCAGCGCGTCCAGCGCCCGGGCGATCACCGGCCAGACATGGGCGCTGCGCGCACGCCATGGCATCTGCGTCAACGCCTCGTCGACCTGGCCCAGCAGCACAACCTGGCTGTGCGTGTCACGCTCGGGCTTGAGCAGCAGCGGGTTCATGCGCACTTCGGGCACGGCATGGGCGGCCAGTGCCTGGAAATACTGCGCGCTGCCGATCTCGCCACCGGCCACCACGCGGGCGTTGTTGCTCATGTTCTGCGCCTTGAAGGGCGCCACCTTCAGCCCCTGACGCGCATAGTGGCGGCACAGGGCCGTCGTCAGCCAGCTCTTGCCGGCGCCGCTGGTGGTGCCCAGCACCATGACGCAGCGGGCCATGCGGGCGGTTGGTGGATTCATGCGCCGGATTCTCGCCGCCGCCCCCCTTGATCTGCCCGACAGGCACGAAACCTGCACCGACGTGCGGCCGGCCTGCCCCCGCGCGCCGGTCCACAATTCGACCCAATGGACAAGCACTACCTGACCCCGCTGTTCGCGCCTCAAAGCATCGTCGTTCTGGCCGGCAACCCCGAGGCGCCCGACACACTCACGCGCGAGGCGCGCACCCTGCACTCCACGCTGGCCGCCTCGCCCTACCAGGGCCGGTTGACGTTCCTGCACGGCGGGGTCAGCGGCACGCTGGCCGATCTGGCGCAGACGCAGGCCGATCTGGCGATCATTGCGCTGGCGCCTGCCGAGCTGGCTGGTGCGCTGGAACTGGCCGGCCGTATCCGTTGCCGCGCCGCGCTGGTGCTGTGCAGCGGTGTGGACGCCACCCAGGCCGCTGCGCTGCAGCGCATCGCCCGGCGCGAAGGCATCCAGCTGATGGGCCCCAACGGCCTGGGCCTGCAGCGCCCCGAGCTGGACCTGAACGCCAGCGCGCTGGGGCCGTTGGCCGCGCGCGGATCGCTGGGCATGGTGTCGCAATCGGGTGCGCTCACCTCGGCCATGTTGGACTGGGCACGCACCAATGCGGTGGGTTTTTCGTCGGTCGTGTCGCTGGGGCCGAACACGGCGGTCGACATCGCCCAGGTGCTGGACTTCCTGGCCAACGACCCGGCCACGCACAGCATCATTTTTTATCTGGAAGGCATCAGCAGCGCCCGCCCGTTCATGAGCGCGCTGCGCTCGGCCGCCAACGCCAAGCCGGTGGTGGTGCTCAAGGCCGGCCGCCGCTCGGCCGGCAACGCGGCAGCGCAGACGCACAGCGGCGCCATCGTCGGCAGCGACGACGTGTTCGACGCGGCGCTGCGCCGGGCCGGCGCGGTCCGCGTGCGTTCGTTCGTCGAGCTGTTCTCGGCCGCCAAGTGCCTGGCGTCTCGCTACCGGCCGGTGGGCCGGCGCCTGGCCGTGGTCACCAACGGCGGTGGCCCTGGCGTGCTGGCGGCCGACTGGATCAGCGAGATCGGGCTGGAGCTGGGCCAGCTGTCACCTGCCTCCATCGCCGCGCTGCAGCCGCTGCTGCCGCCACTGGCCTCGCTGCACGACCTGATCGACCTGTCCGAACAGGCCGACGCGACGCACTACGCCGCCGCCGTCGAGGCCGCCGCACGCGACAAGCAGGTCGACGGCGTGCTGGCGATCTGGTCGGCCAAGGCCGCTGGCGGTGCCGATGCCGTGGCCCAGGTGCTGGCGCAGGCGAGGCCGAAACTCAGCAAGCCGCTCCTGGCCTGCTGGATGGGCGACGCATCGGTGGGCGCCGCCCGCGGGCTGCTGAACGACGCGGCGATCCCCAGCTTTCGCACGCCCGAGGCGGCGGTCGGCGCCTTCGGCAACATCGCCTCGTTCTACCAGAACCAGCAGTTGCTGCAGCAGACGCCACCGCCGCTGTCGGCCCTGGCCAAGCCCGATGTGGAAGCCGCGCGGCTGGTGATCGAAAGCGTGCTGGCCGAGCGGCGCAAGGTGCTGACCGAGATGGAGAGCAAGACGCTGCTGTCGGCCTTTCACATCCCCGTGACCAACACCATCCTCGCGCGCAACGCGAACGAGGCCATGATGATCGCCACGCAGCTGGGCTTCCCGGTGGCGCTGAAGATCGACTCGCCCGACATCACGCACAAGAGCGACGTGCAGGGTGTGGCGCTGAACCTCATGAACGGCACCAGCGTGCGTGACACCTACCACGACCTGGTGGCGCGCGTGGCGCGGCTGGAGCCGGACGCCCGCATCCACGGCGTCACCGTCCAGAAAATGGCGCGCGCGCAACGCGGCCGCGAAATCTGCATCGGCATGGTCACCGACGAGCCGTTCGGCCCGGTCATCGTGTTCGGCGCCGGCGGCACCATGATCGAGCTGATCCGCGACCGCGCCATGGAGCTGCCCCCGCTGAACACCTTCCTGGCGCGCCGCCTGATCGACCGCGCCCGCGTGGCCGAGACGCTGGCCGAATGGCGCGGCGCCAGCCCGGTGGACATGGACGCGCTGGAGCGCGTGCTGCTGCGCGTCTCGGAGATGGTGTGCGAGCTGCCGCAGCTGCGCGAGATGGACATCAACCCGCTGATCGTCGATGAATCGGGCGTGGTGGCGGTGGACGCACGCATCGTGCTGGACCATGCGCCGCACGGCGGCAGCGCCGGTGGTGGCACCAACCCGTATGCGCACCTGGCCATCCTGCCGTACCCCGCCCGCCACGAGCAGGTGTGGCCACTGCGCGGTGGCGGCCAGTACACGGTGCGCCCCATCCACCCCGGCGACGCGCAGATGCTGCAGACGCTGGTGCAGAGCCTGTCGCAGGAGAGCCGCTACTTCCGCTTCGTCTCCTCCATGATGCAGCTGCCCCCCGCCATGCTGGCGCGCTTCACGCTGATCGACTATGACCGCGAGATGGCGCTGGTGGCTGTGTGCAAGCAGCGCAGCGCGGCCACCGATGGATCGATCGTCGAGACCGAACGCGTGGTGGGCGTGTCGCGCTACATCACCAACCCCGACCAGACCAGCTGCGAGTTCTCGCTGGTGGTGGCCGACGACTACGCCGGCAAGGGCATCGGCTCGCGCTTGATGGAAAGCATCATGGACGTGGCGCGCGAAAAGGGCCTGGCGGAGATCCAGGGCCTGGTGCTGGTGAACAACCCCAACATGCTCAAGCTGATGCGCGGGCTGGGGTTCACCGTGAAGGCGTTCGAGGAGGACCCGGATTTCAGGTTGGTGACGCACGCGTTGTAGGTCACGCGCGCGTGCAGAGTCGACAGCACTTCCATCGAGGAATTGCTGGAACCCACTGCGGCCTCACTCCGCCGCAAACCGCACCGTCGCCACCGGCGCCAGATCGCGCGACACGGCAGCCCAGTGTTCGCCCGCGTCACTGCTGACCCACAGACCGCCCGTCGTCGACGCCATGGCCAGCGTGCGGCCGTCCGCAGCCACGGCCAGGCCGTGGCGGTAGACCAGGTGGAAGGCGTGCGCTTGCGGCAACCCGTCGCCGAAGCTCTGGAAGCTGGCGCCGCCGTCGTCCGTGCGCGTGACGACCATGCGCCCGTCCACCGGGATGCGCATGGCATCGGCCTGGGCGGGTGCGAACCAGGCGCGCTGCGGGTTTGAAGGGTCGCAGGCCACGGCAAAGCCGAAGCCCGAGGGCGCCGGTGGCTGGAGGTGCTGCCACTGCTGCGCGCCATCGGTGGAGCGGTAGATGCCGCAGTGGTGCTGCACCCACAGCACGTCCGGCGCGGCGGCGCACTGCACCATGCAGTGCGGGTCCTGGATGTTGCCGTCCTCCACGCGCTCCTCGGGCATGAAATCGGCACGCATGCCGCGCGCGGTCAAGGCCCATTGCGCGCCGCCGTCCACGCTCTGCCACACGCCGCCGCAGGAGATGGCCACCCTCAGATGTCGCCCGTCGCGCGGGTCGACGAGGATCGAGTGCACGCCCGCATGGTCGTAGCCACCGCCCATCCATTCGCGCCGCCCGGGCTGGTCCCACAGCGCATGCACCAGTTGCCAGCTGGCGCCACCATCGCCAGATCGGAACAGGCCGGCCGGGATGCAGCCGGCCCACAGCTCGCCCGGCGCAGCGACGCCGCCGGTCGCCAGTTCCCACAGCACGTCGACGCTCCACGGCGTCGGGTCGTCGGCCCAGGGGCCGTCGGTCGGTTTGGGCGGAAACGCCGGTGCTGCCATCTCCTGCCAGTGCGCGCCCCGGTCCAGGCTCTTGTGCAGCTTCACACCGAAGTGGCCCAGCCGCAGCGCGCAGTACCACGCGCCGTCGCGCGCATCGGCCAGCACCTGGATGACGGGTTCGCCCCCGAAATGCAGGCCCTCGATCCGCCAGTCGTTCGCCTGACCGCGCACGACGACCAGGCCTTTGCGCGTGCCGATGAGCAAGGTATGCATGGTGTCCTCCTCAGCCTCCGGTCAATGCCTGCACCACCAGCACGCGGTCGCCGGCGGCGAGCGGCTGGTCCAATCGGTGGCGTTCGCGCACCATCTGCCCGTTGACGAAGACGGCCACATGCTTGCGCACGTCGCGCTGGTCGTCGAAGACGTAGGCGGCCAACGCGGGGGCTGCGCTCAGGGCCGCTTCCAGTGCGTCGCGCAGCGGGGCTGCGGGCACCTGCTGCGCAGCGCAGTCCACATGCCGCCGCAGGCTGGCAGCGAATTCCACACACACGGTGGCATCGACATCGGCTGACCGGGGGGCAGGCATGGCGGCATTGTGCGAGGCGCCGTCCGCCAGGGTCAAGGTGTGTGCGGACGTGCCGATGCCACGGCGATGCGCACGCCTGCGCCCGGTTGACGATCCAACGTCAGAAGGCATGTGCATACGAAGCGACACCCGCCGTTCGATTGCGAGCCGTGAGGACGTCGGTGCGCACGCCTTGCGCTGCGCGCTGCCCAAAACGAAGGCAGTCGAACCACAACCCGCATGGGCGCTGGGCGCGTGCGTGCGGCTCCCGAGGCTGTCCCCAGTGATATCCACAGGCGGGTGGGACAAGTTGCGGGCACCGGCGCACTGCCCCCGCCGGCCTCAGGCCTCGTCGCTCGGCACCGACTCCCAGCTGAACCGGTTCTTGCCCGCGTTCTTGGCCACATACATGGCCGCATCGGCGCGTGCCAGCAGCACCGTGTCATCGCCCTCGTGCAGCGGGTACAGCGCCGCGCCGATGCTGGCCGAGATCTGCACGGTCTGCTGGTCCAGCTCGAATGGCGTTGACACCGCGCCGATCATCTTGTGCGCCACGGCCTCGCAGTCCTGCGGCCTGGCCAGGGTGGCCAGCACGACCGCGAACTCATCGCCGCCCAGGCGCGCCACCGTGTCTTCGGCACGCACACACGCTTCGAGACGGCAGGCCACCTGCTGCAGCAGCCGGTCGCCCACTGCATGGCCATGCGCGTCGTTGATGGCCTTGAACCCGTCCAGATCGATGTAGAGCACGCCGCAGGCCCGCGCGTGTCGGCGGGCCGACTTCAGCACCTGGCCGAACCTGTCCAAGAACATGGCGCGGTTCGGCAGGCCGGTCAGCGTGTCGTGCAACGCATCGTGCGAGAGCCGTGCCTCCAGATCCTTGCGCGCCGTGATGTCCTGCGTGACGGCGACCAGAAAATCCGGTCGACCTTGGGCATCCTTCACCACACCCAGCGCCTCGGAGACCCACAGCACCGAACCGTCGTGCCGCCGGTACTGCTTTTCCAGCTCCGGCGCGAACACCGCCGAGGACACCAGGAGCCGGTGCGCCACGAACTGCCGCGCCTCGTGCTGATGCTCGGGGTCGCTGAGGTCATACACCGTGCGCGCGCGCAAGGCATCGGCGGTGCTGCCCAGCATGCGACAGAACTTGTCGTTGACGCGCAGGATGCGCCCGTCCGGTGCGAAGTGCGCGATGCCGATCGCCGCCTGGTCGAAGGTGGCGCGAAACAGCGCGGCGCTGGAGCGCAGCGATTCCGCTGCCGCCCGCTGGCGTGACAGCGCCAACACCAGCAGCCAGGCCAGCGTGGCGAGTGCCAGCGTGATCGCGGTGGCGAACAGCAGGTAAGACTGCCGGCGTTGCATGGCTGGCGCCAATACGGCGGCCTGGGCCGTGCCGACGGCCACCATCAGCGGGTAGCCGGCCAGCGTGCGGTAACTGACGACGCGCACGACCCCATCGGTGGTGCGTCCGTCGTCCACGAACCCGCCGGCGGGTGCGTCCGCGCGGCGCTGGAACCACGCCAGATCCTGCGCTGCCAGCCCAAAGCTGCGCGTCTCGCCGATCTTGCGCCCGCGCACCACGCCATCGAGCCCGGTCAGCTCCAGCAGGCCCTGGCGACCGAGTTCGGCCAGGCCGAAGAAGTCGGTGAAGCTCGCCGGGTCGACCGACAACACGACCACGCCGGCAAAGCGACCGTCGGGGTGTGTCATGCGCAGCGACATGGGAATCTGCCAGCGCCCGGAGACGCGGCCCAGCACCGGCTGGCTGACGAACAGCGCGTCCGACGGGCTCGCGCGCTGCATCTGGAAAAACGCGCGGTCCGCGTAGTTGGCGCGCCCGCTCACCTGGCTGCTGGCAACGATGTCGCCGGTCTCATCGACCACGCTGACGATGGTGAACATGGGCTCGCGAATCACCCGTTGCTTGACCCACTGCTCCAGGTCGATGGCCCGCCCCGCCCGCAGATGGTGTTCGCGCACGAAGGACGCCACCTGCTCGGCCGCCTTGAGGGTGCGAAAGGCCTGCTGCTCGAACGCGATCGCCAGGCTGGCATTCGACTTGAGGGCTGCCGCGACGGCCTGCTCGCGTTCGAACGTGATGCGCTGCAGCGTGACCCACCAGATGGCCCCGATGGCGACGGCGCACACCAGCACGATGAGCCGGTCGAGCGGCGTCGCGATGCGCATGGGCGTCTTCACGGCGTGTGGTCCTGGGGTGTCGCTGCCTGAGGGCCGGCAGCGCGAGCGTGCGGCTCCCCGTCGGCATGGAAAAAAAGCCGGCTCACTTTAGCGGGTTGGGCGCTGTTCAGGTGGAAATGTGCGGGCAGCCAGGCAGCGCCGCGCGTTCACCCCAGATGCCCGGGCCCGAACGAGAACGGCAGCAACTCCTGCACCGTGAAGCTGCGCCGCACGGCATCCGCATCGGCGCAATGCACACGCGTGGCGGCGCCTGCGAACTCGCGGATGCGCTGGCGGCAGTTGCCGCAGGGGGTCACCAGTTCCGTGCCCTGCCCCACGACGACGATGTCGGCGATCTGCAGGCCACCTGCGGCGACCATGGCCGCGATGGCGCCGGCCTCGGCGCAGGTGCCGCTGGGGTACGCCGCGTTCTCCACGTTGCAGCCGGCGAAGACACGGCCGTCCGGCGTGGCCAGCGCGGCGCCGACGCGGTAGCGTGAGTACGGCGCATGCGCGTTGGCCTGTGCGGCGCGGGCGGCTTGCAGGAGGTGCTGCAGATCAGCTGCTGGCATGGTGGGTATCGCCCTCAACACGGTGGCGCGCGTTCGATGTGCAGCCACCCGTCGCACACTGCGGGGGGCTGAAGCACTGGCTGGCGTTCAGGAAAATCCGACCACGGCGTGCGGCACGTAGGGGGCCTGCAAGGCCGCCGTCTCTTCGGCTGTCAGCTTCAAGGCCAGCGCGGCCACTGCGTCGTCGAGGTGCTCGACCTTGGTCGCACCGACGATGGGCGCTGTCACGCCCGGCTGCTGCAGCACCCAGGCCAGCGCCACCTGGGCGCGCGGCACGCCGCGTGCTGCGGCGACGGCGGCCACGGCCTCGACCACCTTGCGGTCGGCATCGGCGGTGTGGGCGTAGAGCGTGCGGCCGAACTCATCGGTTTCGGCGCGGGCGCTTTCCGCGTCCCAGTCGCGCGTCAACCGGCCGCGGGCCATCGGGCTCCAGGGAATCACGGCCACGCCCTGGTCGCGGCACAGCGGCAGCATCTCGCGCTGCTCTTCGCGGTACAGCAGGTTCAGGTAGTTCTGCATCGAGACGAAGCGCGTCCAGCCATGCCGATCGGCCACGGCCTGGGCCTTGGCGAACTGCCAGGCGTACATGGACGAGGCGCCGATGTAACGCGCCTTGCCGGCCTTCACGACGTCGTGCAGCGCCTCCATGGTTTCTTCGATCGGCGTCGCGTGGTCCCAGCGGTGGACCTGGTAGAGGTCCACATGGTCCATGTTCAAGCGCTTCAGGCTGTGGTCGATCTCGGCCAGGATGGCCTTGCGCGACAGCCCCGCGCCGTTGGCGCCGGGCCGCATGCGGCCATGAACCTTGGTGGCCACCACCACGTCGTCACGCGGCGCATAGTCGGCCAGCGCGCGGCCCACGATCTCTTCGCTGCTGCCGGCCGAGTAGACGTTGGCGGTGTCGAAGAAGTTGATGCCCAGGTCCAACGCCTTCTTCAGGAACGGTCGGCTGGCGGCCTCGGGCAGCGTCCAGGCGTGGTTGCCCTGGTCGGGTGCGCCGTAGCTCATGCAGCCCAGGCACAGCCGCGAGACTTGCAGGCCGGTGGGGCCGAAACGGGTGTATTGCATCAGGTCAAGGCTCCAGTGAAAAGGACGGGCGAATGATAGGGTCAGGGGCCAGCGTCAATCTTCGATGCCGCGCTGCGCGGGAATGCCGGCCTTGAACGCATGCTTCACCAGCGTCATCTCGGTCACGGTGTCGGCCAGCTCGATGATCTCGGGCGGGCAACGGCGCCCGGTCAGCACCACATGCACGTCCCGAGGACGCGCCCGCAGCGTGTCCAACACGTCGGCCAGCGGCAGCCAGCCGTAGACCAGCGGGTAGGTGATCTCGTCCAGCGTCACCATGAAATAGTGACCCGACAGGATGGCCGTCCTCGCCTTCTGCCAGCCATCGCGCGCGAGCTGGGCCGAGTGTTCCAGGTCCTGGCTCTTCCAGCTGAAGCCGTCGCCCAGGCCCTCGATCGGGATGCCCAGCTGCTCGAACATGCGGTGCTCGCCGAAGCGCGCACTCGGCACCTTCATGAACTGGTAGATCTTGACCGCCTTGCCGCGGCCGTGCGCGCGCAGCGCCAGGCCGAACGCAGCCGTGCTCTTGCCCTTGCCGTCGCCGGTGTTGACGATGATGAGGCCGCGACGCTCGCCCTCGGGCTTGTCATAGGGTTTGGCGGTGGGCGGGGTTTCGATCTGCATCGTGAGGCTTCCTGTTGCGGTGGACCACGGCGCTGCGCACGACAGCGCGCAGCCTGGGGGGCGATTCATTTCGGCACGGTGATCCATTGGCCGGCGACGCGGTGCACCGCGACGCGCTGGTCGAACACGGCCTCCAGCGCGCGGTGGGTGCCAGGGTCGGCACTGGCGCCCTGGTGCACGACGCGACCGCCCGCAAGAATCACCAGCGCATCGGCCTGCAGCGCGGCCGGCAGCTCGTGCAGCACGCTGACGACGGTGCGGCCGGCGCCGGCCAGCGCACGCGCCGTGGCCAGCCAGTCGGCCTGGTGCGGCGGGTCCAGGTTGGCCAGTGGCTCGTCCATCAGCAACACGGGCGTCTGCTGCGCCAGCGCACGCGCCAGCAGCACGCGCTGGCGCTCGCCGCCCGAGAGTTGGCCCAGCGGCCGCGCAGCCCAGGCCAGCGCATGGGTGGCGCGCAGTGCATCGTCGACGGCGGCGCGGTCAGAGGCACCGGGCGCGGCCAGCCAGGGGCGGTGCGGCAACCGGCCCAGCATGACGACGTCATACACCGAGAGATCATCGGCTGCGACCTCGTTCTGGCCGAGCCAGGCGATCAGGCGGCCGCGCGCGCGGCCGGTGTGGTCGGCCAGCGGCCGCCCGTTCAGCAGCAGCTGGCCGGTGCTGGGCAGCAGGCCGGCCAGCGCCTTGAGCAGCGTGGACTTGCCCGCGCCGTTGGGGCCGACGACGGCGGTCCAGCTGCCGGCGGCGAAGCGCAGGTCCACGCCATGCAGCACCGGGGTGCCACCTTGCGCGGCGTGCAGGTTGCGGGCTTCCAGCACGGTCGTCACAGGCCCGTGCCCCCGGCCACGCGTGTGCGCTGGCGCATCAGCCACAGCAGGTAGCTGCCGCCAAGCACGGCCGTCAGCACGCCCACCGGCAGCTCCTGCGGCGCGATCAGCCAGCGGGCCAGGATGTCCGCTGCCAACAGCAGCACGCCCCCCACGCCGGCCGCCAGCAGGATCAGCCGGCCATGCGTGACCTTGACCAGCGAGCGTGCCAGGTGCGGCGCAGCCAGGCCGACGAAGGCGACCAGCCCGGTCTGCGCCACCGCCGCACCGGTGGCCAGGCCCAGCACCGCGACCAGCGCCATGCGCATCACGGGCAGTGGGATGCCCAGGCTGGTGGCAGTGGCCTCGCCCAGCGCCAGGGCGTCCAGCGTGGGCGACAGGCCCCAGGCCACCAGCGCAGTCAACGCCAGCGGCACGGCCATCAACGCGCAGGCCGACCAGCCCACGGTGCTGGTGCTGCCCAGCATGAAGGCCTGCAGCGCCTGCAGGATGTCCGGCGACAGCAGCATGAACAGCGAGGTGAACGCGCTCAGCACCACGCCGACGATGACGCCGGCCAGCAGCAGGCGCAGCGTGTGCTGCACGCCCTGGGCCAGCGCCAGCGTCAGCAGCACCCCCATCACCGCGCCGACGAACGCGGCGCCGGCCAGCCCCGTGCGCGCCAGCCACGACATGGCGAACGGCGATCCGCCCACCGCCGCCATGCTGGCGGCCACGCCCAGCAGCGCGCCGGAGCCACTGCCCAGCAGATATGGATCGGCCAGCGGGTTGCGGAACAGGCCCTGCGCCACGGCGCCCGCCAGGCCCAGCAGCGCGCCGGCCAGCCAGGTGCCCAGCGTGCGCGGCAGGCGGATGTCGCGCACGATCTGCCAGCCCATGGGGTCGCCCTGCAACTGCCACGGCCATTCGAAACCGGTGCTGCCCACGCTGGCGCCCAGCAGTGCGAGGCCGGCCGACAGCAGCGCCAGCGCCACGGCCAGCCAGGTGGCACGGCGTTGGTTCATGGGGCCGCCTCCAAACGTTCGGCGGCACGCAATGCGCGCGCCAGTCGGCGACCTGCGCCATGCGCGCTGCTATGGGTTGCCGCTGCCCGGGGCGCCTCGTCAGGTGCGCTCATGGCGCCTTGGCCCGGATGCAATCGGCCATCACACGCGCGGCCTGGTCCATGCGCGGGCCGGGGCGCACCACGATCTCGGCGTCGTCGATCGAGAACAGGCAGATGCGCTGCTCGCGTACGGCGCGCATGGACCGCCAGCCGGGGTAGTCGACCTCGGCCTGCATGGTGCGGTTGGCCAGCATGATGAGGTCCGGGTCGGCGCGCACCACGTACTCGGGGTTCAGCTTGGGGAACGGCCCCAGCGCCGCCGGCACCACGTTGGCCACACCCAGGCGCGCCAGCGTCTCGCCGATGAACGAGGCCTCGCTGGCGGCATACGGGCCGCGGCTAACTTCGATGTAGACGCGGGCCGACCGGGCGCGCTCGGGCAAGGTGGCCGCGGCGGCGGCCAGGCCGGCTTCGATGCGGCGCCAGACGGCGTCTGCGGCTGCGCCATCGGGCAGGCCCAGCACCTGGCCGACGGTGCCCAGCACGCGGCGCACGTCGGCGTGGTTCTTCGGTTCCAGCACCACCACCTTCAGGCCCAGGCTGCGCAGGCGCTCACCGACGCGGCCGGTGTGCGAGACCAGCACCAGGTCGGGCCGGGTGCGCACGACGGCCTCGACGTTCGGATCGACGCCCCCGCCCAGTTGCGGCAGGTTGCGCACCGCGAGCGGCCAGTTCGAAAAGCGATCGACGCCGACCAGCCGCTCGCAGGCGCCGAGCGCGCAGACGGTCTCGGTCAACGACGGCAGCAGCGAGACCACGCGCAGTGGCGGCGTGTCGAAGCGCACGCGGGTGCCGGTCTCATCGACGATGTCATACGGGGCGGCAATGGCCAGGGTGCCGATGCACCACATCAGCGCGAGCAACAGATGGCGGATGGTCCTCATGCGGTCACATCCTTCAACACCAGCGGCAGGCCGGCGGCCATCAGCGTCACGCGCGTGCAGCAGGCCGCCATGCGCTGGTTCAGCAGCCCCAGCGCATCGACGAAGGCGCGCACCTCGCGGCCCATCGGCACCACGCCCAGACCGATCTCGTTGCCCACCAGCACCAGCGGGCCCGGCGCGCGGCGCACGGCGTCTTCCAGCGCGTGTAAGGCGACGTCCAGTTCACCTGCCGAGCAGGCCAGGCCGTCCACGGGCATCAGTCGGTTGGTGAGCCACATCGTCAGGCAATCGACCACCAGCAGCGTGCGCGGCGTGGCCAGCGTGGCGATGGCTTCGGCCAGCAGGAGCGGCACTTCCACCGTGGCCAGGCCCGGCGCGCGCACGGCACGGTCTCCCCGGTGGCGGTCGATGCGCTCTTGCATCTCGGCATCGTGCGCGCTGGCCGTGGCGACCAGCACGGCGTCGCGGCCGGCCGCACCGGCCAGCCAGTGGCACGCCATGGTTTCGGCGCGGCGCGATTTGCCGCTCTTTTGCCCACCCAGGATCAGTTCGGCCATGGCCATCAGCGCGGGCGCACCGCGCGCACGCTGGCCAGAGCGTCGGGCCACGCTGCCAGCGCGGCCGGGCAGCGCGGCCTCAACGCATGGCCCATTTCAGGCCGACCCACAGCGTGCGGCCGGAGGTAGCGAACGTGCGCGCGGTCTCGTACTCCTTGTCGGCCAGGTTGTCGACGCGCGCCGTCAGCGTGAAGTCGCGGGCAATCTGCGTGCTCGTGTAGAGGTTGACCAGCGCGTAGCCGCCCAGCACGTTGGTGTTGGCCGCGTTGTCATAGCGCATGGCGGTGGCCTGCACTTCTGCGCCCAGCGTCCAGCCGGCCAGTTGCGTGTCGGCACCCACCGTGGCGTAGCGCTTGGCACGGCGCGCCAGCAGGCGGCCCGTGTCGCGGTCGGTCGGGTTCTGCAGATCCAGCGAGGCGCGCAGCTGCACGTTGGCGATCGTATGGTTGGCCGACAGCGTGACGCCCTCGTATTGCGCGCGGCCCACGTTCACATAACAGCCGAAGGCGGACAGGCACGCACCCGGCCCGCCGAAGTTGATCATGTTGGTGACGCGGTTGCGGTAGGCCACCACGCCCAGGCTGGTGGCGCCCTGCGTCCAGCGCAGGCCGGCCTCGATGTTGCGGCCTTCCTCGGGCTCCAGGCTGCCGACGCCGTATTCGCTGAAGCGCTGGTACAGCGTGGGCGCGCGGAACGAGGTGCCGGCCGACACGGTCGCGCGCAACTGCGGCGTGATGGCGAATCCATACGCCGCGCTGCCGGTGGTGTGGCCGCCGAATTCGCTGTCGTCGTCGCGACGCAGGTGCAGCTGCACGCTGTGCGCGCCGGCGGTCAGGCCGTAGCCCAGGGCCAGCGCGTTCTGGGTGCGCGTGCGGTCGATGGCGCCGTTGACCAGCGCGTCTTCGCGCCGCTCCAGTGTGGCGCTCAGCAGGTGCGCGCCCAGGCGCAGTTCGTTTCGCCACAGGTAGTCGCGCAGGTCGGTCTCGGTACGGTAGATCGACGGCATCGTGGCGTAGCGCGAGTACGAGTCGGTGACCTGCACGCGCGTACTGTAGGCATCGGTCCATTGGGCGGCCCAGGTCAGGCCAGCGGTGCGCAGGCGGTGGTGGCTGAGGTCATTGCTCGGACTGGCAGGGCTGTACGAAAAATCGTCGTAGCCGGATTCGAGTTGGCTCGCCAGCAGCGCCGCGTCGAGCCGGTGCGCGGCGTTGATCTGCAAGCCCACGCGGGCGTTGCCACTGAGGCGCTCGTAGCCGTCCTTGTCGGGGTTGCGCACGCCGTCGGCGGGGCGGCGCAGGCGCAGCGGCTGCGCGTCATAGCCTTCGCTGCGTTGTTTGCTGATGCCCAGCGCGTAGTCGATGGCGTTGTCCACGCCGGCCCGCCCGCTGGCGCCGGCGTCGAGCTGCCAGCTGCGGTGGCTGCCGCCGCCCACACTGGCGTACAGCGCTGGCTTGCCGGCCTCGCCCTTCTTCGTGAACAGCTGGATCACGCCGCCGATGGCGTCCGATCCATACACCGCAGCGGCCGGCCCGCGCAGCACCTCGATGCGGTCGATCTGCGACAGCGGGATCTGCTCCCACTGCACGCCGCCGGTGGCCTGCGAATCGAGCCGCACGCCGTCCAGGTAGACGGCGGTGTAGCGCGTTTCGGCGCCGCGCACGTAAACGCTGGTGGCCGAGCCCGGGCCGCCACTGCGCCCGATCTGGATGCCGGGCAGGCGGGCCAGCACATCGGCCACACCGGCGGCGCCGCTGCGCTCGATGGTGGCGCGGTCGACGATGGAGACATCGGCCACCAGATCGGACAGCGGCTGCGCGCTGCGCGTGGCGGCGACGACGGTCTCTGTCAGCGCGGCGCGCGATGGCGCAGATTGCGCCGAAGCGGCCAGCGGCCAGCAAACGGACACGGCCAGGGGCAGCGCGGCGAGGCGCACGGGGGAATTCCAAGTAGTCATGGGCAAAGGAGCCAGTCCAAAAATGACCCGAGCCGGCCTCCCCGCCAGCGTATGGGCATGCAAGGCCGCACCGGCGCAGCATGCGCGCGGCGGACCACCTCGTTGGCCGGTATCCGGGCTGACGGCGTGATCTTCAATGCCTTCCCAGAAGCCGGGGCTTCCAGTGGCGTGTGTGTTGAAGATGAAGTCGCGAGGACTTCGGCCGCTTACCGTTGCGGGGGCAGCGCAGGTTAGGTGCCTTCTTGCGAAGGTGCCCCCCTGCTTCCCGTTGAACCGCGGCGTGTGAACCACGCCGCAGGCACCAACGGCGCGGATTCTACGAGTGATCCACCGGTGTCCAACCCTACAATGCGGCCGCCATGCCACACGTCACCCAAATCGAGCTCATCGCCGAGCGCACGGAGCGGCTGCTGGTGCGCTACCGCGAGCTGCAGCGCACCAACGCCTTGCTGACCGACCAGGTGAACCTGCTGGTCCACGAGCGCGATTCATTGAAGTCGCGTCTGGCGGCCGCCCGTGCCCGCATCGACGCGCTGCTCGAACGCCTGCCCGAGGGCAGCCCGCTCAGCCCGCCGGCACCGGCCCATGCGCCGCACCGGGACGTGACGTGATGCGCGCCCCCGGACCGGGCAGTGCCCCGCACATGAAGCAACTGGAAGTGCAGATCCTCGGCCAGAGTTATCTGCTCGGCTGCCCCGAGGGCGGCGAGGCGCGCATGCTCGACGCCGTCACGCGCGTGGACGCTGCCATGTGTGCCATCCGCGACGCCGGCCGCATCAAGGCACGCGATCGCATCGCCGTGCTGGCCGCGTTGAATCTGGCCTTCGAGCAGAGCGAGAACGCTGCCGTGGCCGACGCTGCAGCGACCGCGCACGACCAGCCGATCGAGGCCCGTCTGGCCAGTTTGCTGACGCAGCTGGACGCAGCGCTGGGCGACGACGGCCGGCTGCTGTAGGACGACGGTACAACACCGCAAGTCGTACGTTCTTTGCGCCCGCCCGCGGGCGCATTGGGCCTAGAATGAAATCGTCTGCGGTGCTTGCCGGGCTTTATATTTCCTTGAACCAATGCTCATATGAGCCCGGGCATGGAACATCTTCTGGGGAGCGTGAACGTCTCGCGTCAGATGATCCCAACTCCAGGCTGACCTAGCCCACCTGAACCCCGGTTCAGGATGCCGGTCCGGTGGCACTTGCAGACACCTTTTCTCTCTTCTTTTCCCTTGTCTCCCGCATGTCTTCACTGTTGCTGATCGAGCTCGTCCTGCTGGGACTGGGAAGTGGTTTTCTGGCAGGGTTGCTCGGCATCGGCGGCGGCATGCTGATGGTGCCGTTCCTCACGTTCTTTCTGTCCAAGCAGGGCGTGGGTGCGGACCTGGCGGTCAAGATGGCGATCGCCACCTCGATGGCCACCATCATGTTCACCTCGATCGCCAGCGTGCGCGCGCACCACAAGCGCGGCGCGGTGCGTTGGGACATCGTCAAGACGCTGGCGCCGGGCATCGTCGCGGGCAGCCTCATCGCCAGCCTGGGCGTGTTCGCGCTGCTGAAGGGCGCGTACCTGGCCATCTTCTTCGGGCTGTTCGTGGGCTTCTCGGCGACGCAGATGTTCCGCAACAAAAAGCCCGCGCCTTCGCGCCAGATGCCGGGGACGGCGGGTCGCCTGGGTGCCGGCGGTGCCATCGGTTTCTTGTCGGGCCTGGTCGGCGCGGGTGGTGGCTTCATCAGCGTGCCGTTCATGGCCTGGTGCAACGTGCCCATGCACAACGCAGTGGCCACCAGCGCGGCGCTCGGCTTTCCGATTGCGCTGGCCAACGTGGTGGGCTATGTGTTCGCCGGGCAAGGCGTGACGGGGCTGCCCGCCGGCTCGATGGGCTATGTCTGGCTGCCGGCACTTGGCGTGGTGGCGCTGGCCAGCGTCTTCACCGCGCCGCTGGGCGCCAAGGCTGCGCACACGCTGCCGGTGGCCACGCTCAAGCGCGTGTTCGCAAGTGTGCTGTACCTGCTGGCCGCCTACATGCTCTACAAGGGGTTCACGGCGTGACCATGCGTCGCGCGCTGCACCGCGGCCTGCTGCTGGCCGGCTTGGTCAGCGCTCTCGCCTCGCCTGCCCAGGCGATGGAAGAGGTGCCCTTCATCACCACGCCGGACAACGTCACGCTGGAGATGCTGCGGCTGGCCCAGGTCGCCAAGGGTGACCACGTGATCGACCTGGGTTCGGGCGACGGCCGCATCGTCATCCTGGCCGCGCAGCGCTTCGGCGCCAGCGGCCTGGGGGTGGAGATCGTGCCCGACCTGGTGCGCCAGAGCCAGGACAACGCGCGCAAGGCCGGCGTCGCCGAACGTGCGCAGTTCCGCGAGCAGGACATCTTCAAGACCGACCTGACGCCGGCCAGCGTGGTCACCATGTATCTGTTGCCGGAGGTGAACCTGGCGCTGCGCCCCGCCCTGCTCAAGCTCGAGCCCGGCACGCGCATCGTCTCGCACGATTGGGACATGGGCGACTGGAAGCCCGACGCCACCTCCGTCGTGCCCGTGCCCGACAAAAAGGTAGGGCTGGAAAAGTCGAGCAAGGTGCATCTTTGGAAGGTGCCGGCCAACGTGCACGGCCTGTGGTGCGGCACCGGCCTGCTCGGCGGCACGCAGTTCAATGTGGAGCAGCAGTTCCAGACCTTCACCGCGACCATGACGCGCGCAGGGCGTGTGCGCGAGTACGAGGGCCGCATCGACGGCAACGACCTGCATTCGCTGCCGGGTGCCAGGCGCGCGATGCAGCTGCGCGTGCAAGGGCCGCAGTTGGAGCTGGTGGGCGGCGACAGCGTGTTCACGCTGCTCAAGGGCGCCACGCTGGCGCGCGCATCGAACGGGCGCTGCGACAGCTGACCACAAGCGCTTGTTCTGAGCTGTGATCCCCTGCGGCGCTTCGGCGCCGCATTGCATGGCGGCTGCCGATTCATGCCAGCGTCACGCAACGTGCGTACGCTGCAAGAGGTGAAGCCGCCCTGCACCCCGCAGGGTGCCACCCGTCCGTCAACCACGACCGCAACAACATGCCTTTTGCTTTCTCGCGCCGGCTCACCAGCCTCGCCTTCGCTGTGGCTGCGACCCTGCCTGCCGGCGTTGCTTTCGCCGCGCCCATCGCCACACTGCAGGGCCAGGCCCCGCTCGTCATTGCGCACCGTGGCGCATCCGGCTACCTGCCCGAACACACGCTCGGCGGCTACGAGCTGGCTGTCAAGATGGGCGTCGACTACATCGAGCCCGACCTGCAGCTGACCAGGGACGGCCAGCTCGTCGCCGTGCACGACCTCACGCTCACGCGCACCACCGATGTGGCCAGCAAGTTCGCCATGCGCAACAACGGCTACCGCGTGGCCGACTTCACGCTGGCCGAGCTGAAGACGCTGGAGATGAAACTGGTCAGCACCGCCGCGCTGAGCTACCCCGGCTTCACCCCGTCATCGGCCGAGCCCTTCCGCATTCCCACGTTCCAGGAAGTCATCACGCTGGCCCAGCGGCTGAGCCTGGAGACCGGCCGTGAGATCGGCATCTACCCCGAGGCCAAGACCCCGGGCGCCGAGATCGAAGACAAGATCCTCGGGGCATTGATCGCCAATGGCTACGACTCGTCGAACAAGGTCTTCATCCAGTCGTTCAATGCCGGCACGATCCAGAACCTCCATGACAAGCAGACCGCCTTGGGCCTGGACTTCTCGCTCGTGGTGCTGGGCTCGGCCAACGCGCTGCGCACCCTGGGCCTGGACAACATCAGCCTGTACGCCGACGGCGTCGGCGCGTCGATCGCCGGCGTGAACGAAGCCTTCATCACCGCCGCCCACACCGCCGGGCTGATGGTCCACGGCTACACCTTCAACCGGGCCGACGAAGCAACGGCCTTCCCCCAGTACATGGACTTCTACCAGTGGGGCATTGACGGCGTGTTCTCCAACTACCCCGACCTGGCCCTGGCCGCGCGCGAAGACTTCCTCGCCACGGTGCCTGAGCCATCGAGCGCACTGCTGGCGCTGATCGGCGTGGCCGGTGTCGCCGCCATCACGCGCCGCCGCCGCAGCAAGCCCACGCTGCCGGCCACCGGCCACACCGCGCTGGCCTGAGATCGCACCGCGCCCCAGCCGGGGCGCCAGTCAGGCCGTGGAAGAATCCGGCCCATGCTGCACGCGCCACGCCACTTCGTCTACCTGGACGCCGTGGCGCGCGCAGGTTCCATCCGCAAGGCGGCCGACAAGCTGCATGTTGCCTCCACCGCGCTGAACCGCAAGATCCTGGAGATCGAGTCCGAAATCGGCACGCCGCTCTTCGAGCGGCTGCCACGCGGTGTGCGCCTGACGGCTGCCGGCGAGGTCTTGCTGACGGCCGTGCGCCGCACCTTGGCCGACCTGCGCGCGGCCGAATCGCAGATCGAGCAACTACGCGGCCTGGTGCGCGGCACCGTCAGCATCGGCTGCGCCGAATCCGTGGCGGCCGACCTGATGCCGGCCACCATCGCGCACTACCAGCAGACGCATCCTGGCGTGCAGTTTCAGGTCACCGCCGGCGTCACGACGCAACTGGTGCAGGCACTGCTGGCCGACGACGTCGACATGGTGCTGGTGCACGACCCGCAGCCCCTGGAGAGCCTGCGCGTGGTCACCGCCCTGCCCCAGCCACTGTGCGCGATGCTGCGGCCGGATCACCCGCTGGCCGACCGAGAGACTCTGCGTCTGGCCGATTGCCAGGACTACACCGTGGCGCTGGGCGACCGCTCGTTCGGCAGCCGGCGCCTGCTGGACGCCGTGATGGCGCGCACGCGCATGACGCTGAAGGTGGCGCTGGAGGCCAGCACGGTGCAGACGCTGAAGGAGTTCACACGCCAGACAGGCGCCATCAGCTTCCAGTTCCAGATTGGCACGCTGCGCGAGGCGCGGCTGGGGGAACTGCGGTCGATTCCCCTGAGCGACCCGGCGTTCTCGCAGAGCAAGCTGGTGCTGGCGACGCGCGAGGGGCGGATGCTGCCGATCGCGGGGTTGTCGTTTCTGGAGGTGTTGGTGGGGCGGATGGGTTTGCTGCCGCAGTGAATGCGTCGATGGGCCGACCCAACGCAAAGGGCCCGCCGAAGCGGGCCCTTTGCAGGTAGTCAGCGCGTTATGCGCGACGGCGTCCGGCAGCGGCCATTCCGATCAGGCCGAGCCCTACCAGAATGAGACTGGCAGGCTCAGGCACCTCGTTGGTCGTGATCGGATCACGCGCCCACACGCTCATGTGTGAGATGTCCTGGTCTTTGCCCCGGCCGTTCTCGAAGTCGGAATCCATGGTCCAGGAGCCCGTGATCGTGTACGGGATGCGCAGATCGAACCCATTGCCAATCTGCGTGAAGTCGAAGTCGTACACGGCCCAGCCAGTGCTCGATTTGACCGAGAACGCCAGGTGGTCGAAGCTGCTGCGTGACAGCAAATCGTAGCCGGCGAGGATGCTCACGATGTTCGGATCGATCGTCAGTTGCCAGGCGCCGCCCACGTTGGATGTCTGCGTCTGCTTGTACGTCAGCACGTTGGCGAGCGAGAAGGAAGCGGCCCCAGCCGGCGTCACGCTGGAATAGGCGAGCTCGCCCGCATTGCCATCAAGTTGGCCCAGCATGATCCAGCCAGGATCGACGAATGCGCCCGGATTCTTCAAGTCCAGCAGCTGGCTCGAACCGATGAACTGCGTGGGGCTGAGCAAGCCGAACTGACCGTTCAGCAGGCCATCGTTCAGGTAGCCCAGATTGGGCGAGGGGTTCAGTGCAGGACCCTCGTTCCCGGTGAACACACCCGCGCAACTGGTCGCCGTGATGGGCGCCGCAAGTGTTGGCACGCTACCCGAGTAGGACGCGCTTGGAATTGCGCCGGTGATTTGCCAGTTGGCAGTGTTGCAGGGGTTGCTCGGATCGAGCGTGCCCGAAGCGCCCCCCGGAATGAGAGCGGCGGCACTGGCGAAGGAAGCCAGGCTGAACGCAGCGATGGCCAGGGATTTGACTCGGATGTGCATGAGGTCACCTCAATAGTTGAAACCATCAATCGTATGCAACACATGTGCCACGTTACAAGATGTACGTGTATTCAATTGGTTATGGATAAAGTTTTGTGCATGTAACGCGAAGGTGTAAACAATCACGACAGCCTGTGACCGAGAAAATGGGATCACTTGGGCAAGCCACGCACACCCAGGCAACCGCGCCCGGATGGCCACAGGCCACGGACACACCGTGCAACCGCACACATTTTGCTCTCGGTCCAGTCGAAACTAGGCGCTAGTCGATTGCACATCCGGTGTCCATACTGCAGTCTCTGTTGCACTGCAGCACCATGAACACCACCACTTTCTCTCCCATCGACAGCCGCCCACAGTTGCGGGTTCAGCGCCTGCCCATGGCCCACCCGGGCGACCTGTCGGCACTGGCGACGCTGCTGGACGCTGGCGAACTGCAGGCCCACGAGATCGTCGCCGTCATCGGCAAGACCGAAGGCAACGGCGGCGTCAACGACTTCACGCGCGGCTACTTCACGCAGTCGCTGATGGGCCTGCTGTCTGCACGGCTGGGGCGGCCGGCGCAGGCGCTGGTGCGCGAGCTGCCCTGCGTGCTGTCCGGCGGCACCGAGGGCGTGCTGAGCCCGCACTACGTGGTGTTCGCACGCAGCGGGCGGCCCGAGGGCGCGGCGCCCACCACGGGCGAGGCCGCGCTGGCCATCGGCACGGCCATGAGCGGGTCGACTCCGGCGCACGAGATCGGCCGCTGGTCGCACGTGGCGGCCGTTGCCGGTGCCGTGCGCACCGCCATGCGTGACGCCGGCATCGAGCGTGCCGAGGACGTGGTGTTCGTGCAACTCAAGTGCCCCTGCGTGACCTCGGCGCGCGCGCAGGCTGCGGCGGCAGCCGGCCATACCGTCCTGACGGCCGACGCCAACCGTTCCATGGCCTACGCCCGTGCAGCCGGTGCATTCGGCGCAGCCATCGCGCTGGGCGAACTGCCGGACGACCCGGCATTGGAATCAGCCCTGCTGCGCGACTTCGACCGTTTCTCATCCCGCGCCAGCGTGTCCTGCGGTGTGGAAGTCGAATGCAACGAGGTCATCGTGCTGGGCCACAGCCGACGCTGGCAGGGGCCGCTGCGCATGGGCAGTGCGCCGATGCACGACGCGCTGGACATCGGGGCTGTCGGCGCGGCGTTGCTTGCGGTCGGCCTGTGCGCCAACCCCCAACTGTCGGTCGACGACGCGGCCCGCATTGCCGCCGTGTTCGTCAAATGCGAGCCCGACCGGCGCGGGACCGTGCGCGGCGCGCGCCACACGATGCTGGACGACACCGACATCAACGCCCAGCGCCACATCCGCGGGGCCGTCGGCGCTTTGGTGGCCGGTGTGCTGGGGGATAGCCGCATCTTCGTGTCTGGCGGTGCCGAGCACCAAGGCCCCGATGGCGGTGGCCTCGTGGCGGTGATCGCTGGATGACGACACACCGCCGCCGGCTTCGCCGCTCTCCGACGCCACCGACGCAATACACCGCATGACTGAGTCCACCCCACCTTGGCAACTGCAAGCCGGCGCGCTGGTTGCCGCGTATGCGCAGGGCAGCCTGTCGCCGGTCGCGGCGCTGGCCAGCGTGCTGGCGCGCATGGACGCGGCCAATCCGGCCCTCAACGCCGTGATCGCCCGCGATGACGAAGGCGCCATGGCCGCTGCCCGCGACAGTGCCGAACGCTGGCGGCGCGGCGCGCCCTGGTCTGCGCTGGATGGCGTTCCGATCAGCGTCAAGGACAACATTCCCCAGCACGGCCTGCCCTGCCGCTGGGGCAGCCGGCTGTTTGCCGACCACCACCCCGCGCGCGACGAGTCGCCCGTGGCGCGGCTGCGCGCGGCCGGCGCCGTGCTGTTCGGCAAGACCAACGTGCCCGAGTTCACGCTGCAAGGCTTCACCGACAACGCCTTGTTCGGCCCCACGCGCAACCCCTGGGACCTGGCTTTGACACCCGGCGGCTCCAGTGGCGGCGCGGTCGCTGCCGTCGCGGCCGGCATCGGCCCGCTCGCGCTTGCAACCGATGGCGGCGGCTCGATCCGCCGGCCCTGCGCCTACACCGGCCTCGTCGGCTTCAAGCCCGGCTGGGGCGTGGTGCCGCGCCAGGACGGCTTGCCCGAGATGCTGCCAGGGCTGGAGGTGATCGGCCCGATCGGCCGCAGCCTGGACGACGTGGTACGCATCCTGCGTGTGATCGCGCCACACATGCCGCGTGCCTTCGACACCCTCCCCGCCCCGCGCCCGCTGCGCATCGCCCACTGGCGCCGCATCGGCGCGAGCCCGGTCGATGCCGGCATCGCGCAGCGCATCGACGCCGCCGCCGCAGGGCTGCGCGCACTGGGCCACCACGTCGAGGTCACCGAAGCGCCGGCCGAGGTGGAGGCCTTCCACCGGCGTGCGTGGCCCGTCCTCAGCAGCACCGGCCTGGCCGCCGTGCTGGAGCCGATGCGCGACCGCACATCGCAGCTGACCCCGGCCATGGCCAGCCTGCTGCTGGCCGGCCGGGCCTGGCGCGCGACCGACCTGTTCGAGACCCAGGCCCTGCAGCGCGCGCTGGTGGATGCCATGGACCACGTGTTCGCCCGCCACGACTTCATCCTGACGCCGGCCTGCGCGGCCATGCCCTGGCCCGCCGAGCAAAGCCACCCGCGCACCATCGACGGCCACGCCGTGGACGCGCGCGGCCACGCCGTGTTCACGGCCTTTGCCAACGGTGCGGGCCTGCCCGCTTTGGCCTTGCCGGCAGGTAGCGCCGAGCCGTTGCCCATTGGCCTGCAACTGATCGGCCCGCGTGGCAGCGATGCACGGCTATGCGCGCTCGGCCAATCCTTCCTGCAACACCAGGACCAGCCGTGGCGCTGGCCGGCGCTGCCGCAACCTGCCTGCAACGAGAGTCTCCCCGCATGAAGATCGTGATCATCGGCGCCGGCGTGGCCGGGGCCATTCTGGCGCGCCGCCTGGCCCTGCTGCCCGGCATGGACGTGCACTGCCTGGAGCGCGTCGGCCCCAACGACCATTCCGAATCGGGCACCGGCCTGAATGTCGGCCCCAACGCCATCAAGGCGCTGCGCCGCTGCGACCCAGCACTGGCCGCCAGCGTCGAGGCCGCCAGCCTGCCCTGGCAGCACTGGCGTGTGGCGCTGGCCGACGGCACGGTGCTGATGGACCTGCCGCTGTCGCAGGTGGCCGACAACCCCGGGATCCGCATCCGCTGGTCCGAGCTGTACCGCGTACTGCGAGAAGGCGGGGGGGATGCCATCCGCTACGGCTGCGAAGTCGCGCACATCGGCGCCAGCGACGTGGCGCCTGGCAAGACCTGCGTGCGCTATGTGCAGGACGGCCACGCCGTCACACTGGACGGCATCGACCTCTTGATCGGCGCGGACGGCCGCTACTCTGCCACGCGCGCCGCGTTCTCGGGCCTGCCCGCGCCGCGCCACATCGGCGTGGCCATCCTGCGCACGCTGGTGCCCGACACCAGTGCCGGCCTGATCGACGACTACGGCCAGTGGTTCAACGGCGCGCACCGGCTGCTGGCCTTTCGCGTGCCGCCCGGCCATGTCTACATCGCCGCGACCTACCCGGTCGAGCCCGGCGCGCAACTGCTGGACGAGTGGAAAACCGAGGCCGGCATGCGCGCGACCTACATGCCGGCGAACGGCCAGCCCAGCGCGCAGATGGCCTGGCTGCTGGACGCGCTGTGCGCCAACCTGGCGGAGGCGCACTGGGCCCGCATGCAGGAATCGGACGTGCTGTTTGCCGAAGCGCACGCCGATGTGCTCTACCTGGGCGACAGCGCCCACGGCATGGCGCCCACGCTGGGCCAGGGCGCGACGCAGGCGATGGAGGATGCGTGCACCGCCGCCATGCTGATCGCCGACGAAGTCGCGGCCGGTCGGCTGCAGGCGCGCGGCTGGCTGCAAGCCATCGAGGCTGCACGGCAAGAGCGCATCCGCTTCGTGATGGCGCTGTCGGTGCAGGCCACCGACACCATGCTGGCCGGCGCCGACCCGGTGGCCGGCACGCGCTGGAAGACCGAAGCGCCGTTCCTGGCGGACCTGTCCACGCTGTTCCGCGACGTGCCGCTGGCCCCATGACCCCAGCCATCACCCAAGCCATGACCCAAGCCCTGACCCACGGCCTGTTCCACCTGGCCATCAAGACCGCCAACCTGGCGCGCACGCGTGCTTTCTGGGTGGACGTGATCGGCCTGCGCGAAGTGCCGCGCCCCGATTTCGGCTACCCCGGCGCCTGGCTGGCCTGCGGGCAACCGGGTGGCCAGGCCATCGTCCACGTCTACGCCGGTGGCCCGGCGCTCGGCGGCGCGGCCACGGTGCCGCACGGGACAGGCGCCATCGACCATGTGTCGCTGTCGTGCAGCGGCTACCACGCGTATGTGCAGCGCTTTCGCGATGCCGGGCTGGACTGGCGCGAGTTCCTCGTGCCCGGCACCACGCTGTGGCAGCTGTTCGTCTACGACCCGAGCGGCGTGCAGCTGGAACTGACCTTCGAGGGCGCGGTCGAGGCCGGCGCCCCACCCGACATGTCCGCAGAGCGCATCTACCACGCCGGGCAGAGCTTTTTCGATTTCCACCATTACCCCACCCTCCCCGGAGAAACCAAGCATGCAACGCTCTGACTTTCTGCGCCGCGCCGCCGCGTTGGCCCTTGTCGTATCCACCATCGCGTTGCCCGTGGCTGCACAGGCTGCCGACAAGCTCAAGTTCGGCGTTTTCCCGTCAAGCGCCGCCCTGCCCTTCTACATCGCCCAAAACCGCGGCTGGTTCAAGGAGGCGAATCTGGAGGTCGAGGAGATCCCCATGACCAGCCACCCGCTGACGGTGCAGGCGCTGATCTCTGGCGGCATCGAGGGCGCGGCCAACCTCGTGACGCTGGAAGGCGCGAACATGGAATCGCGCCGGCCGGGCACACTCAAGTACATCTCGCTGAACGGGCAGAACAGCCAGTACGTGATCGAGCAATTCGTCGTCAAGACCGCCAGCCCGGCCAAGTCGCTGGCCGACTTCAAGAACGGCTTCAAGCTGTTCTCGGCGCCCGGCCCCGCCAACATCGGCGCGGCGCGCGCGGTGCTGAAGAAGGTCGGCCTGGTCGAAGGCCGCGACTTCACGATCCAGGAGCAGCAGATCGGCGTGCACCTGGGTGCGCTGCAGTCGGGCAACTTCGACGGCGGCTACACGCTGGAGCCGGCGGCCACCGTCATGGTGGCGCAGAAGATCGGCCGCCGTGTCGAGGCCGGCGTCATCGCCACGCACCTGCTGGGCCGCAAAGAGGCCTCGGCGTTCGCGGCTGGCGCCGTGCTGTCGGACAAGTTCATCGCCGAGCGGCCCGACGTGGCCAAGCGCTTTGCCGCCGTGTGGGCGCGCGGCGTGAAGGCTGCGCAGACCGACAGCAGCACGCGCGGCTATCTCATCGCCGGCATGAAGGTGCCGCCCGAGCTGGCCGCCTCCGTGCCGCTGCCGCGCATCGTGCTGGCCAGTGACATGAAACCGGCCGACGCAGACGACTTCCAGAAATTCCTGGACATCGGCCAGCAGCTCGGTGTGGTCAAGGACAAGGTCGACGGCAAGGTGCTGGTCAAGGCGCTGTGATGCGTGCCATGCCCTCCATCACGCCCATGGCAGCCAAGCCCGAGCCGGCCGCCACCGCAGGCCGCTGGTTCCCGCCCGGCACGCACATCACGATCCGCGGGCTGACCAAGCGCTTCGCGGGTGCGGCCGTCTACGAGAACTTCGACCTGGACATTCCGCACGGCAAGATCACCTCGGTGTTCGGCCCGAACGGCTGCGGCAAGAGCACGCTGATCAACATGATCGCGGGCATCCTGCCGTATGACGGCGGGCAGATCCTGTTCGAGGGCAAGGAGGCGCGCGAGACGCGCATCGGCTACGTGTTCCAGAACTACCGCGAGGCGGTGTTTCCGTGGATGCGCGCCATCGACAACATCCGCTACCCGCTGCAGTACCTGGACATCTCCAAGGGCGAGCAGGCCGAGCGGCTGGACCGGCTGATGCAGGCCTTCGACGTCAAGCTGGATCTGCACCGCTACCCCTACCAGATGTCGGGCGGGCAGCAACAGCTCGTCTCCATCATGCGGGCGCTGGTGGTCGACCCGGAGGTGCTGTTCCTGGACGAGCCCTTCTCGGCGCTGGACTACGAGATGGTCATGTTCCTGCGCGACCGGCTGCAGAAGGTGCTGGTCGAGCGCAAGGTCACGACCATGCTGGTCTCGCACGACCTGGACGAAGCCGTGCTGCTGGCCGACCACGTGCTGCTGCTGACCAAGCGGCCCACCCAGGTGGCCGACAACCTGCTGTTCGACGCGCCGCGACCGCGCACGGCCGACACCACCCTCACGCCGCGCTTCATCGAGGTGAAGACCGAGGCACTGGCGATCTTCCAACGCGAGGTGCGCAAATGACTTTGAACGACGTGCTGGCCAGGCTGCGCCCGCTGTGGGGCGTTGCGGCGCTGGTGGGCCTGTGGGCGTTCGCGCATGCGACCAAGGCGGTCGACCCGGTGCTGCTGCCCTCGCCGATGGAGACCATGCAGGCGTTCTGGAACGGGCTGTTCCAGGGCACGCTGTGGGGCGACTTCGAGAAGACCATCGTGCGCACGGTGCTGTCGTTCGCGATTGCCACCGCCATCTCGGTGCCGCTGGGCGTGCTGCTGGGCAGCAACGAGCAGATCTACGAAGGCATCGAGTTCGCGATCGACTTCTTCCGCTCGACACCGGCGTCGGCCATGTTCCCGTTGTTCCTGGTGCTGTTCGGCGTGGGGGAGCAGACCAAGATCGCCGTGGCCGCCTTCGGCGCGGCGCTGGCCATTCTGTTCAACGTGGCCTATGGCGTGATGAGCGCGCGCAAGCAGCGCCAGCTGGCGGCCAAGGTCATGGGCGCGCCCAGCTGGCGCGTGCTGACGGATGTGACGCTGCTCGAATCGATGCCCCAGGTGTTCGTGGGCATGCGCTCGGGCGTGTCGATCGCGCTGGTCATCGTGATCGTGGCCGAGATGTTCATCGGCTCTACCGATGGCCTGGGCCAGCGCATCATGAACGCGCAGACCATCTTCGACATGCCGGACATGTACGCCTCGATCTTCGCCGCCGGCCTCTTGGGCTACGTGATGAACCTGGTGTTCCTGCTGGCCGAGCGGCGCTTTGTGCACTGGGGCGGCAAGTAGGCGGCTGCGCGCCGGCTACAGTGCGGCCATGCACTCGAACTCGCCGCGCCGTACACACCTGACCGCGCTCGCGGCCGCCATCGCCCTCTGTTCACTGCCCGCGCTGCCGGCCCACGCCGCCCCGCCGACGCTGGGCGGCGCACCGGCCATCGTCATCGCCCACCGCGGCGCATCGGGTTACCTGCCCGAGCACACGCTGGCCGCCTACGAACTGGCCGTGCGCATGGGCGCCGACTTCATCGAGCCAGATCTGCAAATGACGCGCGACGGCCAACTGGTGGCCATGCACGACGCCACGCTGGAGCGCACCACCGACGCGGCCACACGCTTCGCTCCACGCAATGGCGGCTACCGCGTGGCCGACTTTTCTCTCGAAGAGATCCGAACGCTCGCGATGCGGCCCCTGGGCACGGCGCGGCTCGAGCATCCGGGCTTCAAACCCGCCAGCGCACACCCTCTGCGCGTGCCGACGCTGGAGGAAATCATCGCGCTGCTGCGCCGGCTCGAAGCCCAGGGCGCCCGCGCCATCGGCCTGTACCCGGAGGCCAAGCAACCCGGTCCGCGCATGGCGCACCAGATCCTGACGGTGCTCTCGGCCAGCGGCTATGTGGGCGCGGACAAGGTGTTCATCCAGTCGTTCGATGCCGACACGATCCGCAGCCTGCAACGCCGCCAGGTGGGCCTGGGGCTGAATTACAAGCTGGTGCTGCTCAGCGGCTCGGCCAACCGCTTGTTGGCGATGGACCTGCAGCGCATTGCGCGATACGCGCAAGGTGTGGGCGTCAGCATCCGCGGTGAAGGCATGTCGCAGAGCTTCATCGCCATGGCCCATGCGGCCGGGCTGGCGGTGCACGGCTACACCTTTTCGCAAGCCCGTTCGGTGGCGGCCGAGGCCGAGATCCGCAAACACCTGAACTGGGGCATGGACGGCGTGTTTGCCAACTACCCGGACCTGGCGCGCACCGCGCAGCGGCAGACCGCCAGCGCGCGCTGAGGCCAAAAAAAAGCCCCGCAGAGCGGGGCTTGAAGAGCACCCCGCAGAACGGGGGCCAGGAGGAATCGTCAGTCGCTCAGTCGCTCAGTTGCGCTGCTTGCGGCGACGGGTGGCACCGAAGGCCACCAGGCCCAGGCCCACCAGGGCCAGCGATGCGGGTTCCGGCACGGCGCGCACGCCCACGCCGACGGCCAGGTTGTCCACTTCGACCGCGATGCCCCAGGTCGACAGACGCAGGCTCTGGAAAGTCTCGTTGCCGTCCAGGAACAAATTGACGTACTGGTTCGTGCCGGCGGCGGTCTGGCTGCCGGGCGCGCAGGCGGGTGAGCACAGGTCGATGATGTCCTGGCCGTACACGACGTCGACCGTCGCGCCGGTCTCGTCGAAGAACTCGATCATGTTGTAGGCATCGATCGAGCCGTAGTACAGGCCGAAGTAGTTCAGGTAAGCGCCACCGGTCAGCGTGCTGACCAGGCCGGCGTAGTCGATCGTCACGGAGGCCAGCACCTGGGCGGAGGTCACGCCGGCGGGCAGCGGGATGCTGGAGACATCCGGCAGAGTGCCGATGCCCTGGCCGGCAGCTGCCGGGCCGTAGGCGTAGCAGGTGCTGTCGCCCAGCGGAGGCGCCGCGACGTTGTTAATTCCACCCTTGCGGAAGGCGTAGCTGCCGCCGCTGATGGTGGCGCCAGGCTGGGTCAGGCCACAGCTGCCGTCGGTACGGTCCAGCGTTTCGACGAACACATTGGGCGCGCCGAGGAACGGCGTGGTCTTGCCCGACAGCGCGTCGGGAGTGAAGCCGAAGCTGATCGTGGCCGAGTGGGCGGACACCGACAGCAGGCTGCTGGTTGCCAAAATTGCGCTGAACAAAATCTTTTGCATCTGAAATTCCAAGAGTTAGGTATCAATCTGTAACGCAAAGACAGTGCCAATGTTACAGATTCGTTGCGAATCAACGGCTTGCATGACTTCTGGAGTGCCCTGCAATATCATGCGTCAAGAATGCTGACACTGGGGGAAACAGGCCAGTGTGACTTAATTCACATGGCCGTAGTCCATGGCTGACAGCGCGTAAGACGATGGCCTACATGTAACAGACGATCCATGCGCGGCTCGACAATGTGTCGGCCATGTTTCGTTCGATGAAATTGTTTGCCGCTGGCCAGGTTTAGGGCAGTGATGGCCCTCCGCGCCCCACACCCACACATCGGCAGGGACCCGCATCCACCAGATTGCTGAAGTCCGCGCCGACTGGTCCTCTCCAACGTACGAATCGCCCGTAAGATCGTTTCACAAAATATCGAAATCGGCATTCCGCAAAGGGCATGGCATGGGGAGACGGCGTACATCGCGCACCGCGGACGATCTGATGGACCTCGTCGCGCTGCTGCCCTGGTGGGCCGGTGTTGGTTTGGCGGCCATCTCTTATTGGCTGCTGCACGGCTTGGCGACGCGGCCACTGCCCGTGGTGCAGACGGGCCGGCAGATCAGCGAGGCCCTGCCCACGATGATGTGGCAGGGATTTGCCACCGGCGCCCAGTACCTGATCCCCTTCATCTGCCTCATGGGCGCGCTCGCGTCCTTCCTGCGCCGGCGCAAGCGCCGCGCCCTCTTCGACCACGCCTCGCAAGCCACCAGCGCAGACGCGCTGCAAGGCATGTCTTGGCAGGAATTCGAGATGCTGGTCGGCGAAGGCTTCAAGCGCCGCGGCTACGGCGTGCGCGAGACGGGCGGCGGCGGCGCGGATGGCGGCGTGGACTTGGTGCTGACCAAAAGCAGCGAAAAGTTCTTCGTGCAATGCAAGCAGTGGAAGGCGTTCAAGGTGGGCGTGGCCACGGTGCGCGAGCTGTATGGGGTGATGGCTGCCGACGGTGCGACGGGTGGGTTCGTCGTGACGTCGGGGCGGTTCACAAATGAGGCTGGCGCGTTCGCGGCCGGGCGGAATATCCAGCTGATGGATGGCGACGCGCTGATGAGCCTGCTCAGCGAGGGTCGTGCCAACCGGGGAGCACGCCCGCGATCCGCCACCCTCCACGCAGATTTGTCTGAACCTGCACGACCGCGCGCGGCAGTGCCGGCCACCCCGCCGTCCCGTTCACCCGAGATCGCCGCCGAACCGAACTGCCCGCGGTGCGCCAAACCCATGGTGCGGCGAGTTGCAAAGAAGGGGCAAGCGGCGGGGAAAGGCTTTTGGGGTTGTTCGAATTATTCGGCTGGGTGCCGTGGGACGAGGGAAATCTAGTCGGCGATCACTGTATCGAAAGCCGAATGATTTGCATATGTCAGCGCCGTATTTCTACTGCCGGTCAGGAGCGACATCGGGAAGCGTAGGACCGGCCCACGCGTCACTTGTAACGGCTGCCGCTTTGCGCACGATTTTTAATGAGGTTGGGACATGGAGATCTTGAAGGAAATTTCAGCCATTTCAATGGCCGTTGTGCGAAATGCCTGTCGGTGTTGGGGCGCACGCTCTGTGATAGGCAGCGTTACGTCGAGCTCCATAACACGTTAGGCGTCGCAAACCACCCGCATCATGCTTACCAGCCATATGAACGCCGTCGAGGCTCACCTCCTCGCGATATCTAGGATCCCGGCAAATGCTGGGCATTCACTTCATAAGGGCACTCCTCGCGAGGCCTTCATTCGGGAGTTCCTGGAGAGCCACTTGAACTCAACAGTTGCCATAGGAACTGGAGAGATCATCGACTCGAACTCTCCGCCCAATGTGCAGCGCAATCAGTTCGACATCGTCATCTACAAGCGCAACTATCCAAAGCTGGACTTCGGAGGCAGCATCAACGCGTTTCTTGCAGAGTCCGTTGTGGCGACTATCGAGGTCAAGTCCACGCTCGATAAGCCGGGAATCGAGCAATCGGTTCGTGCTGCACGAGCGGCGAAGCAACTGCACAAGAGCGAGGTGCGCAGCTTCTCAGCTGGGTACATGCCGCCGAGCATTCTCTCGTTCGTGGTCGCATATGACGGACCGGCAAAGATGGAGACTGTCCATACTTGGGTGAAGGAGGCCTATCGCGATCAGGGCATCTCGGAGCCGAGCATGCCTCCTGAGGCGGAGCGCTCAACCATAGCTGGACCCGCCCTTGAAGGAGTCTTCGTCCTTGGCAAGGGTTTCCTAAACTTCGACAACGCACCGTATGGCTTCATTCCGCAAGAGGTCCGAAAGGATCTCCCAAACATTCACTGGGCCATTGCACAGTCGGAGAAAGGAAGCCTGCTTTCCTTTTTTCTCTTGCTCACCATGGCCACCAGCAACGTGGACGGGGCGTGGCTAAACCCCTTGCCCTATCTGCAGGAGTTTCGTGTTTTTGATCTAAAGTTCGGCATCTGAAAGCGACGCCTAACCCCTCGCTCAAGCGGAGCGGAACCTTGTTTTACTTTCGTGGACACTCCAACCTAACCGAAGGAGTGATCAATGGGAATGCCCGGTCCAAGAATGGTCGGCCGTTATGGGATTGAATTCAAGCTGACGGCAGTCAAG
>NZ_JBWMBB010000016.1:0-183006 GCF_056521305.1 Rhodoferax sp. RT4P68
GGTCTTGCCCTCTTCGCGCGCCAGCAGCGTGCCCAGCTCTTCCTTGCGCGCCAGGATTTCGTTGCCGATCTTGTCCAGCGCGTCGCTGCGCGCCTGGATGCCGCCCGTCGCCCAGGCTGGGAACGCAGCCGTGGCGGCGGCGACTGCAGCGTCCACCTGCGACGCGTCGCCCTGGGTGTACTGGCCCAGCACATCGGCCAGGTTGCTGGGGTTCACATTGGGGCTGTAGCTCTTGCCGGCGACCCATTCGCCGTTGATCAGGTTGTCATGGTTCTGCATCGAGAAAACTCCAGGTTCAGCGGACCATACAGGGCCGCTTGTTGTCGAACTTCCAGTTCGGAATGAGGTACTGCATCGCCACGCCGTCGTCGCGCGCGCCCAGACCGTGCTGCAGGTACAGCTGGTGCGCCTTCTCCACCTCGGCCATGTCCAGCTCCACGCCCAGGCCCGGCTTCTTTGGCACCTGCACGTAGCCGCCTTCGATCTTGAGCGGCTCCTTGGTCAGGCGCTGGCCGTCCTGCCAGATCCAGTGCGTGTCGATGGCGGTGACCTTGCCCGGTGCGGCCGCGCCCACGTGCGTGAACATGGCCAGCGAGATGTCGAAGTGGTTGTTCGAATGCGAGCCCCAGGTCAGCCCGAAGGCCTGGCACAGCTGCGCCACACGCACGCTGCCGGCCATGGTCCAGAAGTGCGGGTCGGCCAGTGGAATGTCGACCGACTGCAGCGACAGGCTGTGCACCATCTCGCGCCAGTCGGTGGCCACCATGTTGGTGGCCGTCGGCAAACCGGTGGCACGGCGGAACTCGGCCATCACCTCGCGCCCGCTGAACACGCCTTCGGCACCGCAGGGGTCTTCGGCATAGGCGACGACGCCGCGCATGCGCTGGCCCAGGCGGATCGCGTCTTTCAGCAGCCAACCGCCGTTCGGGTCCAGCGTGACGCGGGCCTCGGGGAAGCGCTCGTGCAGCGCGGTGACGGCGTCGACCTCTTCGTCGCCACGCAGCACGCCGCCCTTGAGCTTGAAGTCCTGGAAGCCGTAACGCTCCTGCGCGGCTTCGGCCAGGCGGACCACGCCCTCGGGCGTCATGGCCATCTCATGGCGCACGCGGAACCAGGCGTTGTCGGCATCGGGCTCGGTGCGGTAGGCCAGGCCGGTCTTCTTGGTATCGCCGACGTAGAACAGGTAGCCCAGCATCTGCACGGCATCGCGCTGCTGGCCTTCGCCGAGCAGGGCCGCCACCGGCACTTCCAGGTGCTGGCCCAGCAGGTCGAGCAGCGCCGCTTCAGCAGCCGTGACCGCGTGGATGGCCACGCGCAGGTCGAAGGTCTGTGTGCCGCGTCCGCCGCTGTCACGCTCGGCGAACTGGGTGCGCATCGCGTTCAGGATGGCTTGCCAGTTGCCGATGGACTGGCCGACGATCAACGCGCGCGCATCGTCCAGCGTCTGGCGGATCTTCTCGCCACCGGGCACTTCGCCCACGCCGGTGTTGCCGGCGTTGTCTTTGAGGATCAGGATGTTGCGGGTGAAGAACGGGCCGTGTGCGCCCGAGAGGTTCATCAGCATGTCGTCGTGGCCGGCGACGGGCACGACACGCAGTTCGGTGACGATGGGGGTGGACATCGGAGTCTCCTGAATTGGCGCAGGGCCCGCGGCAGCGGCGGGCCCCGAAGGACTGCAAGCTTAAGCTTACTGGGGGCCGAGCTTTTGGATCAGCACCGCCAGTGCTTCCATCTCGTTCGGCTTCAGATCGGTCAACGGTGCGCGCACCGGGCCGCCGTCGTGGCCGACGATCTTGGCACCGGCCTTGATGATGCTGACGCCGTAGCCTTCCACCCGGTTGCGGATGTCCAGGTAGGGCATGAAGAAATCCTTCAGCAAGCGGTGTTGCGTCGCCATGTCGTCGGCGGCCACGGCGTTGTAGAAGTCCATCGCCGTCTTCGGGATGAAGTTGAACACGGCCGATGAATACACCGGCGTGCCCAGCGCCTTGTAGGCCGCTGCATAGACCTCGGCGGTCGGCAGGCCGCCCAGGTAGGCGAAGCGGTCGCCCATCTTCATGAAGATGGAAGACATGGTCTCGATGTTGCCCACGCCGTCCTTGAAGCCCACCAGGTTCGGGCAGCGCTCGGCCAGGATGGCCAGCGAGTTCGGCGTCAGCTTGCAGCGGTCGCGGTTGTAGACGATCACGCCGAACTTCACGCTGGCGCAGACTTGGGCGACATGCTCGATCAGGCCTTCCTGCCCGGCTTCGGTCAGGTAGTGCGGCAGCAGCAGGATGCCGTGAGCACCCAGGCGCTCGGCTTCCTGGGCATGGGCGATGGCGGTGCGGGTCGGGCCGCCGGCGCCGGCAATGATCGGCACCTTGCCGCGGCAGGTGTCCACGGCCGTCTTGACGACCTGGCTGTATTCCTCGCCGGCCAGCGAGAAGTATTCACCTGTGCCACCAGCGGCGAACAGCGCGCTGGCGCCGTAAGGGGCCAGCCATTCCAGGCGTTCGATGTACGTGCCGGGGCGGAACTCGCCCTGCGCGTCGAAGTCGGTGATCGGGAACGACAGCAGGCCGGAGCCCATGATGGATTTCAGTTCTTGCGGGTTCATGCGAAACGCTCAGTCAGTGGTGAGGGGTTGAACAAAGTGGGAGGAACCGGTCAGTCCAGGCGGATGTTGGCGGCCTGCACCACGGTGGCCCAGCGGGCACGCTCCTTGGCGAAGAACTGCTCTTCCTCAGCCGGCGTCATGGTCACGACCTCGGCGCCCTGCCCGGCCAGGCGCGAGCGGATGTCGGCCGAGCGGATGACGGTGATCAGCGCCTGGTTCAGGCGCTGCACGGTCGCCTCCGGCGTGCCGCGCGCCACGCGCACGCCCTGCCAGGTGCCGGACTGATAGCCAGGCACGCCCTGCTCCGCAATCGTCGGCGTCTCGCCGATCAGCGGCATGCGGGTGGACTTGGACACGCCCAGCAGCTTGAGCTTGCCGCTCTGCACGTGCGGCAAGGTGGCCAGCATGCCGTTCATCAGCACATCGGTCTGGCCACCCACGGTGTCCTGGATGGCCTGCACGCCGCCCTTGTAGGGCACGTACACCCACTTGGCACCGCTGGCACGCTCCAGCGCCACGCCGGCCAGGTGCGGCGCACTGCCGGTGGCGGTCACCGCGAAGTTCAGGTCCTTGGTCTTGGACAGCGCGATCAGCTCCTGCAGGTTGTTCGCCTTGACCGAGGGATGCACCACCAGGAGGTGCGGGGAGTACGCCAGCATGGTCACGCCACGCAAATCCTTGGAGGGGTCGAACGGCAGCTTGGTGTAGACCGATGGGCTGATGGCCAGCGCGCCCACGTCGCACAGCAGCAGCGTGTAGCCCTCGGGCGCGGACTTGGCCACGAAATCGGCCCCCAGGTTGCCGTTGGCGCCGGGCTTGTTCTCCACGATCACGCTCTGCTTCAGCGCTTCGGACAGCGGCTGGCTGATGGCGCGCGCAATGATGTCTGACGAGCCACCGGGTGGGTACGGCACGATGATGCGGATCGGCTTGCTCGGCCATTTGTCGGCCTGGGCCAAGGCGGGGGCCGCCACGGCGGCGGCAGCAGCAGCGGCGCCGGCAAGAAGTTCGCGTCGGGTCACGGTCATGTGGGAGTCTCCTGGAGTCGAAATCCACTCGTCGGTCACGAGGTCAGTCATCGTACAACTAAACCCGGGGCGATGCAATGTGAATCGTGTGGGTGCCGTCAGGCCTGCGCGGGTGGCAGGCCGGCGGCTTCGCGTTGCGCCGCTTCCTGCGCCAGCCGCAGGCGTTCGCGGCTGTTCGTCAGGTGCAGGCGCATGGCAGCGCGGGCCGCATCGGGATCACGCCGGGCGATGGCCGCGTAGATCTCTTCGTGCTCGCGGTTCACGCGCACCAGGTATTCGCCGCGCCGATCGTGGTTGCGGATGGCGTTGACGCGGGTGCGCGGGATCAGATTGGTGCCCAGATGGCCCAGGATGTCGGCGAAATACGGGTTGCCCGTGGCCTGCGCGATGGTCAGGTGGAAGCGGAAATCCAGCCCCACTGTCTCGGCGCCAGTCGTCACGTTGCGCTCGAACGCGTCGAGCGCCTCACGCATGGCACGCAGGTGCTCATCGCTGCGGCGCAGCGCCGCGAGACCGGCCGATTCCGACTCCAGGCTGATGCGCAGTTCCAGCACCGCCAACACGTCGACGGTGGTGGCGATGTCGGTTGCGTCCAGGCGGAACATGCCGGCCGCGCGCGGTGGCAGCACAAAGGTGCCGACACCGTGCCGCGTCTCCACCAGCCCCGACGCCTGCAACTTGGACAAAGCCTCGCGCACCACCGTGCGGCTGACGCCGTAGGCCTGCATGATGGCCGACTCGGTCGGCAGCTTGTCGCCGGTGCGCAGCTTCTGGCTGCGGATCTTCTCGCCCAGGTCGTCCACCAATCCGTGGGCCAGGCCGCGGCCACGTTGGCGCGGTGCCAGCGTGGCGAACGGGGCCGCCGCCTCGGGTTCGGGCACGTCTTTGGAAAGCGTGGACAGGATCGCCATGCGGCCATCATAGTCCGCACCGTCGTTGTACGACAACTCACGACAAAACGACACACGCTGCGGCGTAAGGCGCGGCGCCACACGTCGGTCTGTGGCATCGTCGCGCCCTACGCTTATTTCCATGCACCGAACCTCATGACTGTCCAGCGCAAACGCGCCGCCACCATCCGCGATGTCGCCGAGGCCGCCCAGGTCTCCACCGCCACCGTGTCCAAATTCGTCAACGGCAACCAGCGCTTCACGGCCGAGGTCGAAGCCCGCATCTCGCTGGCCGTGCGCACGCTCGGCTATTCGCTGAACCCGATGGCGCGCGGCATGATCACCGGGCTGACGGGCAATGTCGGCATCATCATCCTGGACATCCGCAACCCCTACTTCACCAGCCTGGTGAAAGGTGCCTCGCGCATGGCTGCCAGCGCCGGGCTGAACCTGATCATCGCGGACGCGGCCGAAAGCACCTCGCCCGAACTCGGCGTGCTGCAGTCGCTGTGCCGCCGCGTCGATGGCCTGATCGTCAGCGCGCGCCTGCCGGCACCGGTGATCGAGGCGCTGTTCGAGATCGGCACGCCGGTGGTGTTCTATGGCCGGCCTTCGGCCTATGAGAAGAACCACAACGTGGGTTGCGACAACCACACCGCCGGCCTGATGCTGGGCCGCCATCTGCGCGAACTGGGCCACCGGCGCATCAGCTACCTGGGCTTTCCCGGTGCGCGCTGGAGCATCGAGCGCGAACGCGGCCTGCGCGATGCGTTTGCCGGCGTGGACGCCAGCTTTCGCCGTTTCGACGCCGCCGCACCCTCGACCGAGGAAGGCGAGCGCCTGGCTTCCACCATCCTGCTGTCGCAGGACATGGACGACGCCATCGTCGCCTACAACGACCTGCTGGCCATGGGCCTGCTGCTGGAGGCCAAGGCCCTGGGCATCCGCGTGCCGGAGCAGATCTCGGTGGCCGGTTTCGACAACATCGCCTACGGCCGCCTGGTGAGCCCGGCGCTGACCAGCGTGGACATGATGGGCGAGGCCACGGGCGAACTGGCCATGCGCAAGCTCGTCAGCGAGATCAAGGGCGAGCCGACCAGCTTCGACGACGACGTGGTGCACAGCCGGGTCGTCGCGCGAGAGTCCACCGGCGTGCGCCGACCTAGGGTAAACGATTAGCTCACGGGGATTGACGGCCTGGCCACCCTGCCCGACCATCACCCCTGTTCGCCTAGCGGCGTATTTTTTTCCAGATCAGTTAAACGTTTACCTTGTTTCGTGATGACAGGCGATGCCTGGAAACCCCTGGCACTGGCATTCAGATCAACACCTAAAACTCCTTGCTGCCCATGTCCACTCCAACGTCTCCCAGCGCCCCGGCGCCCCGCGTGCAACGCCTGCTCCTGACCGGCGCCGCCGGCGGCCTGGGCAAGGTACTGCGCGAACGGCTCATTCCCGTCGCCGGCACGCTGCGCGTGTCCGACATCGCCGCGCTGGGCGATCCGCAGGGCCCGCACGAAGAGGTCGTGCTGTGCAACCTGGCCGACAAGGCGGCGGTGGATGCACTGGTGGCCGGCTGCGACGCCATCGTCCACCTCGGTGGCGTCTCGGTCGAGCGGCCGTTCGAGGAGATCCTGGAGGGCAACATCAAGGGCGTCTACAACATCTACGAAGCGGCCCGCCGCCATGGCGCGCGCCGCGTGATCTTCGCCAGCTCCAACCACGTGATCGGCTTCTACAAGCAGGACGAGACGCTGGACGCGCATGTGCTGCGCCGGCCCGATGGCTACTACGGCCTGTCCAAATCCTTCGGCGAAGACGTGGCGCAGTTCTACTTCGACCGCTACGGCATCGAGACCGTCAGCATCCGCATCGGCTCGTCATTCCCCGAGCCCCTGAACCGCCGCATGATGAGCACCTGGCTCAGCTATGACGATCTGGTGCAGCTGATCGAGAAGTCGCTATTCACCCCGGGCGTGGGCCACACCGTCGTCTACGGCATGTCGGCCAACCAGAACGTCTGGTGGGACAACAGCGCCGCCGCCGTGCTGGGCTATGCGCCCAAGGACAACTCGGAAATCTTCCGCGGCAAGGTCGAGGCGCAGCCGCCCGTCGCGCCGGCCGACCCGAACGCCATCTACCAGGGCGGCGCCTTCACGGCCCAAGGCCCGTTCGGGGATTGATGACATGGCCCAAGCCGAGTTGATCCTCGACGCCCGCAACGGCACCGGCGAAAGCCCGGTCTGGCACGTGGGCGAGCAGGCTCTGTACTGGGTCGACATCCCGGGCAAGGCCATTCACCGCTGGTCGCCCGCAGAGGGCCACCGCCACTGGGCCACTCAGGAAATGCCGGCCTGCATCGCCGCCACGGCCACGCCCGGCCGCTGGATCGCCGGCATGGAGAGCGGCCTCTTCGCGCTGCAGCTGCACGACGACGGCACCGTGGCGAACACATGCCTGGCCGCCGTCGACCACGCCGCGCCGGCCATGCGCTTCAACGATGGCCGCTGCGACCGCCAGGGCCGCTTCTGGGCCGGCACCATGTGCCTGGACATGGCGGCCGCCATGCGCGCCGGCGCGCTTTACCGATTCGGCGAGGGCGACACCGCCCTGCCCGCGCAGCTGGGCGATCTGATTGTGCCCAACGGCCTGGCCTTCAGCCCGGATGGCAAGACCATGTACCTCTCGGACTCGCACCCCACGGTGCAGACCATCTGGGCCTTCGACTACGACACCGCGAGCGGCACGCCCTCCAACCGCCGTGTGTTCGTGGACATGAACCCCCTGCCCGGCCGCCCCGATGGCGCCGCCATCGACGTGGACGGCTGCTACTGGATCTGCGGCAACGACGCCGGCCTGGTGCACCGCTTCACGCCCGACGGCCGACTCGACAAATCGCTCTCCGTGCCGGTCAAGAAGCCCGCCATGTGCGCGTTCGGCGGGCCGCAGCTCGACATCTTGTACGTGACTTCGATCCGCCCCGGCGGCGATCTGTCCGACCAGCCGCTGGCCGGCGGCGTGTTTGCGTTGCGGCCCGGCACCCAGGGTCTGCAAGAACCATCGTTTTCATCCCTTTCCCCCACCCACCTCTGACCAACCCAAGGAGACACGCCATGTCCATGAACCTGCGCACCACCATCCTCTCGGCCGCCGTGACGGCCGCCGCACTGGCCACCAGCCTGAACGCCCAGGCGCAGACCGTCCTGAAGGCTGCCGACGTGCACCCGCCCGGCTACCCCACCGTCGTCGCCACCGAGAACATGGGCAAGAAGCTCGAAGCCGCAACCAACGGCAAGTTCAAGATGCAGATGTTCCCCAGCAGCGTGCTGGGTGACGAGAAGACCATGATCGAGCAGACCCAGATCGGCGCGATCCAGGTTCTGCGCACCTCGCTCGGCCCGGTCGGCACCGTGGTGCCCGAAGTGAACGTCTTCAACATGCCCTTCGTGTTCCGCAACGAAGCCCACATGCGCGCCGTGATCGACGGCCCCATCGGCCAGGAACTGCTGGACAAGGTCACCAACAGCCCGGCCCGTCTGGTAGGCCTGGCCTGGCAGGACGGCGGCTCGCGCAGCGTCTACACCAAGAAGCCGGTGCGCAGCATCGCCGATCTGAAGGGCCAGAAGATCCGCATGATGGGCAACCCGCTGTTCGTGGACACCATGAACGCGCTGGGCGGCAACGGCATCGCCATGGGCTACGGCGAGGTCTACAGCGCCCTGCAGACCGGCGTGATCGACGGCGCGGAGAACAACGCGCCCAGCATGTTCACGTCCAATCACTTCACCACCGGCGCGAAGTACTACACGCAGACCAACCACCTGATCATTCCCGAGATGCTGGTCATGTCCAAGGTCACCTGGAACAAGCTCACCCCTGAAGAGCAGACCCTGGTGAAGAAGCTGGGCCGCGAAGCGCAGCTGGAACAGCGCGCCCTGTGGGACAAGAGCGTGGCCGACAACAGCGCCAAGCTGAAGGCTGCCGGCGTGGAGTTCATCGAGGTCGACCAGAAGCCGTTCTACGACGCCACCGAAGCCGTGCGCGCCAAGTACGGTGCGGCGTACAAGGACCTGATGGCCCGCATCGCCGCAGTGAAGTAAGCGGCCGCAACCCCTGCCACCTCAAGCAACGATTCGATCGCCTCCCATGCGCTCCCCGCTGAACCGTGCCCTCGACGGGCTGTACCTTGCCTGCATCTGGATTGCAGGCCTGTCGATCCTGGCCATGAGCCTGATCATTCCTGCTGGCGTGTTCGCCCGCTACGTGTTCGGTGTGGGCGCGCAGTGGCCGGAACCGATCGCCATCCTGCTGATGGTGGTGTTCACCTTCATCGGCGCGGCGGCCGCCTACCGCGCCGGCGCCCACATCGCCGTGGCGATGCTGACCGACCGGCTGTCGCCACCGCTGCAGTGGCTGTGCGCCCGCCTGGTCGATCTGCTGATGCTGGCAGCCAGCGTGTTCATGCTGGTCTGGGGCGGCAAGCTGGCCATGGAGACCATGGGCCAGACCCTGGCCGAACTGCCCTGGCTGGCCGTGGGCTACACCTATCTGCCGGTGCCGCTGTCTGGCCTCATCACGATGCTCTTCGTGCTGGAGCAGATGTTCACAGGCCACCAGCACAACAGTGCCACGTCCACGTTCGACCACACCGTAGAAGAAGGGAGCGCCTGACATGGACGCCCTGGTACTGCTGGGCAGCTTCGGGCTGCTCATCCTGATCGGCATGCCGGTCGCCTATTCGCTGGGTGCTGCGGCGCTGATCGGCGCCCTGTGGATCGACCTGCCGATCGAGGCCGTGATGATCCAGATCGTCAGCGGCGTCAACAAGTTCTCGCTGCTGGCCATCCCGTTCTTCGTGCTGGCCGGGGCCATCATGGCCGAGGGCGGCATGTCGCGGCGACTGGTCGCCTTCGCCGGCGTGCTGGTGGGCTTCGTGCGCGGCGGGCTGTCGCTGGTCAACATCCTGGCGTCCACCTTCTTCGGTGCCATCTCCGGCTCTGCCGTGGCGGACACCGCGTCGATCGGCTCGGTGATGATCCCCGAGATGGTCCGCAAGGGCTACCCGCGTGCGTTCGCCACCTCGCTGACGATCAGCGGCTCGATCCAGGCGGCGCTGATTCCGCCCAGCCACAACGCCGTCATCTACTCGATGGCAGCGGGCGGTTCGATCTCGATTGCAGCGCTGTTCATGGCCGGCGTGTTCCCCGGCCTGCTGCTCGGCCTGACGCTGGCCATCTACTGCCTGTTCATCGCCAAGAAGCGCAACTTTCCCACCGGCGAATCCATCCCGCTGCGCCAGGCACTGAAGATCGCGGCCGATGCCATGTGGGGCCTGATGACCATGGTCATCATCCTTGGCGGCATTCTGAGCGGCGTCTTCACCGCCACGGAATCGGCCTCGGTCGCCGTGGTGTGGGCGTTCTTCGTCACGATGTTCATCTACCGCGACTACAAGTGGCGCGATCTGCCCAAGCTGATGCACCGCACCGTCAAGACGGTGTCCATCGTGATGATCCTGATCGGCTTCGCCGCCGCGTTCGGCTACATCATGACGCTGATGCAGATCCCGATGAAGATCACCACCGCGCTGACGGAATTCACCAGCAGCAAGATCGTGATCCTGCTGTGCGTGAACCTGCTGCTGCTGGTGCTGGGCACGCTGATGGACATGGCAGCGCTGATCCTGATCCTGACGCCCATCCTGCTGCCGGTCGTCAAGGCCGTGGGCGTGGACCCGGTGCACTTCGGCATGATCATGATCGTCAATCTGGGCATCGGCCTGGTCACGCCACCGGTGGGCACCGTGCTGTTCGTCGGCAGCGCGGTGGGCAAGTTGCCCATCGAGACGGTGGTCAAGGCGCTGATGCCCTTCTTCGGCCTGCTGCTGATCGTGCTGGCCATCATCACCTTTGTGCCCGAACTGTCGCTGTGGCTGCCGCGCGCCGTCGGCGTCTGATCGCCACCTGACCATCCCCCGCGCGGCGGCCCCACAGCGGGGCCGCCGCGCTTTCTGACCGAAGGACATCTCATGGAAGATCTGCGCGGCAAGACCGCTCTCGTCACCGGTGCCAGTACCGGCATCGGCGCCGCTGTCGCCACCGCATTCGGCGCGCGTGGCGCCAAGGTGGTGGTGCACTACAACCAATCGCGCGAGGCGGCAGACGGTGTCGTCGCCACCATCCGCGCGGCCGGTGGCGAGGCCATCGCACTGCAGGCCGAGGTGCGCGACAGCGAGGCCATCCGCCGTTGCGTGGCCGATGCCGTCGGCGCATTCGGCCGCATCGACATCCTGGTCAACAACGCCGGCAGCCTGGTGCAGCGCGCGCCGATTGCCGAGTTCACCGACGCGCTGTTCGACGACGTCATGCACATCAACGTGCGCTCGATGCTGGCCTTCTGCCGCGAGGTCGTGCCGCTGATGCGCCAGCAAGGCCAGGGCGGCAACATCATCAACGTCAGCTCGGTCGCGGCGCGCAACGGCGGCGGGCCGGGCGCGTACCTGTACGCCGGCGCCAAGGGCTTCGTCAGCACCGCCACGCACGGGCTGGCGAAGGAACTGGCGCCCGACCGCATCCGCGTGAACGCGGTGGCGCCGGGCGTCATCGCCACGCCCTTCCACGACCGCTTCTCCACACCGCAGATGCTGGAGAACTTCAAGGCCGGCATCCCGATGGGCCGCATCGGCACGCCGGACGAATGCGTGGGCGCGTTCCTGTTCCTGGCGTCCGACTTGCTGTCGGGCTATGTCACGGGGCAGATCCTGGAAGTCAACGGCGGGCAATACATGCCGTGACGGACCGCGTGCCGCTACGCATCGCCGTCATCGGCGCCGGCATGGCGTCGCCGCCTCACTTCAAGGCTCTGCACGACCTGCAGGACGAGGTCGAGGTCGCATGGGTCTGGGGCCGCGACGCGCAGCGCGTGGCCAGCTCCGACCTGCCGCAAGGCGCGGTGATCACCACCCGGCTGCAGGAGGTGCTGACCGACACCAGCGTGCAGGCCGCGCTGGTGCTGACGCCACCGCAGTCGCACCTGGACATCGTCGAGCAGCTGGCAGCAGCCGGCAAACACGTGCTGGTCGAAAAGCCGCTGGCGCTGACACTTGCGCAGGCCGAACGCATGGTGGTCACCTGCGAGCGCCATGGCGTGCTGCTGGCCACCGTGCTGCAGCACCGCGCCAGCCCGGCCGCACAGCACCTCTACGGCATGGTGCAGGCCGGTGCGCTGGGGGACCTGCTGAGCGCCAGCGCCAGCGTGCGCTGGTGGCGCCCGCAGAGCTACTACGACGTGCCCGGTCGCGGCACGCTGGCGCGCGATGGCGGTGGTGTGCTGATGACGCAGGCCATCCACACGCTGGATTTGCTGCTGCACCTCACCGGCCTGCCGGCGCGCGTGACCGGCCTGGTCGCCACCCGGCTGCACCGCATGGAGGCCGAGGACACGGCCGGCGCGCTGCTGCAGTGGGCGGGCGGCGCCATCGGCGTGGTGGATGCGACGACCGCCGCCTGGCCCGGCCACCCCGAGCGCATCGCGCTGAACTTCAGCGGCGGAACGGCGACGCTGGAGGCGGGCGCGCTGCGGCTGGACCGGCCGCGCGCCGAGCGTGTGCTGGTCGGCAAGCCCCAGGCCAGCGGCGCGGGCGCCAACCCGATGGGTTTCGACCACGCCGGCCACCGCGCCGTGCTGCAGGACTTCGTAGAGGCCATCGCGCACCAACGCGCGCCGCTGGCCAGCGGCCGCTCGGCGCTGGCGGTGCAACGGCTGATCGACGGGATCGTGCGCTCATCGCACGCGGGCACGGCCGTCGCGCTCTGAGCCTGCGGCCTGCCCGGCCACACCTGAGGCTCGCCCCCGCTCCTGCGCCGGCTGAATGCCCGGCGCGTGGGTCTGTAGCACGCACGCTTACATGTGTGCCGCCAACGTGGGACCACACATGGTTGCCGCTGAGCCATTCCTAGGTGGAAACCCATGATCGACGCGTTCATCGAACAATTGTGTTCGTTGATCGCACAGCGGTGCGCCGCAGCCATTGGCGCAACGCATCGCCATTTCTAGACTCGCGCTCCGTGAACTCCCTCACGCCAAGCCCGCCCAAGAAAGACACCATGCGCACACCCCAACCCCTCTTCCGCCCCCTCGTCCGTCTGCTGGCCGGCGCCTCGTTGGCGCTGTGCGCACTGGCTGCCCAGGCGCAGGACATCAAGGACCGCACCTTCAAGTTCGCCATGCAGAACACCGCCGGCAGCGCCCAGTACGACGCTGCCGTCAAGTTCGCCGAGCTCGTCAAGACCCGCAGCGGCGGCAAGCTCAAGGTGAGCGTGTTCGGCGGTGGCGTGCTGGGCAAGGACACGGCTGTGGTGTCGGCCATGCAGGGCGGCACCGTCGATCTGTGCGTGATGAACTCCAGCCTGCTCTCGGGCGTGGTCAAGGAAATGGGGATGCTGGACTTCCCGTTCGTCTTCGCCACGGAGAAGGAAGCCTACGCCGTGGTCGACAGCCCGTTCGGCGACAAGCTGCACGCCCTGCTCGAACCGAAAGGCCTGGTCGGCCTGTCGTACTGGGAGCTGGGGTTTCGCCACTTCCACGTCGGCAAGCGCCCCATCACCAAGCTGGAAGACATCCAGGGCCTGAAGATCCGCGTCATCGAGACCCCGGTCTACCTGGACTTCATGAAGGCCATGGGCGCCAACGCCGTGCCGCTGCCCTACCCCGAGCTGTATGGCGCGCTGGAGCAGGCCGCCGTCGATGGCGGCACCCAGCCCGTCATCAACATGACCACGGCCAAGCTGTACGAAGTGCAGAAGTACTTCTCGCTCACGGGCCACATGTACAACCCGCAGTCGGTCATCTTCAGCAAGAAGATCTGGGACACGCTGTCGGGCGACGAGAAGAAGCTGCTGCAAACCGCCGTGACCGAGGCGCGCGACTACCAGCGCCAGATCTCGCGTGAGCGCAATGCCGCCGGCGTCGCAGAACTGAAGGCCAAGGGCATGCAGATCAACGAGTTGCCCGCCGCCGACCGCGCCCGCATGAAGGAGAAGGCCCAGCCCGTGGTCGACAAGCACACGGCACGCATCGGCGAGCCCTTGGTCAAGGAGATGTACGCCGCCGTCGAGAAGGCGCGCGCCGCCGCCAAGTAAGGTTGCAGCGTCAGGGCACGCACGGGGGCTACCGGCGTCCCGTGTGTGACCGGCGCCGTCCTGGGGCTTTGTGCCTGCAGCCCACAATCAGGGAGCAAGCCACCTTCCACCCAAGGAGACCCCCCTGATGAACGGCGCCAAAAGCCTGGTCCACACCCTGCTCCAGTCCGGTGTGGACACCTGTTTCGCCAACCCCGGCACCAGCGAGATGCACTTTGTCGCCGCGCTCGACCAGATGCCCGGCACGCGCTGCGTGCTGGGCCTGCAAGAGAACGTGGTCACCGGCATGGCCGACGGCTACTGGCGCATGGCCGGCAAGCCGGCCAGCACGCTGCTGCACTGCGGCCCCGGCCTGGCCAATGGCCTGGCCAATTTGCACAACGCACGCCGCGCCCGCAGCGGCATCGTCAACATCGTCGGCGACCAGGCCACCTACCACCGCGCCCACGACGCCCCGCTGACGGCCGACACCGACGCGCTGGCGCGCACCGTCTCGGCCTGGGTGCACACCAGCACCCGCGCGGCCGACGTGGGCCACGACGCGGCACGCGCCGTGCAGGCCGCGCGCAGCGCGCAGGGCCAGATCGCCACGCTGATCCTGCCCTCCGACGCGTCGTGGGACGAAGGCGGCGTGGTCGCCGACGCACTGCCAGCAGTCAGTGCCCCCACCCTGGACCCGCACGCCATCGACAAAGCCGTGCGCGCGCTGCGCAGCGGCCAGCCCACGCTGGTGCTGCTGGCCAGCGGCGCCGTGCGCGGGCGTGCGCAGGCCCTGGCCTGGCGCGTGGCCCAGGCCACCGGCGCCACCCTGCTGGCCGACTACGTCACCTCCCATGTGGAGCGCGGCCAGGGCCGGCTGCAGCTGGAGCGCGTGCCCTATGTCGTCGATGCGGCGATCAAGGCGCTGAGCCGGTTCGCCCACATCGTGCTGGTCAACGCCAAGCCACCGGTCGGCTTCTTCGCCTACCCGGGCAAGCCCTCCACGCAGTACCCCGACACGGCGCAACTGCATGTGCTCTCGCGCGCCGACCAGGACCCGGTGGCCGCGCTGCAGGCCCTGGTCGATGCACTGCACGCGCCCGAGATCGCCCTGCCCGACCCCGGCCCGCGCCCCGCCATCGCCACCGGCGCGCCCACGCCCGAGGGCCTGGCGCAGACGCTGGCCGCCGTGATGCCCGAGGGCGCCATCGTGTCCGACGAAAGCGTTTCGTTCGGCCGCGGCTTCTACCAGCACACGCATGCCGCGCCGGCACATGACTGGCTGCACCTGGCAGGTGGCGCGATCGGCGACGGCCTGCCGGTGGCCACGGGCGCGGCCATCGGCGCGGGCGGCCAGCGCCGCGTCATCAGCCTGCAGGCCGACGGCTCGGCCATGTATTCGTTGCAGTCCCTGTGGACGCAGGCGCGCGAGAAGCTGCCCTGCACCACCGTGATCCTGGCCAACCGCAAGTACAACATCCTGATCGGCGAATACGCGGGCGTGGGCGCGACGCCGGGCGACACGGCCATGCGCATGCTGGACCTGGGGAATCCGGATCTGGATTGGGTGAAGCTGGCAGGCGGCATGGGCGTGGAGGCTGCGCGGGCGACGACGCTGGAGCAGTGCGCGGATCTGATGCGCCAGAGCTTCGCGCGGCCGGGGCCGTTTTTGATCGAGCTGGTGATCTAGGCGCTGGGGCTGCGCGAGCCGATGGAAGCGCGGCTCTTGCTCGCGCCGTCGGTGGCCAGAATCAGGTCGTGTGCCGGCCCGACCAGTGCAGCATCCCCGACCCGACTCCATCTGGCTTGATGGAATGACGGGCGCCGGCCAGGGAAGTCCAAGGCGACCGCAAAGGCGCGCACGACCTTGAAAGAGGGCGTGCGCAAAGAGCGCGGAGCTTCCTGGCTACGCGAACTCTTGATCGAGCTTGAAGACGCCCACCACGCGGGCCAGATGCGCGGCCTGCTGCTTCAGGTTGTCGGATGCCGCGGCGCTTTGCTCCACCAGCGCGGCGTTCTGCTGCGTCGAACTGTCAAGCTGCGTCACGGCATTGGTGACATCGCCGATGCCGGTGGTCTGCTCGAGGGTGGAAGCGCTGATGTCGCCGATCAGCACAGAGACGCGCCGGACCTGCGCGACGATGTCGTCCATCGACGCGCCTGCATCGCCGACGAGCTTGGAGCCGGCCTCCACGTTCTGCACACTGCTGCTGATCAGCGCCTTGATTTCCTTGGCGGCCTCGGCGCTGCGTTGCGCAAGACTGCGCACTTCGCTCGCCACCACCGCGAAGCCCCGGCCTTGCTCTCCGGCACGGGCTGCTTCGACGGCTGCGTTCAGTGCCAGGATGTTGGTCTGGAAGGCAATGCTGTCGATGACGCCGATGATGTCGGCGATCTTCTTGGAGCTGCTGGTGATGTCGTTCATCGTGGCCACGACGCGGCCGACCACTTCACCGCCCCGCTCGGCGGCTGCGCTGGCCGAGGTGGCGAGCTGGGTCGCCTGACGCGCGGTGTCGGCGTTGCCTTTCACGGTCGTGTTCATCTGCGCCATCGCCGACGAGGTTTGCTGCAGGCTGCTGGCCTGCTGCTCCGTGCGTTGCGAGAGATCGCAATTGCCGTTGGCGATCTCCACCGACCCGGTGGCGATCGAGTCGGACGCACTGCGCACCTGCCCCACCACACTGGCCAAACTGGTCTGCATGGCGCCCAGCGACGCCAGCACGCTGCCGGTCGGCGCCAGCGCCGCGCCCGGCACTTCGCTCAGGTCGCCCTTGGAGACACGCCGCGCGGCGTCGCCCAACGCGTCGGGTTCGGCACCGAGCTGCTTGATGATTCCGCGCGAGATCGCCATGGCCAGGCCAATGCCGATGGCGAGCGCCACGGCCAGTGACGTCAGCATGACGGCGCGAAAGCCTGTGGCTTGCGCAATCGCGATCTGGTTCTTCTCCTGGATCCGGGCTTCCTCAAAATCGATCAACCTGTTGATCGATGCCAGCCACTGCACGTACTGCGGCTTCGCCTGAGACCACAGCAGCGTCTGCGCGGCGGCGGTGTCCCCGCTGTCAACCGCGGCAACGATGGCCTTGGTGGTGGCGACCGCCTGGCTCTCGATGAGCTTGATCGCGGCATACAGCTTGCTCAGCTCGTCGGAGTCGCCGCCGGCGCCGATCAGCCGTTCCAGTGGCGCGGCGGAGTCGGCATAAAACTTCGCCAGCGCATCGATGGCTGCCACCTCCCTTTGGCGCTCGGCGGGGGTGCCTGCCAGCACGACGTCTCGCGCGGCGATCGAGCGGTCGTGCGCGGACCCACGGAAGTTGATCGCAAAGCGCTGGATGGCGACGTGTTCTTCGCTGTTGGCGCGCAACGCCGCTTCGATGGCCTGGACCTTGAACATGGCCAGCACCGTCACGATCGCCAACACCGCCAAGATCAGGCCGAAGCCTGTATGCAGCCGTTTGCCGACTGTCATTCGAGAAAAATTCACGCACGTCTCCGGAACTGATCAGCTGGGGTAGGTGGTTGGCGACGTCGGAAGGACCGCAGGCGTCAAGTGAATCGTTCGAGCTGAAGTTGCCAACGAAGTCGCACCAGGACTATATCCATCTTCGGCACATTAGATTACTACTTGAGACAAATAGTCGCCGTGATTAGCTTGCATTTCAGACGTATTTATACCGCCTTCGCCGCCCTCTCATGCCGCCCTTGCGAACACCAGCAGCAAGTTGTTCGCCGGCATCTCCACCCGCTGCGCCAGTCGCAGCCCGGCCGCTGCCGCCTCGGCCTGCACATCCTCCCGCGCCCGAATGCCCCACGCCGCGTTGCGCCGGCGCAGGTCGGCATCGAATGCCAGGTTGCCCTGCGACGTGGCCACGCCTTGCTCCAGATAGGGGCCGTAGGTCACCAGCACACCACCCGGCGCCAGGTGGCGGGCCGCGCCCTGCATCAACCCGGCGCAGCAGGCCCAGGGCGCGATGTGCAGCATGTTGGCGCAGTAGATTGCGTCCAGACTGGCGGGCGCCAATGCCTCGCCCTGCCCCGGCCACCTCGGCGCGGTGACATCCAGCAGCACCGGCGCCCGCACGTTGGCCACCTCCAGCTCTGCGCACCAAGCGGTGATCGAGCCAAAGGCCCCATCCGTCACATCGCTGGGCTGCCAGGTCCATTGCGGCAGCGCTTGCGCGAAGAAGGCCACATGCTGCCCCGTGCCGCTGGCGATCTCCAGGGCCGCGCCACGGGCCGGCAGCACGCGCAACAGCACGTCCAGGATGGGCTGCTGGTTGCGCTCCGATGCAGGGCTGCATTGCGCCATGGCGCGCGCGGTGTGGGGCATGGTGGGGCGTGTGGATGGTGGGGTGGTCATGGGCTGGATCATGCGGTGTCCTTGCCGCGTGCGGATGCCGGCGTGGCCGCGCCCTGCTGCGCGAAAGCGGCGGTCAGGAAATCCACGAACGCCCGCACCCGCGCTGCCAGCTGGTGGCGCTGCGGGTACACGGCGTAGATGTCCGCATCCGGCGTGAAGCACTGCGGCAGCACCTGCACCAGCCGGCCACTGCGCAGATGGCGCGCGATGTCCCATTCGGCCCGCATCAGGATGCCGTGGCCGTCCAGCGCCCAGTTGACGGCGATCTCGCCATCGTTGGTCGTGAGGTTGCCACGCGTCTTCACGGCCTCGGTCTTCGCGCTGCGCCCCTTGCCACTGGCCAGGCGCCAGACGCCATAGGCCTCCTCCCCCTGGCGGATGCCGATGCAGTTGTGCCGCGTGAGGTCGTTCGGCACCTTGGGCACGCCATGCCTTGCCAGGTAGGCCGGCGCCGCGCACAGCAGCCGGCGGTTGGCGCCGAGGTTGCGCGCGATGACGCGGCTGTCCGGTGGCGCGCCGAAGCGCACACAGACGTCGAACAGGTCATCGCTGGGCGGCGGCGGGCTGACGGACAGCTGCAGTTGCACCTGCACGTCCGGGTGCTGGCGCACGAACCTGGAGATCAGCGGCGCCACATGGCTGCGCCCGAAGCCCAGCGTCGCGTTGACGCGCAGCAGGCCCTGCGGCGTGGCCTTGGAGACGCCCAGCAGCTCGCCCATGCCGTCGATCTCGGCCAGGATGCGGCGCGCGTGCTCCAGATAGATCTCACCCTCGGGCGTGAGGCTCATGCGGCGCGTCGAGCGGTTCACCAGCAGCACGCCGATGCGTGCTTCCATCTGCGCCAGGTGCTTGCTGACGGCTGGCGTCGTCACACCCAATTCGCGGGCTGCGGCGGAGAGGCTGGCGGCGCTGGCCAGTGTCGAGAAAAAGCCCAGGTCGGCCGGCAGGATGGGGGCAGTCATGTCGGGTTCAGTGTTGACCTGAAGTGAAAGATGGATTCACTTTAGCCGTGATCCAACGCTGCGCTGCGTCCGTACAGTCCGCACATCACGCAACCCACACCGCCAGCAACTGTCTTGAAAGTCAAGCCAAATGAAGCGCCGAATTGAATGGCTGGCCCATGGCATTGAGGATGGTCAGCAGCTTGCGGGCACAAGCGGTGATGGCCAGCTTCTTGGGCTTGCCGGCGGCCAGCAATCGCTCGTAGAACGCCTTGATGACCGGGTTGAATCGCGTGGCAACCAAAGCAGCCATGAACAGCACCTTGCGCACGTAGGGTCGCCCGCCGAAGATGGTTCGCTTGCCGCGCATGGCACCCGAATCACGGTTGATCGGAGCCAGTCCCACGAGGGCGCTGACCTCGCGCCCACTCAGCTTTCCCAGCTCGGGCACCTCCGCCAGCAAGGTGCTGATGGTGGCCTGACCGACGCCCTTGACCTCGCCCAGCAGCTTGGCCAACTGCGCGTGGTGCGCCCCGATGAGCGCCTGAATGTCCTTGTCCAGGCGGGCGATCTCGCGCTCCAGCGCCTTCAAGATCGTGCGCATGCTGCGCAGCATGCGCTGGTCCGGCCCGCTGGCGCGTTGCTGCTCGGCGATGTGCATGGCCTGCAGCTGGCGCCTGCGCGTAAGCAGCGCCTGGAGGCGGCGTTGGGTCTCGTCGGGCAGCGGCTTGATGAGCTTGTGCAGATCATCGCGCTGCACCAGCGTCTGACCCATGTGCGCCAGCACACGGGCATCGAGCCGGTCCGTCTTGGCCAGGCGGCCCATGGAGCGGGCGAAGTCGCGCGACTGGCGCGGGTTGACGATCACCACCGGATGGCCGGCCAGCTGCAGCGCGCAGGCCACATCCATCTCCAGTCCACCGGTGGCCTCCAGCACGATCAAAGCGACCGTGCGGCCCTGCTCGCGCAGGGTGGCCAGGTGCGCCAGCAACGCGGCGTGGCCGGCCGCGTCGTTGGATGGCGCAAGCGCTGCGGCGCCATCGCTGAAGGCCACCTCCAGCGAGGCCTTGGCCACATCCACGCCGATGGTCAGCGCGGTCTCGTTCGGTCGGTTCGGCTGGCTCGTCATCGCCCCTCCTTTTACATGCGAAGTGAAGTGTTCCTACAACTGTTCGGGCTGATCCCAAGCGGCAGGGGGCGTGCACCAAATGCTGGTGTGCGGGCTTGCCGGCGAACCGGCCAACCCCTGGAGACAACGGGTTGCACGCCCCTGCCTAACCGACCACGCGGGGGTCAGGCTGTGGACATGTGGACGATGCGCTGGCGCGCACCGGTGACCGCCGTGGACAACTCTTGCGAGTTGCCCACCGCGGCCACCTTCGACCACATGCCCACAGCCTTCTACCACCACGTTCATTTCCTTTCAAACCACTGAAACCGAAGATAAAAGGAGACACCCCATGAAGACGTACAAGATCGCCACCATCCCCGGTGACGGCATCGGCAAGGAAGTCGTGCCCGCAGGCCGCGAAGTGCTGCAGGCCCTGGCCTCGGCCAGCACCCGCTTTGCATTCGACTTCGAAGACTTCGGCTGGGGCGGCGACTGGTTCCGCGCCCACGGCGAGATGATGCCGGCCAACGGACTCGACGCGCTCAGGGACAAGGACGCGATCCTCTTCGGCTCGGCCGGCGACCCGCACATTCCCGACCACATCACGCTGTGGGGCCTGCGCCTGAAGATCTGCCAGGGCTTCGACCAGTACGCCAACGTGCGGCCCACGCGCATCCTGCCCGGCATCGACGGCCCGCTCAAGCGCTGCGGCCCCGATGATCTGAACTGGGTCATCGTGCGTGAGAACTCCGAGGGCGAGTATTCCGGCGTGGGCGGCCGCGTGCACCAGGGCCACCCGATCGAGGCCGCGACCGACGTCTCCATCATGACCCGCGCCGGTGTCGAGCGCATCATGCGGTTCGCCTTCAAGCTGGCCCAGTCGCGGCCCCGCAAGCTGCTGACCGTCATCACCAAGAGCAACGCCCAGCGCCACGCCATGGTGATGTGGGACGAGATCGCGCTGCAGATCAGCAAAGAGTTCCCGGATGTCACCTGGGACAAGGAACTGGTCGATGCATCGACCGCCCGCATGATCAACAAGCCCGCCACGCTGGACACCATCGTTGCGACCAACCTGCACGCCGACATCCTCTCCGACCTGGCCGCCGCGCTGGCCGGCAGCCTGGGCATCGCGCCGACCGGCAACATCGACCCCGAGCGCCGCTACCCCAGCATGTTCGAGCCCATCCACGGCTCTGCCTTCGACATCATGGGCAAGGGCCTGGCCAATCCGGTCGGCACCTTCTGGTCGGTCGTGATGCTGCTGGAGCACCTGGGCGAGTTCGACGCAGCCCAGCAGGTGATGGCGGCCATTGAGCAGGTCACCGCCGACAAGACGCTGCACACGCGTGACCTGGGCGGCACGGCCACCACGGCCGACGTGACGCGCGCGGTCTGTGCCCTGGTCGGCGCCAGCCAGCAGCGCAAGGCCGCTTGAGCCCGGCGGGCCTGGCCCGCCTCTGCCGACTTCCCCGCTTCGCCCCACCAGGCAGCCGCAAAGCGCTCCAGGGGTGCCCCCTTTTTCTCTCTTTTCCGAAGACACGCATGAACCGACGCAACCTGATCACCACGCTGACCCTGGCCCTGGGCTGCACCCTGGCCTCGGCACAGGCCTTTCCGACCAAGCCCATCACGCTGATCGTGCCGTTCCCGGCCGGTGGCAGTTCGGACGCGCTGGCGCGCTCGCTGAGCACCCCGCTGTCCCAGGCCCTGGGCCAACCCGTCGTCGTCGAAAGCCGGCCCGGCGCCGGCGCCACCATTGGCGCGGACTACGTGGCCAAGGCCAAGGCCGACGGCTACACGCTGCTGATGGGCGCGGTGCACCACACGATTGCGACCAGCGTCTACAAGAAGCTGCCCTACGATTTCGAGAAGAGCTTCGCGCCCATCACCACCGTGGCGCTGGTGCCCAACGTGGTCACGGTCAACAGCAAATCGTCGGCCACCGACGTGAAGGGCCTGATCGCGCTGGCCAAGGCCGCGCCCGGCAAGCTGGCCTATGGCTCGAATGGCAACGGCACGGTGCAGCACCTGATCGGCACGCAGTTCTCCACCATGGCTGGCGTCGAGATGGTGCACGTGCCCTACAAGGGCAGCGCGCCGCTGACCACCGACCTGCTGGGCGGCCAGATCGACCTGTCGTTCGACACGCTGACGCCGATGGTGCAGCACATCAAAGGCGGCAAGCTGCGCGCGCTGGCCGTGACCACGGCCAAGCGCTCCAGCACGCTGCCGGACGTGCCCACGTTGGCCGAGGCTGGCCTGCCCGGCTTCGACCAGGGCACCTGGTTCGGCATCCTGGCGCCGGCCGGCACGCCCAAGGACGTCGTCGCCAAGCTGAATGCCGAGATGGTCAAGATCATCGCGTCGGCCGACTTCAAGAAGCGCATGGAAGAAATCGGCGCCGAGCCCGTGGGCGACACCCCCGCGCAGATGGCCGAGCAGATCAAGGCCGACACGGCCAACTACGCCCGGCTGGTCAAGGATGCGAAGGTGACGATCGACTGAGGTTCACCAACCAGTTCAGGGCTGCCCTGTGGCGGTCACCAGGCACTGCAGCGTGATGACGACGCTGCCGCCGACTGGCAGGACCGGAATGGTCACGCCCACGGGGCCCTGCAGATTGGCCACGGGCACGGTGGCGCCCGGGCAGGCCGCGCCACCGCTGGCGCTGCAGCTGGCGGTTGGGCCTGGCGTGGTGCAGTCCAGTCCGGCGCCCGGCACATCACGGATGACAGCCCCATTGGCTGCGCTGGGCCCGCCGTTGGTGCCCGTCAGCGTGTAGCTCACCACGGCCCCGGCGCGAACGTTGGCGGCACTGCCCGACTTCACGACGGTGAGGTCGGCCCGTGGGACGGCCGCATTCGAGAACGTGCAGGTGAGGTCGTCGCCGATGGCCGGCGTCAGACTGAAGCTGACCCCAGCGCCCGTGGGGGTCTGGCCGCCTGAAAGGGCGTTGCTGCAGCTGTAGGTGCTGGTGTAGTCGGCCACGTTGGCGCCGACTGCCCCGGCTTCGGCCAGTGTGTAGGTGCTGCCGGCGGTTGCGTTGCCGAGAGTGGCGACTTCCACCGGCGCATTGGTGCTGCCGGTGGTCGTCACGGCCACCGCCCCCCCCACCCCCGCAATGCTGAGCGTGAACTGGTCCGAGGGCACCAACCGGCCGCCCGGCAACACCTTTTGCAGGCGAAGCGCCGCCACGCCCGTGTTCACGACCGTGCAGGCGATGTCGCTGGTGTCCGTGACGGCGGCCGCATTCAGGGTGAAGCTGTTGCCACTCACCACAACCGCTCCACCGGCGCCCATGCCCGTGCAGGTGACGCTGGTCAGATTCCAGCCGGCTGGCAGCACTTCCGTGAGGGTGGTGGCGACGCCGGAGGCCGTGAGCACCTGGGCCGCACCGGCCACGCCCACACCCGCACTTGTCGTCGTGATCGACTGGCTGCTCCATCCGTTGGTGCCGGTGAAGGTGAAGGCGCCGGTCCCGCCATTGGTCACCTTGGTCAGGGCCAGAGACCGGCAAACAACGGTGAAGTTCGCGCTGGCGCTGTTGTTGGTGGTGTTGATGTCCCCGAAGCCGTCGGTGGCCGAGAAATCGGCCGTGGCGGTGTTGCCGACCGTCGCGCCGCAGGTGGCGCCCGCTGCCACGGTGCCCGTGATGGTGAAGCTGAGCGTGCCGCCCGGCGCCATCGTGTAGCCGCCGGTGATCGCGAGGTTGCCCGTCCCGCTCGCGGCGGGGCAGGTCGATCCCACGCTCGCGGCGCAAGTCCAGGTCACACCGGTCAGCTGCGCCGGCAAGGTGTCCACGATGTCGGGGGCGTTCACCCCATCGATGGTGGGCGCCTGGTTGCCGGCATCGATGGGATTGATGTCGTTGTTGCTGACGACCAGGGTGTAGGTGGCCTGCTGTCCGCGCTGCACAGTGCTGGGCGCAACCGTCTTGGTGACCGCGATGTCGGCCGGCACCGAGACGGAGACATTGCGAACTTCATGGATGTTGGTCGAGCCGCCCGTGGAACCGGCGATGCCGATGCGCAACTGGGCCGGCGCGACGTACGGGAAATTCAGCGCGTTCAGGATGTTGGCCGGCGCAGCGCCCGCCAGACCCAGGCCCACCGTGACCCGAAATCCGCCCAGGCCGTTGGGCACCAGAAAGTACCGCACCCTGTTGGCCGTCGGCCGTGCCGTGGCACTGGGCGCGTCGATCCCCGCCCCGACGCTGGCGCCACTGATGTACGGGTTGTTGGCAGTCTGGGGGCCACGGACCACCACGGAATCCGGCTGCTGCCCCGGCCCGTCGTTGTTGGGACAACGACCGGTCGCGCCATCGCTCGAGAAGTTGCCAAACTCGTCCAGGCCGATGCCCAGATAGCCCCCCACCCCGGCGCAATAGCCCAACGACGCGCCCGCTGCAGCACCGGCCATGGTGGTGGCTGCGTCGTAGAGGAAAAAGCTCAGGCCGTCGGCACCCGTCCCGCCCCACGTCACGTATTCGAACTCGACCACCACCCCCTGCGTCGACGGGAAGCTGCCGCCGGTGTACCGCGCCGTGCCGGCCTGGTCGTTTTCATTGGTGGTCAGGCGCAGCCAGCCGCTGCCATTGGCATCGTTGACGTTGTTGGGAATCGCCCCGCGGTTGCCCGTCAGGACGCCGCTGTCATTGGGGCCAGGATTGTTGGTACCCGTGATCGTCCAGCCCGGCGCGGCACTGCTCGCGAAGGTTTGCGAGACCTTGAACTGTGCGTGGGCCGGCGCGGCGCACACGGCCAGCGCCGACACGCAAAGGCCGGCGAAGGCGCTGCGCCACCGCGCCGGCCCCCCCAGCTTCGGCAGGCAGGCCGACGCCCGTTGCCTGAGCACGGGCACACCCACGGGCCAGAGGGCATCGGATCGTGAAGTTGAGTTCATGGCGATGGTGGGCGTAGTGCGACGGACTTGGCGAGCGGCGGTACCTCAGTACGAGCCCACGATGTTGAGAAAGAACCCCCGGTACGTGTAGCCGAACCGGGTCAGGTCGTCGCTGAAGTCGGTGAAGTTGTAGCCGATGCCCACGCGCAGGTTCTTGCCGATGTCGCGGTCCACGCCGACCAGCCAGCCCTGGCGCGTGCCACCGTCCTTCACGAACAGCGTGCGGTACTCGGCCAGTGCGTGCCACTTCTCGGGCAGCTCGTAGCGCACCTGGCCACCCAGGTAGGTGGTGGCCGAGTCGAACCAGGGGCCGGTGCCGCGACCGAAGCGGGCCTCGCCCTCGCGGCGCGCGGCCTTGGCTGCGAACTCCCAGTTCAGGTCGTGCTTGTAGACTCCTTCGAGCGAGACGACCTGCGAGCGCTGGTCGTACTGCGCGCCGCCCACCTGGCCCAGCGTGGCCAGGTCGTAGAGGTAGGTGTAGCGGCCCAGCAAGGCATAGCGCGTCTCACCGAACGGGCGCCAGGCGAAACCCAGCCCGCCTTCGGTGTATTTGGCGCCGGCAGCCGCGTTGAGCTTGTCCTTGGTGTTGGCGTAGTTGAACTTGGCCGACACACGCCAGCTCTCGTTCAGCTTGTGCTGCACGCGGTTGGTCGACACCCACTGCGTGCGCTGCTCGGCACCGCTGTCGCGCCGCCATTCGAGCTTGCTGGCCCAGGTGGTGCTTGGGGCCGTGCGGCCCGCGCTCAGGCTGACGGCACGGCGCTGCACCTGGCCGTTCGGCCCGTCGAGCTCGCCCTGCTGCAGCGTGAAGCCGGCGTTCCAGCCCAGGGCCGGATAGAAGTCCATGCCGAAGGTGTTGGCCAGGCCGTTGCCGGCGTTCGGGTCTTTCAGGTATTGGGACTCGTTGAACAGGTTGGATTTTTCGGTCAGGCGCCAGCGCTGGCCCAGCGTCCAGCCGCCCTGCTGGCGCGGGTTGAACACCGAGTCGTAGGCGCTGTTGTCGGTGGTGACGGTGTAGGCGCCGTAGAGCGTGTGCTCGGGCGAGAGCCGGTACTCGGCACTCGCCGTGGCCGCATTGCCCCGGTCGCCGTGCGTGCCCTCGATGCCCACGCGCGACAGGTCGCCGAAGCGGTAGCTGGCGCCCAGCGTGTAGGCGTCGTTGTCGGCGTAGCGGCCGCCGTCGTCGTCCAGTGTCTGCTGCACGATGCCGTAGGCGTCCAGGTTGGTGGTGATGCGGCGCGCGTACTTGACGGCGCCCAAAGTGCCGTTGATGTCGCCGAAGCTGCTGTTCTGCGTGATGCGGCGGATCTCGGCGCTCACGGTGTCCTCGTCGGTCGGCCGCCACTGCGCGGTGAACTGGGTCTGGTCCAGCGATTCGGCGCCGCGCTCCACGCGGCTGTGCAGGGCGTAGATCGACACGGTGTCGCTGACCTGACCGCGCACCTGGGCGCCCCATTCGCGGCTTTGCAAACCGATGTCGCGGCGCGCCACCGAATAGCCCGCATCCACATCGCGCCACCAGGTGCCCAGCGTCCAGTTGCGTTGTGTCCAGCCCAGCTCCTTGAGGTTGGCCTGCGCCTGCAGCGCCGTGGCACTGCCTTCGCGCCAGCCGATCCAGGCGTTGCGCTGCTGGAACGTGAAGCCGCCGTTGGTGGAATAGAAGACCGGCACGCCGGTGGCTTCGGTCTTGCTGTGCTCCAGCTTCAGGAAGGTGCCGCGCCCGGCCTGCAGCGTCAGGTCGACACCGGTCAGGCTGTAGTTGTCGCCCGCGCGCTTTTCCTCGACCCGAGTGCCGCCGACAGCCACGTGGTCGCCCAGCCACTGCTTGGCGCGGATGCCGGCCGCCAGGTTGCCGGCGCTGAAGTCGCTGGGCACCCATTCGTAGTCGACCAGCAGGCGCTGCTCGTAGCCTGACAGCGGCGTGTCGCGCGTGATGCTGGGCACGTTCTCGCTCGTGACCTGGGCCAGCGGCCGGGTCAGCAGCACGCGGCCCTGCAGCTCGTTGATCGTGTAGTCGATGCCGCGCACGAGCGTGACGCGGTTCTCCACGCTGCCGGTGGTGGGGTTGCTCAGTTCCAGCGTGACGATGTCCGAGCCCGGCAGCAGGTCGGTGTGCCGCAGGTAATACAGGCTGCCGCCGGTGCCGATGAACTCGCTGTGGCCGGCCGCGCTCTGCACCTCGGACGCGAAGCCACGCACCTGGCTGCGCGCCTCGCCCCAGGGGTTGGTGCGCGCCCCGCGCCAGCTGATGCCTGCGCCGTACAGCGAGCGCACGTACTGCGCGTACTGCGTGCCCGTGAAGCCGGTGCTGTAGTTGCCCCACAGCGCGGTGTTCTTGTCCCAGTCGGCGCGCAGGTAAAAGCGGCCCTGGGTGTCGACGTCGCGGTAGGTGACGGAATCGTCGCCGTAGACCAGGTAGTACTGGTCCGGGTCGAGCCGGCGGAACACGTCTTGCGGGTCGGCTCTGGTGAAGCCGGAGAACAGGTCGCGGATGTCACGCTCCTGCGTGTCGGCCTGCGCGGTGATCAGGTACTTGCCGTCGATCTTGGCCTTGCCGTAGAAGGCCAGGCGCCCGTTGGTGAGCAGGTCATCGTTGCGGCCATTGAGCACCAGGCCCTGGCCCGGCCCCGTCGCCCGGTTCTGGAACACCGTGAGGTCGGCAATGCCGATGCCGAAGAAGTATTTGCCGGTGACGTCGATCTCCAGCGCGTGCGCCAGCACGGGCTTGCCGTCCTTGTCGCGCAGCGCCAGCGCGTAGCGGTGCGGGCCGATGGGCTCCAGGAACTCGGCCACGAACTTGCGCTCCAGGTCGACCGGGTAGTCGTCGCCGTTGATCGACAGCGTGTGGTCGGCCGGCAGGTTGCGGCCCTGGATGCGGATGCGCGAACCGTAGATCGCGATGTTCTGCTGGCGCAGGCCGTTGCCGCTGAAGACGCGGTCGAGCTGGCTTTGCGCCTGGGCCTGCTGCGTCGTGAGCGCGGTGCCCAGCGCGCGTTCCACGCTGTCGCGCAGCAGGGCCGCGCCACGCTCGGCCTCGTCCGCGCGCACCAGTTGCAGCGTGCGAGGCGCCGTCTCGTCGACGGCGCCATCGTCGCCGTAGGCACGCACCACGTAGATCAGGTCGTCGCCCGCCCGCAGCGGGAAGCGCGGCGTCATGGCGCCGCTCCAGGTGGTGCGGCTGACGGCTGCCACCGGCATGGGCAACGTGGCCAATGGTTCGGTGAGGTCGGTGTCGGTCGCGCGGAAGATCGCAAGCTCGATGCGGCGGATGAAGCCTGGGTAGTTGCTGCGCAGGTAGAACTGCACTGGCGTGGTGATGGCGCCGTTCTCGAATGCGACCAGCGACGGGCCGGACACACTGAGCTCGGGCATGCCGAGCGTCGGGTCTTCCGTCGCCCAGACCACGCCGCCATCGGGCAGTTGCACCGAGAACTTGCCCGACGCGACCGCCATGCCGGGCCGGGTGGGCGCGGGTTGCGCCGCCACGCCGGGCTCGGCCAGCTCGACGGTCACGCGGCGGTCGGGCTGCAGCGCCTGGTCGCCGGCCTGGTCGGTGGTGCCGGTGGTGGCCGGCGCGCGCTCGCCGCGGGTCTGCAGGCGAAACAGCAGGCCCTCTTCGTTGCGGCAGCCGGTCTCGCCGCACTCAGCTGCCTTCTGAGCCGGCTGGGTCGGGCCGGGCGCCGGGCCGGCGGGGGTCTGCGCCCCCGCCCACGAGCAGGCGCTGGAGAACAGGGTGAGCAATGCGTAATCGAGAAGTTTCATTTGCATGATGGGTTCCCGTTACGGCCTCTCGGTGCGCACGGTCTCAACGCGCACCTGTGTGCGCAGAGCGGCTGGCAGTTCGGCCACGATGGCTTCGAACACCGCCTGCGCCCGCCGCAGACCCAGATCCAGGTTGTAGGCATCGGACGCCCGCTGGTCGGCATGGCCGACGATGCCGACCACGCCGCCGCCGCGCGAGCGCAATCGCTCGGCCACCTGCGCGATGAGCCCCTTGAACTCGGGCCGGATCACCGCCTTGTCGGTGTCGAACAGCACGGTGCCCAAGAGGATCTGGCCGGCCTGCACGCCCACCACGGTGCTGCCCAGCTGCTGGACCTCGGTGCGCGAGGTGATCCGCGTGGCGCCGGCAGCCGCTGGCGACAGCAGCGGCTGCAGCGCCGCCTGCACCGCCTCCAGCCGGCCGAGCGCGAGCGCCTGGGTTTCGCCGTTGGCCCGGATCACGAGTTCACCGCCACCGTAGGCGTTGACCTTGGCCGCCATCTTCTCGACCACCGGCCCGTGCTCGGGGCGCAGCGCACGGCTGCCGGGTGCGAACAGGAACTCGCCCAGCTCGATATCGACCGACTCGCGGCCTTGCAGCGTGGCGATCGGCAGCCGGCTGCCGAAGTCAAAGCGCACCGGCAGGCCGGGCGTGATGCGCCGCACCAGCGGGTTGGCCGTGGTGAACACCGCGCCGGCCGGCAGCGTGGAGGGGTCGACCTTCAGGATGAAGTTGCGCCCCCGGTGCATGTCACCGCCGGAGACGCCGATCAGGTGGTAACGGCCGAACTGGTCGGTCTCGATCAGCAGGCCCTCCACGGAGGCGACGCGCACGCCGGGGATGCCGCGCTCCTCGATGCCGGTGTTGCGGATCACATAGTCGACCGTGTAGCCACCGTCCGCCGGCGCCACGCGGCGCTCCACGGTGGGCATGGCGCCGTTCAAGCCCTTGGCTGCGTCGCCGCTCTTCTCGACCGTCGTCTGGCCGGCCGCATTCATGCGCACGGTGACGCCCTGCGCGTTGCGCAGCACGAAGTCATCGGTGAAGGCGGGCTCGCGCAGGCGCTGGCGGATGACGACCTGGTGCCGCGTCTCGGGCTCGGCCTGCGACTGCCGGCCGGCGATGGCGCCCAGAGACAAACCACGCAGCATGGGCGCGCTGGCATCTGGCTGCGGCTGCGGCCCCTGGCCCCGGTCCACCGTGGTGGAGCCCGACACGTAAGCCCCCGGTGCGAAGCCGCCCTGCACGCGCACGTCGCTCAGCGCGGCCGGGTCTTGCCAGCCGTCACCGTCGCGGTCGTCGAACACGGTGCCCAGGATCAGCGACTCGTCGACCAGCGGGTCGGCGACGATGTTGACCTGCGCCGTTGCGGTGTTGGAGATCGCGCGCCCCAGGCTGTTGCGCGTCACCGCCTGGTTGACGTGCAGGCCCTGGCGCACGCCGGCACCCACGCGCAGCAGGTAGCTGACGACGGCCTGCCGGCCGGCGGCCACGTCGATGCCGTCCACCTGCAGCGGGTAGGCGCCAGGGCTGACCGTGAACGCGCCGTCACCGTCGAGCACGGCCACCGAGCCGGCGACCGCGGTGAAGCCCATGGGCGGCGTGTCGACGATGCGCGCGTTCACCACGTCGGTGCCGCCCAGGTTGGTCAGCGTCAGCGTGTAGCGCACCAGGTCGCCGATGCGCGCCTCGCGCACGGCCACGGTCTTGATGATGCTGAGCTGGTTCGGGTTCTCGACCGGAATACTGACCGTGCAGGCTGCAGCGCAGGCCGGGTCGATGTCCCCGCCGTTGATCACGTTCGCCACCTCGGACATGCCGGCCGGCAGGGTGCTGGCCATGGCGAACGTCACGGTCACGACCGTGCTGCCGGAGGCGGGCACGCTGGGCACCACCAGGTTGACGGCGCCCGGGCCCACCAGTGGTCCGCCGAAGCCACTGGCGCCCGTGACGGCGGTGAGCGTGGCGCCCGCGGGCACGTTCTCGGTGAAGCGGAAGTTGTTGAATGCCGAACCGCCGCTGTTGTTGAACGTGATGGTGTAGGTCAGCTGCTCGCCGGGCTCACCGGTGCCCGCGATCGCGCCGCTCTCGGCCGTCAGTTGCTTCTGGGGCGCGACGATTGCAGCGGTCGGCGTCTGCACGCAGTTCGCGCTGGGGCACGCCGGGTCGGGCGCACCGGTCGGCTTGGCGATGTTGCGCACGGTGGCGGTGACCACCGGCACGTTGACGCGCACGACCACGGTGATCGGCAGGCTGCCCCCTGCGGGGACCTGCAGGCCGGTCCAGTTCGTGACCAGGCCGTTGTTGACGCCGGCCGGGCTGGACGAGACGTAGGTGAGGCCCGGCCGCATCGTGTCCGTCAACGCGTAACCGGTCAGCGGCTGGGCGCTCTGGTTGCCCAGAAGGATCGTGTAGGTCAGCGTTTCGCCAGGCTCGGCCAGGCCGGCCCGCGTGCCGCTCTCGGCCGTCAGCGCCTTGGTCAGCGAGACGGCGCCAAGCGGGTGGATGGTGCTGCAGGCCCCGGGGGTGGCGCAGTCGGCCCCGGTCACGGCGTTGTTCACCGCACCCATCGCCCCGCCGTTCACGGTGGCCGTGTAGCGCACGGTGAAGGTGCCCACCGCCGTGCCTGCCGGCAGGGTGAAGCGGTGCACGGCGCCACTGCCCTCCACCGTGAACGGTCCGGCGGCGAGCACCGAGCCGAAGCTCATGTTCTCGCTCAGCGTGTCGGTCAGCACGGTCGGGGTCGTGGTCGGCCCGCCCGTGACGAGGGCGGTGATGGTGTAGCGGATCGTCTGGCCGGGCAGCACCGTCGAGCCGGTGGCGGGGTCGGCGGTCTTGGACACGATGGTCACCGTGGGGGCCGTCGGCGTCACCACGCAGCTGATGCCGGGGCAGATCGGATCGGGCTCGCCGGTGCGCTTGGCAATGTTGCGCACGCTGGGCGTGGTGATGGGCGTGTTGACGCGTGCGTTCACCGTCACCACCAGGCTGGCGGCGGCGGGGATCGTGAGCCCGGTCCAGGTCGTCGTCTGGCCCACGTTCACGCCGCCGTTGTCAGCCGAGAGGAAGGTGAGGCCGGCGCCCAGCGTGTCGGTCAGCGCGTAGCCCGGCACGGGTGTCAGCGTCTGGTTGGCCAGGGTGATGGTGTAGGTCAGCGTCTCGCCGGGCTCGGCCAGGCCGCTCAACGTGCCGCTTTGCCCCGTCAGCGCCTTGGTCACGGACACCAGGCCGACAGGGTTGCTGGTGGTGCAGGCACCGGCCACCGTGCAGGGTGCGCCGGTCACGGCGTTGTCGACCGTGCCCGTGGCCCCCAGGTTCACGCTGGCGGTGTAGGTCACCGCGTAGGTGCCGGCCACCATGCCGGCCGGCAGGCTGAAGGTGCGCACCTGGCCGCTGCCACCAGCCGTGTACACCCCGGCCGATGTCACGGCGCCGAACGTGAGGTTGGCACCCAGCGTGTCGGTCAGCACCGTGGGCGCGGTCGTCGCGCCGCCGCTGACGGTCGCAGTCAGGGTGTAGCTGAGCGACTGGCCGGCCACCACGGTCGAGCCGGCGATCGGGTCCACGCTCTTGACCACGGTGACCGCGCTGGCCGTCGGCGTCACGACGCAGCCGATGCCCGGGCAGACCGGATCGGGCTCACCGGTGCGCTTGGCGATGTTGCGTACGCTGGGCGCTGTGATCGGCGCGTTCACGCTCGCGCGCACGGTGACCACCAGAGTGCCCGAGGCCGGAATCGTCAGGGCCGCCCAGGTCGTGGTCTGGCCCGCGTTCACGCCGCCGTTGTCGGTGGACAGGAAGGTCAGGCCCGCGCCCAGCGTGTCGGTCAGCGGATAGCCGGACACGGGTGCCAGCGTCTGGTTGGCCAAGGTGATGGTGTAGGTCAGGGTTTCGCCCGGCTCGGCGATGCCGCTCTGCGTGCCGCTTTCGGCGATCAGCGCTTTGGTGACCGCCACCGTGCCCACCGGGTTGGCGGTCGTGCAGCCGCCGGTGAAGGTGCAGGGGGCACCGGTCACGGCGTTGTTGACGGAGCCCGTTGCGCCTGGGTTCACGTGGGCCGTGTAGCGCACCGCGTAAGTGCCGGCCACCGTGCCAGCCGGCAAGGTGAAGGTGCGCACCTGACCACTGCCGCCGGCCGTGTAGACCCCGGCGGAGGACACCGCGTCGAACGTCAGGTTGGCGCTCAACGTGTCGATCAGCACCGTGGGCGCCGTGGTCGCCGGCCCGGTGACCGTCGCGGTCAACGTGTAGGTTAGCGTCTGGCCCGCCACCACGGTGGAGCCGGCCACCGGGTCCACGCTCTTGGCCACGGTCACCGTGCTGACGGTGGGCGTGACGACGCAGCCGATGCCGGGGCAGATCGGATCCGGCTCGCCGGTGCGCTTGGCGATGTTGCGCACGCTGGGCGTGGTGATCGGCGCGTTGACGCGGGCATTCACGGTCACCACCAGGGTGCCTGACGCCGGGATCGTGAGGGCCGCCCAGGTTGTCGTCTGGCCCACGTTCACGCCGCCGTTGTCGGTGGACAGGAAGGTGAGGCCGGCGCCCAGCGTGTCGGTCAACGGATAGCCAGGCACCGGCGCCAGCGTCTGGTTGCTCAGCGTGACGGTGTAGGTCAGGGTTTCGCCGGGCTCGGCGATGCCCGGCAACGCGCCGCTTTCTGCGGTCAGGGTCTTGGTCACGGACACCACGCCGATGGGGTTGGCCGTGGCGCACCCGCCGGTGAAGCTGCAGGGCGCGCCGGTCACGGCGTTGTCGACCGAGCCCGTGGCCCCGGCCTTCACGCTGGCTGTGTAGGTGACGACGTGCGTGCCCACCGCAGCGCCCACCGGCAGGGTGAAGGTGCGCACCTGGCCGGTGCCTGACACCGTGTACGGCCCGGGCGAGGTGACGCTGCCGAACGTGAGGTTGGCCCCCAGTGTGTCCGTCAGCACGATGGGGGTGGTCGTCGTGGCGCCGGTGACCGTCGTCGTCAGCGTGTAGGTGAGCGTCTGACCTGCCACCACGGTCGAGCCGGTGATGGGATTGACGCTCTTGGCCACCGTCGCGGCCCAGACCGCCACGTCGGCCGTGGATGTGTTGTTACCGGAGCAGGTCGGCGGCAGAGCCGTGGTGCACCCCCCCGTCGGGTCGACCACGCCGGTCGGCGGCGTGATGGTCGCCGTGTTGCTGACAGAGGTTGCAGCGAACGCGGGGGCAAGCGTCAGGAGGCACACCCACAGCAGCAAGCCACGGACCCAACACCAGCCAACAGTCTCTTTCATCGTCATGTCCGACGTACCTCCGGGATGTTGTCTGACAGACATGGCAGCCTGCTTGTTGGTCAACCGACGCCTCGCCGCCTGGGTGGACTCTAAACATGTAACTAATCCCGATCAAGTGAAAAGTGGCTTTCGCTCGAATTTCGTGCACATTCGTGTGCGCCAGGGGCCATCGATGCGTACTGGGTCGGGCCCTGCCATCAACGGCATGTCAGTCGTATAGCTGATCGATGACGTCCAGATCCGTGCTGTTCATGCGCGTTAGCGACATCGAGGTGCCGCACCTGCGGTGAGCGCGGCATGACAGGCGGTCGCTGAGCCCCGGTGGGAGCACACCCGCCGCTGTGCGTTGCCGCCCTGCACGCAGTCGTCAGCGTGCCGTACGCGAGGTTGTCAGGGCGTTGCTGCCCTTGGATCGGACATCCAGAACAGCCAGCGCAGCTCACCCACGTGGAAAGGCCAGCCGAACGGTTGGCCGGGCCGCATCCAGTCGCTATGGGCGCGCGCCACCCATCTGCTGGCCGCTTCCGAATCGCCCACACAGCGCGCGGCGACGGCTGCCGCCGCCCACCAGAAGCCGTCAGGGTCGACGATGCGCCGTGACCAATCCCGCGTCCCCTGCCAGGGCACAAGCGCGCGGCGCCAGGCAGCCGGCGCCTCGCCAGCCGAGGGGCCCTGCAAGCCCCACAGCAGCGGCCAGGCCTGGGCCACCGTGTGGGGATACCAGCGCGAAAAGTTCGGTGCGCCCTGCCCGGCCGCCACGCGCCAGCTCTGGCTGGCCGCATGCCACAGGTGCTGGCGCGCGGCGTTCTCGGTGCGCAGGGCCTGCGCGCGGCTGTTGCCGGCGCTGGCGGCGTCGCCGTATGCCAGCTCCTGCAGACGGGCCCAGGCGTGCCAGCCGGCCGCCACCTCGGCGGCATCCATCACGTAGGCGACGCGAAACTCGGGCTTGGCCCAGGTCAGGCCATCGGCCCTGCCCAGCGCGTACAGCGTGGTGGACGAAACCTCCAGCGCGGCGCGCACCGCGGGTTCACGCAACAGCGCCAGATCGCCGGTGGCCGCGCGGTAGCTGTCGGCCATGATCAGCATGGACGCGGCCGTGCTGTCGTAGGAATCGACATCCGGGCACTGCCGGGCCGGCCCGCCGGGCGGGCACTCCGCCACGCGCAGGTCGGCCGCACGCACCCAGTGGTCGAACACCACACCCTGGCGCCAGCGCGTGGAGCGGATGTGCCGCGCCTGCCAGCGCAACCAGTTTGCCGCCACCGGGGCCAGGTGGGGCGCGATGCGCAGCGCCTCGGTCATGGTCAGGTTGACGTGGTAGGCCTGGATGAAGTGCCACGCCTGGCCCTGCGGATCGATCAGCCCGGGCGAGTGGTGCAGCTTGATGGCGCCATGCGCGGCAAGGCCCGGGGCATGCACCACCAGTTGCGACAGCATGGCCAGCGCAGCGTCGCGAAATTCTGCGTCCACCAGCCCGCCCTTCTCGCACGTCGGGCCCGCAGGGGGCGACGTGCCGGCGACCGCGGTGCCATCGACGGCTTGCGCCTGTTCCAGCGCTGGGGCGGCCTCCATCGTTGGATCGCCCCCGCCACACCCAGTCAGCAGCGCCACGGTGGCCAGCAGCACACCAAGCACACGCATCGATCCAGACCCCATGATCGCCTCCACGCTGCGGCCGAGATAGTCCGGCCAGATCTTCACGCGCGGCGCGCGCCGTCGGCCCACAGAGCGCGGCCGTCGCTACCGTGCACGCGGGCCGGCGCGCGCGGCACCGAAAGACCGCTGCGGGCACAGCGCAGGCACAGGGTGCGTGGCCGGCAAGCTTATCGAAGCCGATTCGTCGCGTTCATGATTTTTGAACCGTCGCAACGATTTGATTGAACTTGCCTGGGGCCGACAACTCTAGACTCTGCTTCATGCTGCCCGCTCGTCCGGGCGCCGCCACTCCACAAGAATCGAACCGGCCTTGAACACCACACCGCTCCCATCGTCGCGCTACACCGGCACCGCCATCGCCCTGCACTGGGTGCTGGGCCTGGCCCTCATCGGCATGTTCGCAGTCGGCCTGTACATGACCAGCCTGCCGTTTTCGCCGCAGCGCCTGAAGCTCTACAACTGGCACAAGTGGGCCGGCGTGACAGTGCTGACCCTGTCCGCGCTGCGGTTGCTGTGGCGCCTGACGCACCGCCCACCCGCGCTGCCGGCGGCAGTGCAGTCCGCCATGCCGCGCTGGCAACACCTTGCGCACCACGGCACGCACTTCCTGCTGTATGCGCTGTTCTTCATCGTGCCGCTGCTCGGCTGGGCCTACAGCTCGGCGGCGGGGTTTCCCATCGTCTGGTTCGGCATGCTGCAGTTGCCCGATCTGCTGCCGACCGACAAGGCGTTGGCAGATGCCATCAAGCCGTTGCACGGCTACGCGGCATACGCCCTGGCTGCCCTGGTCGTGCTGCATGTGGCCGCCGCACTGAAACACCAGTTCGTGGACCGCGACGGCCTGCTGACCCGCATGCTGCCCGGGCGCGGCTGATCCTTTTCTTGAACGGAGTTCCCATGAAGATGTCGACCACCCTCGGCGGCGTGCTGCTGGCCGCCACCACCGTGCTGGCGCAGCCGGCCCTGGCCCAGCAGGCGCTGGTGCCTGCGCAAAGCGAGATCGCGTTCGTCAGCCGGCAGATGGGCGTGCCCGTCGAAGGCCACTTCAAGAAGTTCAGCGCGCAGGTCGCGTTCGACCCGGCCAAGCTGGCGACCAGCAAGGTGGCCTTCACGGTCGACATGGGCAGCGCCACGCTCGGCACCCCGGAGATCGACGTCGAACTGCCCCGCCCCAACTGGTTCAACGCGGCCAAGTTCCCGCAGGCCACCTTCCAGTCCACCGCCATCAAGGCGCTGGGCGGCGGCAAGTTCGAGGTGGCCGGCAAGCTGTCCGTCAAAGGCAACGCGCAGGACATGGTCGTCCCCGTGACGCTGGCCCAGACCGGTGCCAACACCGTGGCCAGCGGCGCCTTCACGATCAAGCGCCTGGCCTTCAAGATCGGCGAGAACGAGTGGGCCGACACCTCCATGGTGGCCGACGACGTGCAGGTCAAGTTCAAGCTGGCGCTGACGGGCGTGCCCAAGATCTGATCCTCTTTTCTTTCCCCTGACCCTTCCCAACCCACCGGAGATTCCTCGATGCAACTTACCGCCCTCACCGCCCTGGCCACTGCCGCCGCCTCGCTGATGTTCGCTGCCGGCAGCGCCCACGCGCAGAGCGCCACCTATGCCGTCGAGCCGACCCACACCTTCGCCACCTTCGAGATCGACCACTTCGGCGCCGCCGTGAACCGCGGCCGCTTCGAGAAGAAGGAAGGCCAGATCACGCTCGACAAGGCGGCCAAGACCGGCAAGGTCGAGATCACGTTCCAGATCGGCTCCATCAGCACCGGCGTGGCGCCGTTCGACAAGCATCTGCAGAGCGCCGACATCTTCGACGCGGCGCAGTTCCCCACCGCCACGTTCGTCGGCGACAAGTTCACCTGGAACGGCGACAAGGTCAGCGAAGTGGCCGGCACCATGACCATCAAGGGCAAGGCCCAGCCGGTCACCTTCAAGGCCAAGCAGTTCAACTGCTACCAGAGCCCGATGCTCAAGCGCGAAGTGTGCGGCGGCGACTTCGAGACCACCATCGACCGCACGGCCTTCGGCGTGGACTACGGCGTCTCGTTCGGCATGTCCAAGAACGTGCGCATCGTGGCGCAGATCGAGGCGGTCAAGCAGTAAGCGGTCTGGCGCTGAACGAAAAAAAGGGGGCTGCGGCCCCCTTTTTTTTGATCCGAACAACGCTATTTGACGAGTGCGTGCACCGCCTTGAACTGCGGGTGCTCGGCTGTCTCCAGCCACTCGAACAGCACCATCTCGGTGGTGACCAGCTCGGCACCGGCGCCGGCCAGGCGGTCGAAGGCGGCGTCGCGGTTGCGCTCGGTGCGCGAGCCGCAGGCATCGGTGACGACCCACACTTCCAGCTCTTCCTCCAGCAGCTCCAGCGCGGTCTGCAGCAGGCAGACATGGGCCTCGCAGCCGGCCACCACGATGCTGCCGCGTTCGGCCGCCGGGGGCTTTTGCAAATGCTTGGGCAGGCTGCGGGCGTTGCCGGCTGGCGCCTTGGCCAGCGGCGGCTGCAGCCACTCGCCCAGGCCTTCGGCCACGCCGCTGAACTGCATTTTGGCCAGCGTGCGCTGACACAGCGCGCGCAGCTCGGGCGCATTGGCGCCGAGCTTGGACGGGTTCTGCTCGGTACCCCAGACCGGTACCGCCAGCAGCTGCGCCGCACGCGCCAGCCGCAGGGCATTGGCCAGCACCTCGTCATGGCCGGCAATGGCGGGCATCAGCCGTTCCTGGTAGTCGACCAGCACGAGTTGCGAGGAAGAGGCTTCGAGCAGCATGGGATGGGCCGGTAGTCCGAGAGGGGCCGATGATAGAAGCTCACTGCTGCGGTTGGGCTGGAAACAACGAAGCCCCGCATTGCGGGGCCTCGGTGGGTCAACGCGGAAGCGATCAGCTCTTGCGGCCGGCCTGCCTGCGGCGCTGGCGCATCGCGAATGCCAACCCTGTGAGCGAGATGCCGAACAGTGCGATGCTGCCTGGCTCAGGCACGTCGTTGCGCGTTGCGAACCGATAGCCGGCGATCGCCAACTCATCGAAACCAGGGGTCATGTCGCGCAGGGACATCTGCACGACGATGGAGTCGGTCGCCAGAAATGCGCCCCCGTACAGATCGAAGGTCGGGAAGACCACGAAGTAGTCGGGCTTGCCGCTGCCGTTGGTGGTCCAGGTGTAGGTGTCGTCGCTCGGCGTGTCGACCAGGATGTTGCAGGCACCGAGCGGCAGGTCCGGGTTCTGCCCAACGGTCGGGCTGCCGCACGAGGTCACGCGGCTGTTGATGTCGAAGGTGCCGTTGGCCATTGTGTCGATCGAGAACTCTTGCAGCAGCGTGATCCCGCGGTAAATCGAAACGCGCCCCGAGACCAGCAAGTTGGGATCTCGTTGGTTTTCGTTGTGGTCGAACACGAACAGGGGTTGGTAAGCGGTGCCACCCACGGTCAGCAGGGTGCGCAGTGCGCCCACGGTGCCCGGCTCGCCCAGGCCCCAGGTGCCGTCGAAATCGCCGCTGCCACCGGCATTCATCGGCTCAGCGAACGGCGAGGGGTTGGCCACTCCGTTGTTCGAATAGACGATGACGTCGAAGGTGCCGGAGCCGACCGCGAAATCGAACACGCTGGTGTTACCGGGAATCAGACCCGCCGTCTGTTGCTGGGCCAGCAGGGAAGACGAATAGACCAAGGCTTCGTCGAACTGCTGAGGACCGATGCCATCGATGGTCCCCGTCGGCAGGGTGAGAGTAGGAATGGCGTAAGCGCTGGCTGCCGCAAGCGCCAGACCACTTGCAACCAATACTGATCGAAACTTGTGAAACATCGCGTCTCCTTGGGGTTGGGGGTTGTTGTGGCGTGGTATGACGCATCAACCGTGCCATCGCGTGCTGTGACAAATGTCACACTCTGGCACGCTTACGACCAGCCCACGCGCTCCCTGCTCACCCCGCCGTACCTGTCAATATCGCCGACACATATGTTGCGGCTATATGCGCAGATTTCGGACGAATACCATGTAGTCAATTGCCGGGTCTTAGCCTCAGCAGTTGGCCCTCTCGGCTGTCAGTCAACACATAGAGCAGTCCGTCGGGGCCCTGGCGCACGTCGCGGATGCGCTGGCCCAGCGCTTCGAGCAGGCGCTCCTCGCGCACGATCTGGCCCTCGTCCCCCAAGGCCAGGCGGTGCAGGCGGTTGAACTTCAGCGAGCCGACGAACAGGCTGCCTTGCCAGCCCTTGCCGTAGCGGTCACTGGTCAAAAAGACCATGCCCGACGGCGCGATGGACGGCACCCAGTGGTGCAGCGGCTGCTCCATGCCTTCCTGTCGGGTCTGGCCATCGCCGATGCGGCCGCCGCCGTAGTTCTCGCCGTAGGTGATGACGGGCCAGCCGTGGTTGCGGCCGGCCTCGGGGCGGTTGATCTCGTCGCCGCCCTGCGGGCCATGCTCGTGCGTCCACAGTCGGCCGTCCGGCGCCAGCGCGGCGCCCTGGCCGTTGCGGTGGCCGTAACTCCAGATCTCGGGCAGCGCGCCGGCACGGGTTGCGAACGGGTTGCCGGCCGGCACGCTGCCGTCCTTGCCTACGCGCACGATCTTGCCGTGGTGGGTGTCCAGCGTCTGCGCGTCCTGCATGCGGCTGTAGCGGTCGCCCAGCGTCAGGAACAGGCTGCCGTCGGGGCGTCCGTCGACACGCCGCTCGACGATGCGGCAGCCGAAATGCAGGCTGCTGTTGACCTTGGGCTTCTGGCTGAACAGCACCTGCACCTCCTGTAGAGCGCTGCGGTCCGGCGCCAATGTGGCGCGGGCCAGCGCCGTGCTGCTGCCGCGCCCGCCCTCACCCGGTTCGCTGTAGCAGAAGTAGACGTGCCGGTTGCGCGCGAAATCGCTGTCGGCGATGACGTCCAGCAGGCCGCCCTGGCCCCCGGCGGCGATGGGCGGCAAGCCGGCCAGCGGTGGCCCGACCTTGCCATCGGCCTGCAGCACGCGCATGCGGCCCGCACGCTCGGTCACCAGAAAGCGGCCCTCGGGCAAAAAGGCCACTGCCCAGGGGTTCTGCAAGCCCGAGGCCACCACCTGCGGTGCCACGGACTGCGCATGCGCAGGAAGGCCTGCCGCCAACAGGCAACCCAAGGTCAGGGCCAGCGGTGCCAGCAGGGCACGGGAAGCGGAAACGTGCATCGACAGGAGCTTTCTGAAAAGGGCGCTGGAGGCGGCGCGCGTGCAGGGATGGAGCTGGATCGCTCCAACGCGGAGCGCAAATCAGCCGGCGAAGGAGCAGATTTGTCGTGGCGTTCGTCTGCTGAATAAGCGAATGGTTCAGTCGCGCAGGCGACCCCAAACCGCCCGTCGAACGGCAAACGTTACATCTTTTTCCACCTTCTCATTCAGAATCAACGACTTACGCGCTATCCTCCAGTTCACCTACAAGCACTTGAGACATTGCCCTCGCCACACATGACCCGCTGGACTGCTTTTCTCACCGCCCTGCTGCTTTCCAGCGCCGCCCACGCCACCCCGCCCGCCAGCGCCGATCCAGAAGATCTGGATCGTCTGTTGGCCGAGCGCAGCCTGTTCAACCAGACCATCGGCCAGATCGAGCAGGTCGGCCAGACAGTGCGCGACAAGACGTCTGATCTGGTCGGCAACGCCATGGGCTTTTTGGGCGTGCCCTACCGCCGGGGCGGCACTTCGGCTGAGACCGGGTTCGATTGCAGCGGTTTCGTGCGCGCGACCTACGCCAAGACCATTGGCCTCATGCTGCCGCGCCGTGCCGACGAGCAAGCCGCCGCCACCGACAAGATCGACAAGAGCGAGTTGAAGCCGGGTGACCTGGTGTTTTTCAACACCATGCGGCGCGCCTTCAGCCACGTGGGCATCTACCTGGGTGACGGCAAGTTCATCCACTCGCCGCGCACCGGTGCGCAGGTCCGCGTGGAAGACATGGGCACCAGCTACTGGGCGCGCCGCTTCGACGGCGCGCGCCGTGTCGAAGGCGTCAGCGCCGCGCTGGGCGCAAGCACGGCGGCGCTGGGCGCGCGCAGCGACCGCCAGAACTGACGCGCGAGCGTCACGCGCTGCCAGCTCGGCGTGGCAAGGCCTTGCACGTCGCACCCTGTAGACTTCGCGGTTTTTTCGATCTGGCGACATGGTGCAGGTGGCAAGGCGCGCAGGCTTCACGGATTCGGCGCTCGTTCGCCTGCTGGCCCGGTTGACCGAACATGACCCCCGCGAATCGGCGCAGGGCTTTGCGGACCGGCTGAGCGACTGGCTGCGCTGGACGGACGCAATGTCCCTGTTCACCGCCCTGCAGGACGGCCCGGACACCCCGCCGCCCGCTGCACCAGCCGCCAACCTCGCGAGCGACCCGGCCTGCCAGCGCGTGCGCGAGGCGCTCGCCCAGGCCCTGGCCGATGACAGCGCCCACCTCTCCGACCAGCCCTTGGGCCGCCCCGCCCGCAGCCATCTCGCAGCCCCCGCCACTTTGGAATTGCCCGTGGACTTTTCGCCCTACCGCCGGCACTACCAGGACAGCCAGATCGCCATGGAGACGGCGATCGCGCCCGTGCGGGCCGAACTGCGTGCCCGGCTGGCCGGCGCCTCGCCGGACATGGCGCGGCTGGCGCAGGTGGACGCTGTCATGGAACAGGTGCTGGCCCCGCACGAGCGGCGCCTGCTGTCCACCCTGCCCACGCTGCTGCAGCGGCGCTTCGAGCGCGAACGCGATGCCGCAAGCAAGGCCGCTGCGTGCAGTGCCGATGCGGCGCCCGGCGCGGCAGCGGGCGCCGCCATCCCCGCGTCGGCCCTGCCTGGTGCACCTGCCGCGCGCGCTCTCGACACCACCTGGCGACACGCCTTTCGCCAGGACCTGCACGCCGTCTTGCAGGCCGAACTCGAACTGCGCTGGCAGCCTGTCGACGGCCTGCTCGCCACCCTTGCCCACGAGACCGCATGAACCGTTTCCTCTCCATTACCGCGTTTGCTGCGGGCCTGGCCAGCGTCGGCTGGGTCGGCGCCAGCTATTTCGGCCAGAACCCCCTGGCCTTGGCCGTGACGCTGGTGATCGGCGCCTTCTATCTGATGGGTGCGCTGGAACTGCGGCGCTACCAGCAGGCCACCGACACGCTGACCAACGCCGTGGCCGCACTGGCCGAACCGCCGCCTGCGTTGGGCAGCTGGCTGGAGCGGCTTCACCCCTCGCTGCGCAACGCCGTGCGCTTGCGCGTGGACGGCGAACGCGTGGGCCTGCCAGGCCCGGCGCTGGCGCCGTACCTGGCGGGCTTTCTGGTGCTGTTGGGCATGCTGGGCACCTTCGTCGGGATGGTGGTGACGCTGAACGGCACCGGCGTGGCATTGGAAAGCGCGACCGACCTGGCTGCAGTGCGCGCCTCGCTCGCAGCACCGGTGAAGGGGCTGGGCGTGGCCTTCGGCACCTCGCTGGCGGGCATTGCCACCTCGGCCATGCTGGGCCTGCTGTCGGCCCTGTGCCGGCGCGAGCGCCTGCGCGCCGGCCAGCTGCTGGACACGCGCATCGCCACCACGCTGCGCGGCTTCTCGCAGGCACACCAGCGCGAGGAATCGTTCCGGCTGCTGCAGCGCCAGGCCGACGTCATGCCCGCCCTGGCAGACCGGCTGCAGGCCATGATGGACGCGATGGAGCGCCAGAGCCTGGCACTGCATGAGCGGCTGGCCAACGGGCAGGATGGATTCCAACGCAGCACCGAGGCGGCCTACGCCGGCCTGGCCGGCGCGCTGGACCGCTCGCTGAAAGACAGCCTGAGCGAAAGCGCCCGGCTGGCCGGCGCCACCATTGCACCGGTGGTGGAGGCGACGATGGCCGGCATGGCGCGCGAGACGGCGGCGCTGCACGACAGCGTGGCGCAGGCCGTGCGCCAGCAGCTGGACGGGTTGACGACGCGCATCGACGCCGGCACCCGGGCCGTGGCCCAGACCTGGACGGCTGCGCTGGCCGAGCACCGCCAGACGAGCCAGGCGCAAGTGGCGGACCTGCGCGGCACGCTGGGGCAGTTCACCCAGACTTTCAATGACGGCTCGGCGGCGCTGGTCGACGGCGTGGCGGCGCGGCTGGAGAGCGCGGTCGACCAGGTGTCCGGCCAATGGCGCGATGCGCTGGCCGGCCACACCGGCGCGCTGGCCGAGCAGCGCGCCAGCCACCAGGCGCTGGCGACGGCGTTGGACGGCACGCTGGCCGGCTTCGCGCAGACCTTCGAGCAGCGCTCGGCAGCGCTGGTCGACGGCGTCACCGGGCGGCTGGAGGGCGCGGTCACGCAGGTGGCGGACAGCTGGCGCGATGCGCTGGCCCAGCACGTGCAGACCAGCCAGGCGGTGTCGGCCGATACGCAGCGCGCGCTGAGCGCGGCGGCTGCGGGCTTCGAGCAACAGGCCGGCGCCTTGGTGCAATCGGTCAGCGCCGCGCACGGCACGCTGCACAACGCCCTTGCCGAGCGCGACGAACAGCGCCTGACCGGCTGGACCACGGCCTTGGCCGGGATGGCCGAGGCGCTGCGTGCGCAATGGCAGAAGGCCGGCGCCGATGCCGCGCGCCAGCAGGCCACCATCTGCGAGACGCTGGAGCGGACCGCGCAGAGCATCGCCACGCACGCCGAGCGGCAGTCGCGCGCCACCATCGCCGAAATCGGCCTGCTTGTGCAAGCCGCGGGGCAGGCCCCGAAGGCTGCGGCCGAGGTGATCGCCGAGCTGCGCCAGAAGCTGACCGACAGCATGGCCCGCGACCACGCCATGCTGGAGGAGCGCACCCGCATGCTGGACACGCTGAACACGCTGCTGGATGCGGTGAACCATGCTTCGACCGAGCAGCGCGCGGCCATCGACGCGCTGGTCGGCGCATCGGCCCAGGTGCTGGAGCGCGTGGGCACGCAGTTCACGCAGCAGGTCGAGACCGGCACCGGCCAACTGGCCGAGGTCGCTGCGCAGCTGGGTACCGGGGCGGCCGAAGTGGCCAGCCTGGGCGAGTCGTTCGGGTTTGCGGTGCAGCTGTTCAGCCAGTCCAACGAGAAGCTGGGCACACAGCTGCAGCGCATCGAGGCCGCGCTGGGCCAGTCGATGCAGCGCAGCGACGAGCAGCTGGCCTATTACGTGGCGCAGGCGCGCGAGGTGATCGACCTGTCCATCATGTCGCAGAAGCAGATCGTCGATGACCTGCAGCAGATCGCCCGCAGCCAGGCCGCCGTGGCCAGCGAAGCATGATGTTGGAAGACGCCGACGCCGGCCTGGACCAGGGCGCCCCGGTATGGGCGGTCTTCGGCGATTTGATGGCCGGGCTGCTGGGAGCCTTTGTGCTGATCCTGGTCGGCGTGCTGGGCATGCAGCTGGAGCTGAGCGGCCGGCTGGAGACCGAGGTGCAGCAGCGCCAGGCCCAGACGCTGCGCCTGCAGTCGCTGGAGCAGGCACTGGCCGGCCCGCTGGCCGCCGGCCGCGTGACGCTGAACGACGGGCGCATCGGCATCAGCGGCAGCCTGTTGTTCGACCTCAGCTCGGCCGAGCTGCAGCCCGAGGGCCGGCAGCTGCTGCGCAGCATGGCCGCGCCGCTGGCGGCCTACCTCGCGGCGCGCGACGAAATCCTGATGGTCAGCGGCTTCACCGACAACCGCCAGGTGCGCGGCGGCAGCCGGCAGTTTGCGGACAACTGGGAGCTGTCGGCCCAGCGTGCGCTGACGGTAACGCGCACGCTGGTGGAAGATGGCGTGCCGTCCTCGGCCGTGTTCGCCGCAGCGTTCGGTGCCGAACAGGCCGTGGCTTCGAACGCCGACGCCGAGGGGCGCGCGAAAAACCGCCGCGTCGAGATGGCGCCGACGCCGCGCGGCACGCAGGCCAAGCCCCGTGGCTGAACGGGCTCGCGGCGGCCTGTACACGGGCGTGCCGACAGCTGCGGCGTATGCCGCTGCGGCACCGCCCGCTGCGGGACATGCTGCGGCATGTCATACCGCTGTGCCACACCCCGCTGCGGCAACACCCGCTGCGGCATTCACCTCTAACGGACATCCCATTGAGGCACAACCTGATGCGGCAAGTCCCCTCTCAGCACTGCAGGCCCTGCGCCAGCGCGGTGCCGCGCACTACGACCCGGTGCGCTTCCACGGCATCGAGTCGCTGGCGCGCCGCGCCGAAGCCCGGCACGGCCACGCCCGTACGCTGATCGACGCGCGCGTCATGGCGCTGCTGGCGGCCTATGGCGCCGACTTCGAGCGCAGCGCTGGCCCACTGGCCCCAGCAGCACCGTCCACGCGCGCACCCGGCCCGCTGGCCGTACTGCTGGAGGAGTTGTCCGGCCAGACCGCCTGGAGCCTGCCTGCGGCTGGCGCCACCACTCCCGGCGCGCAGGGCCTGGCCCATGCGCCCGAGCTGAAATCCCTGCACTACTTTCGCGGCACCTGGTCGCGCCTGAGCGCCGAGCGCAAGTTGTCACAGTCACAGGCCAAGCTGCCCGACAACGCCGGCCCGCTGCATTCGCACCGGCTGATGCACCGCGCGCTGACGCTGATGCGCACGCTCTCGCCGGCCTACCTGGAGCGCTTCATGGGCTATGTCGAGACGCTGCAGTGGCTGGATAAAGCGCAGGAGGCCCCCGCGCCGGCCGCCAAGGACAGCCCGCGCCCGAAGGCGGCGCGCAAACCGGCGCGCGGCGCCAAGCGCTGAGAGCTTGAGCCCCCTGCGAAGCGGGGAACACGCGGTCGCGTGACCGCCCCCCAGCTGCTGTCGCGCAGGCGGCTGGATGCTGCTTCAACGCGACGTATCGTCTGCGGCCCGAGCGAATCACGCCACTGGAGACCACCCACATGACCCTTCGCCGCCGCACCGCGCTGGCCGCAGCCGCCGCATCCTGGCTGGCCGCCCTGCCCACGCAAGCCCAGGACGCCACGCACAAGCCGATCCGTTTCGTCGTGCCGTTCCCGCCCGGCAGTGGCACTGACACCTCGGCCCGCTACTTTGGCCGCAAGCTGTCAGAGCTGACCGGCCAGCCCGTGGTGGTCGAAAACCGCGCCGGCGCCAATGGCTTTCTGGCGGTGCAGGCCGTGCTGGCGGCGCCGGCCGATGGCACCACGGTGTTCATCGGCAGCAACTCCACATTGGCGGTGAACGTGGCGCTGTTCAAGCAGTTGCCCTACGACCCGGTGGCCGACTTCACGCCGCTGAGCATGATGATGCGTTCGCCCGCCCTGCTGATCGTGCCCGGCAACGCGCCGAGCAAGACGCTGGCCGAGCTGATCGCCGCGGCCAAGGCCAGGCCCGGCGCGCTGAACTACGGCGCCGGCTCGGCGGGCTACCAGCTGATGGCCGAGGCGTTCAACGATGCGGCCCAGGTGCAGACCACACACGTGCCATTCAAGGGCGCGAACGAGGCCGTGGCCGCCGTCGCGTCCGGCACGGTCGACCTGGCCTTTGCCGAGATGACCAGCGCGCAGGAGATGGTCAAGAGCGGGCGCATCCGTGCGCTGGCCGTGGCCTCGCAGCAGCCCACGGTCGCGCTGCCCGACGTGCCGATGGCCAGCGCCGCCGGCCTGCCGGGCTTCACGGCCTACACCTGGGTCGGCGCCATGGTGGCGGCCAAGACGCCCAAGGCCGAGGTCGACCGGCTGGCCGAGCTGCTGACGCGCATCGAGCGCCTGCCCGAGACGCGCACCTTCTACGAGCGCATCGGCGCCGAGGTGATGCAGGGCGGCCCGCAGGAGATGCGCGAGTTCCAGGCCGCCGAAATCCAGCTGTGGAAGCGCATCGCCACCCAGGCCAAGGTGCCGCAGCAATGAGCCTCGCCCGGCCGCCCGAAGAGGCTCGCTCCGCAGGCGAAGCCGAAGGCAGTGGAGTGAGCCACGCCCGGCCGCCCGAACAGGCTCGCTCCGCAGGCGAAGCCGAAGGCAGTGGAGTGCGCCACGCCCGGCCGCCCGAAGAGGCCCGCTCTGCAGCCCAAGCTGAACCTGGTGCACGGGGCGAGCATCCTCCAGGCGCGCTGGCCGGCATCCGCGTGCTGGACCTGTCCCGCGTGCTGGCCGGCCCCTGGGCCGCACAGCTGCTGGGCGACCTGGGTGCCGAGGTCATCAAGGTCGAGCGTCCCGGCACGGGCGACGACACGCGCACCTGGGGGCCGCCGTTCGTGCGCGACGGCGCGGGGGCGCCGACGACGGACGCGGCCTACTACCTCTGCACCAACCGCAACAAGCGCTCGATCACGGTGGACATGCAAACCCCCGCCGGCCAGGCTCTGCTACGGGACCTGGCGTGCCAGTGCGACGTGGTCATCGAGAACTTCAAGACCGGCAGCCTGGCAAAGGTCGGGCTGGACCAGGTGTCGCTGCGGGCACTGAACGCGCGGCTCGTCTACTGCTCCATCACCGGCTTCGGCCAGACCGGGCCGTATGCGCAGCGCGCCGGCTACGACTTTCTGATCCAGGGCATGGGCGGGCTGATGAGCATCACCGGCCAGCCCGATGGCCAGCCCGGCGCCGGGCCGATGAAGGTGGGCGTGGCGCTGACCGACATCCTGACCGGCCTGTACGCGGCCAATGCCATCCAGGCCGCGCTGCACGCGCGCACGCGCACCGGCCAGGGCCAGCACATCGACCTGGCGTTGCTCGATGTGGGCGTGGCCTGCCTGGGAAACCAGGCGATGAACTATCTGCACAGCGGTGTGGCGCCCACGCGCATGGGCAATGCGCACCCGAACACTGTGCCCTACCAGGACTTTCCGACGGCCGATGGCCACATGATCCTGGCGACCGGCAATGACGGGCAGTTCGCGCGCTTTTGCGAGGCGGCCGGCCACGCGGAGTGGGCGACGGACCCGCGCTTCGTGCGCAATACCGACCGGCTGCAGCACCGCGACGCCCTGGTCCCTCTGTTGCGCACGGCCACCGTGCAGCGCAGCACGGCCGAGTGGATCGCGCTGCTGGAGCAGGCGGGCGTCCCGTGCGGCCCCATCAACAGCATTGCGGACGTGTTCGCCGACCCGCAGGTGCACGCGCGCGGGTTGCAGATCAAGATGCCGCACGCGGGCGGCGCCGACGTCGCGCTGGTGGCCAACCCGATCCGCCTGTCGGCGACGCCCGTGCAGTACCGTGAGGCGCCGCCGCAGCTGGGCCAGCACACGCGTGACGTGCTGCACGACGTGTTGAACCTGCGTGAGGAAGACATCGATGCATTGCAAGCGAAAGGAGCGTTGGGATGAGCGCCCTTGACTCCCTGACCCTGACCGCGGTTCCGCCCGAAGACGCGGCGCTGCGCGAACCCGTGCGCGCCTTCCTGGCGGAAGCTTTGAAGGAAGTTCCGGCCCATGTCCGCGCCAAATCCTGGAGCGGCTACGACCCGGACTTCAGCCGCAAGCTGGGCGCCCAGGGCTGGCTGGGCATCACGCTGCCGCCCGCGTATGGCGGCGGCGGGCGCAGCGCCTTCGCGCGCTACGTGCTGGTCGAGGAGTTTCTGAATTGGGGCGCACCGGTCGGCTCGCACTGGATTGCGGACCGCCAGAGCGCGCCGCTGATCCTGCGCTACGGCAGCGAGGCACAAAAGCAGCGCTACGTGCCGCCCATCTGCCGAGGCGAATCCTTCTTCTGCATCGGCATGAGCGAGCCGGGCGCCGGCTCGGACCTGGCCAGCGTGCGCACGCGCGCCACACCGAACGCAGACGGCTGGCTGCTCAATGGCCAGAAGATCTGGACCACCAACGCCCACCACTGCGGCCACATGATTGCACTGGTGCGCACCTCGGGCGCGGCCGAGGATCGGCAAAAGGGCTTGTCACAGCTGATCGTGGACCTGAAGGCGCCGGGCGTGCGCGTGCGGCCCATCGTCGATCAGTCCGGCGACGCACATTTCTGCGAGGTGTTCTTCGACAACGTGCAGCTGGGCGCCGACGCGCTGATCGGCGAGGAAGGCCAGGGCTGGGCGCAGGTCAACGCCGAGCTGGCGTTCGAGCGCAGCGGGCCGGAGCGGCTGTTCTCCAGCATCGTCGTGTTCGACCAGTGGGTGGCCTGGGTGCGCACACCGCAAGGGCGCACGCGCGAGGCCGAGCGCCTGGCCGGCCGCATCGTCTGTCAGCTGGCGCCGCTGCGCGCGATGTCGGTGGCGGTGACGGAAAAGCTCACGCGCGGTGAGAGCCCCATCGTCGAGGCCGCGCTGGTCAAAGACCTGGGCACCGGTGTGGAGCAGCTGATCCCGGCCGCCATCGCCGACGACCTGTTTTCGCGCGAGGAAGGCAGCGTGCCACTGGCGCTGCTGCAGACGCTGGATTACGTGACGCAGGTCGCGCCCTCGTTCTCACTGCGTGGCGGCACGCGCGAGATCCTGCGCGGCATGATCGCGCGCGGCCTCGGCCTGCGCTGAGAAGGAAGACGAGACCATGGACGATCTATTCGAAGACGCGGCCGCGCAGCTGTTGCGCGACCTCTCCACGCCCGACGCCGTGCGCGCCATCGAGGCGGGCGGCGAATACCGCACGCTCTGGCAGGCCATCGAAGACGCGGGCTTCACCGACGCGCTGGTGCCTGAGGCCCAGGGCGGCGCCGGCCTGGCACTGCACGAGGTCTTCGGTGTGCTCACGCTGTGCGGTACGCATGCGGTGCCGGTGCCCCTGGGTGAGACGCTGCTGCTGCGGGGATGGCTGGCGCGCGCGGGCGCTGCGCTGCCGGGCGGCAGCATCGTGTTCGGCGAGGCCGAAGACCAGCCGGGCGAGCTCGTGTGCCCCCTCGTGCGCATGGGCCGAGTGGCCGACCAGGTGCTGGTCGCGCGCGGCGGCGCACTGCGGTTGCTGCCAGTGGCCACGGCCCAATCCACGCCAGCAGGCTTCGTGCTCGATGTCGCGCTGCGCTGGCCCGCCAGCGCCTGGGACGCCGCCACACCGGTGGCCGGCGACGCGCAGCAGCTGCGCACACTGCAGGCTGTGCAATACGCCGCCCAGCTGGCCGGCGCGCTGCGGGCGGTGTTCGACCGCACGCTGGCCTATGCCAACGACCGCCAGCAGTTCGGCCGACCGATCGGCAAGTTCCAGGCGATCCAGCACCAGCTGGCCGTGATGGCCGAGCAGGTGTTCGCCGCCCGCATGGCAGCGCAGATCGGCTGCCGCGCCGCCGATCTCGTGCCAGAGCGCTTGCACGCCGCCATCGCCAAAGCACGCACCAGCGAAGCCGCGCTGGAAGTGGCCAGCCTGGCGCACGCCATCCACGGCGCCATCGGCTTCACGGCCGAGTTCGACCTGCAGCTCTTCACGCGCCGGCTGCACGCCTGGCGCCAGGCGGCGGGCAGCGAGTCGTATTGGCACAGCGTGGCCGGACGGCTTCACCTGGACAGCCCACATGCCCTGGTGCTGGACACCCTGCGCAGCGCCACCGAAACACACTGAGGACAACCATGAGCTTTCTGACCACCGAGCGCGACGGCGCCATCCTGACCCTGACCATGAACCAGCCGGCCACGCGCAACGCGTTGACCGGCAACACGGCCGTCGACGAGTTCGTGCAGGCCTGCGCCGACATCGCGCGCGACACCTCGGTGCGCGCTGTGATCATCACCGGCGCCGGGCCGGTGTTCAGCTCGGGCGGCAACGTGAAGGACATGCAGCGCTTCTTCGGCAGCGCGCTGTCGCCCGAGGTGATCCGCGAGGAATACCGCAACGGCATCCAGCGCATTCCCAAGGCCTTGTACAACCTGGACGTGCCGACCATCTGCGCCATCAACGGCCCGGCCATCGGCGCCGGGCTGGACCTGACCTGCATGTGCGACATCCGCATCGCGTCCGAGACGGCCACCTTCGCAGAGAGCTTCGTCAAGGTCGGCATCGTCGCAGGCGATGGCGGCGCCTGGCTGCTGCCGCGCGCGGTCGGCATGTCAAAGGCCTGCGAGATGGCGTTCACCGGCGAAGCATTGAACGCGCAGCAGGCGCTGGCCTGTGGCCTGGTCTCGCGCGTGGTGGCGGCCGACGTGCTGATGGACGAGGCGCGCGCACTGGCCGCCAAGATCGCTGCCAACCCGGGCGGCGTGCTGCGCATGACCAAGCGGCTGCTGCGCGAAGGGCAGAACAGCACGCTGGAGTCGCTGCTGGAAATGTCGGCCGGCTACCAGGCCATCGCGCACAAGACGGCCGACCATGAGGAAGCCGTGCGCGCCTTCATCGAGAAGCGGCCGCCATCGTTTTCCTGATCAGTCGAACAGGCCCGGTTCGCCGAAGCGCGCCCGCTCGATCAATAGCATGCGCAGTTTGGTGTCCACGCCGCCGGGCGCCGAAAACCCGCCCGACCGGGCACCAGCCGCCACGATGCGGTGGCACGGCATGATGGGCGCGAACGGGTTCAGGCCCAGCGCCTGGCCCACGGCGCGCGCCGCACCCGGGTCGCCGAGGTCGGCCGCCAGTTCGCCATAGGTGAGGGTCTCGCCGGGCGGGATGGCGCGGGCCCGGGCGTACACGCGCTGGTGGAACGGCGCGATGCCGAGCATGTCCAGCGCCACATCCTGCAAGTCATCGCGCTCGCCCTGCAGCAGCCGCCGAGTGCGCTCGGCCGCATCGCGCACCGTGGGCGGCGGCGTTGCCATCGGCGCGCCGGGCACACGCTGGCGCAACCGGGCCAGCAGCCGCGCGTCGTCGCGATCCGGCAGTTGCACCGAGGCGATGCCGCGCGCTGACCAGCCGATGCCGCAGCGGCCGATAGGGGTGTCGAACAGGTACAGACCGGCCGCGTCCACGACGGGCGCCTCGGCGGATCAGGCCAGGTTGACCGGGCCTGCTGGCGCCGTTGGCGCGCCCAGGGGCGTGACGCGCCAGCCATCGCCGTCGCCATGGCGGTCGAAGCGCAAAGGCTGCGCGTTGGCCAGCAGGCTGGCGTCGGCCGCCACGCGCAGCGCAGCCGCCAGCACGTGCAGCGTGCCGCCGTGGGCCACGACCAACACGGGTGCCGGGTGCGCTACCGCGTCTGCCAGGGCAGCCAAGGTGCGGGCGACGAACTGGTCCAGCGTCTCGCCGCCGGCGGGTGCGCAATCCCAGTCAATGTCAGCAGACGAGCTGCCGATCAGCGCGCCGAAATGGCGCTCGCGCAGGCCAGCGTGCGGCAGGGGTTCGCGCTGCAAGCGGCGCGCGACGGCCAGGGCCGTGGTGTGCGCGCGCGGTGCATCGCTGCACACGATGTGGACGCCAGCTTCATCGGCCAGTTCGGCAGCCAATAGCTCGGCGGCACGCTCTGCCTGGGCCAGGCCGTTGGCGTTCAGCGGCTCGTCGATGTTCTGAAAGATGCGCAGCGCGTTGCGTGCCGTCTGGCCGTGCCGCAGGAAGTAAAAGCGCCGAACTGGCAGCGCGATGTCGCAGCCCGCTGCGCAGAGCGTCGGCAGGCGCTCCAGCCCGCGACCCAGCGCGTGTTGGCCACCGGTGCTCATGGCCTACTTGCTGTCGGCCTTGGTGTCGGTGAACCGGCCGTAGCTTTGCAGCCGGTCATAGCGCCTGTCCACCAGTTCCTTGACCTTGAGGTCGCTGACCTGGCGGTACGCATCGTTCAGGCCACGCTTCAGGAATGCGGCCATCTGTTTGTGGTCGCGGTGCGCGCCGCCGACCGGCTCGTTCACGATCTTGTCGACCAGACCCAGCGCCTTCAAGCGGTGCGCCGTGATGCCCAGGGCATCGGCCGCGTCCTGGGCCTTGTCGGAGGTCTTCCACAAGATGGACGCGCAGCCCTCGGGGCTGATGACCGAATAGATCGAGTACTGCAGCATCAGCACCTGGTCGGCCACCGAAATCGCCAACGCGCCGCCAGAGCCGCCCTCGCCGATGATGGTGGTGATGATCGGCACTTCGAGCTGCGCCATCTCGTAGATGTTGCGGCCGATGGCCTCGGACTGGCCGCGCTCCTCCGCGTCGATGCCCGGATAGGCGCCGGGCGTGTCGACGAAGGTGAAGACCGGCAGCTTGAATTTTTCGGCGGTCTTCATCAGCCGCAGGGCCTTGCGGTAGCCCTCGGGCTTGGTCATGCCGAAGTTGCGCAGCGCACGCTCTTTCGTGTCGCGCCCCTTTTGCTGGCCCAGCACCATGCAGGCATGGCCGTTGAAGCGCGCCAGGCCGCCGACGATCGACAGGTCGTCGGAGAAATGCCGATCGCCGTGCAGCTCGACGAAATCCGTGAAGATCTCGTTCACGTAGTCCAGCGTGTAGGGCCGCTCGGCATGGCGTGCGATCTTGGTGATCTGCCAGGGCGTGAGCACGCCGTAGATGTCCTTGGTCAGCTGCAGGCTCTTCTTGCCGAGCTGGTCGATCTCTTCGGAAATGTCGACGGCCGATTCGGTCTGCACGTAGCGCAGCTCTTCGATCTTGCCTTCGAGGTCCGCGATCGGCTGTTCGAAATCGAGGAAGGTTCGTTTCGCCAACGCCGTTCTCCTTATGCTGTCAATACCCGACCGGTAGCGGGTCGAGGGAGCGCCAAATATACCAAGTGGCCACGCTGCAGAAAGGCGCCCAGGCGGCCGCGACTTCGCGTGCGTCGCTGCGGCTGACGGGGTCGCCCGAGAAGTAGTTGTGGCTGATGCCGTTGATGAGCCCGACATCATCCAGCGGCAGCACATTGGGCCGCATCAGATGGAAGATCAGGAACATCTCGGCCGTCCAGCGGCCGATGCCGCGAATGGACACCAGCTCGGTGATGATGGACTCATCGTCCATCTCGTCCCAGCTGTCCACATGCAGCACGCCGCTGTCAAAATGCAAGGCCAGGTCGACCAGGTATTCGACCTTGCGCGCCGACAGGCCGGCCACGCGCATGTCGTCCACCTTGAGCTTCAGCACATTGGCCGGCGTCATCTTGCGTGGCAGCTGGTCGAAGCGGTCCCAAACCGTCTGCGCCGCCTTGACCGAGATCTGCTGGCCCACGATGCTGCGCGCCAGCGTGATGAAGGCATCGCCGCGCGTCTGCAGGCAGGCATCGCCGAACTGCGGGATCAACCGCTTCATCACGCGGTCCTTGCGGACGAGGTGTTTGCGCGCGTCTTCCCAATAGTGCGGCGTGAAGAGCTCGACGACGGGCTCGCTGACGACTTTTCTAGCCACCATGGACCATCCTCGCCGCGCCCGAGCGCGGCGCCTGGGAAGCGTGCGTCACTGCGCGGACTCCCAGGTCGTGCCAGAGGGCGAGTCCTTCAGGACCACACCCTTGTCGAGCAGCGTCTTGCGGATGCTGTCGGCTTCGGCAAAGTTCTTCGCGACCTTGGCGGCGGCGCGCTGCGTGATCAGCTCGGCGATCTGCATGGGCGTCAGCGCAGCGGCTTGCGACGCAAGCGCCACGTCTGCGCCAGCCGGGCGCCACTGCTTGAACGCCAGCGGATCGCCCTGCAGCAAGCCCAGCGTGCCAGCCAGCGCCTTCAGCAAACCGGCGGTCTCGGCCGAGCGCGTGCGGTTGACGTCGGCGGCCAGCTCGAACAACACGGCCACGGCTTCAGGCGTGCCGAAGTCTTCGTCCATCGCGGCCTTGAAGCGCGCTGCGGCCGGGTGCGCCCAATCGAGCGCCACCGACGCTGGCGCCACCAGCTCGAGGGCCGTGTACAGGCGGCGCAAGGCGCCTCGAGCGTCGTCAAGGTGCACGTCGCTGTAATTGAGCGGACTGCGGTAGTGGCTGCGGACGACAAAGAACCGCAATGTCTCCGCGTGGTACTGGTTCAGCACTTCGCGGATGGTGAAGAAGTTACCCAGCGACTTGGACATCTTCTCGTTGTCGATGTTCACGAAGCCGTTGTGCATCCAGACCCGCGCCAGGGGCACGCCGTGGGCGCCCTCGCTTTGCGCAATCTCATTTTCGTGGTGAGGAAACTGCAGATCGGCGCCACCACCGTGGATGTCGAAGGTCTCGCCCAGCAGCGCGCAGCTCATCGCTGAGCACTCGATGTGCCAGCCGGGGCGTCCCGGGCCATAGTCGCTGGCCCACTGCGCGTCGGCGGGCTCGTCGGGCTTGGCGGACTTCCACAGCACGAAATCGAGCGGGTCCTGCTTGCTGTCCAACACCGCCACGCGCTCGCCTGCGTGCAGTTCATCCAGCGACTTGCCTGACAACTTGCCGTAGCCGGGAAACTTGCGCACGGCGAAGTTCACGTCACCGCCGTCGACGCGGTAGGCCAGGCCCTTGTCTTCCAGCGTCTTGACGATGTCCAGCATCTGCGGCACGAAATCTGTCGCGCGCGGGTCATGCGTTGGACGTTCGATGCCCAGCGCATCGAAGTCGCGGTACATCTCCGCGACCATGCGATCGGTCAGCTGCCGCACGGTCTCGCCGTTCTGCACCGCGCGACGGATGATCCTGTCTTCGATGTCAGTGATGTTGCGCACGAACTCGACGGCGTATCCCGACGCGCGAAGCCAACGCTGCACCACATCGAACGCCACATTGGCACGCGCATGCCCCACATGGCAAAGGTCGTAAACGGTGATGCCGCACACGTACATGCGCACGTGGCCTGTTTCGATCGGGACGAAAACGTCCAACGCACGCGTCAGCGTGTTGTAGATGCGCAAGCTCATGAAATTTGGGGAAAACACAGGATCGTCGAGAAACATCCTGAGACTGTGGGACCGCTCGTCACTGGGGATCGAGGTCGGCGCGATGCCAGACCGCACAACCCCCTCGGCTACAATGCCCGGCAGTATATAGCCGCGTGCAAGGGCTGTCTGTACGCTTTCCGCAAGAGGTTTTATGAAGCAAGCGCTGTCCCGCATCCTGCCCTTGGCTCGCCTCATGATGGTCGCGCTCGCCGCGGTCGCTGCCCCCCAGGCCTACGCCGACGACTATGCCGATGTGGCCCAAATGATTCGCTCGGGCAAGCTGGCCGAGGCCCAGGCCAAGGCCGACCAATACCTCGGCGCCAAACCGCGGGATCCGCAAATGCGCTTCCTGAAGGGTGTGATCCAGACCGAGTCCGGCAAGCCCGCCGAAGCCATCGAAACGCTGACCGGCCTGACCCAGGAATTCCCCGAACTGCCCGAGCCGTACAACAACCTGGCGGTCCTGTACGCCAGCCAGAATCAGTACGACAAGGCCCGCACGGCACTGGAAATGGCGGTCCGCCTGAACCCCTCCTACGCCACCGCGCACGAGAACTTGGGCGACGTCTACGCCAAGCTGGCTAGCCAGTCGTATGGCAAGTCGCTTCAGATCGACGGCAACAATGCACAGGCCCAGCAGAAGGTGTCCACCTTGAGCAGCATGCTGGCTCCCAAGACCGGCAAGCCGGCCAAAGCGACCCGCTGATTTCCACAACGGTGGGGCTGCGGTGCAATGGCCCGCACAGCCACCGCATTGGCCCTGCGCAGTTCGCCGGGCCGACTTCCCGACGGACTCACATGCCCATGATTGCTGTTTCATCCACCCGCCGCGCCCTGCTGCTGGCGGCCGCCCTGGGGCTCGGTGCTTCGGCCCATGCCGCCGATGCGCCCCAGGTCCTGTTCAGGACCAGTGCCGGCAACTTCACGGTCGAGGTTTATCCGGACAAGGCGCCCCAGACAGTTGCGAACTTTCTGCAGTACGTGCGCGACAAGCACTATGACGGCACGATCTTCCACCGCGTGATCCCGACCTTCATGGTGCAGGGCGGCGGCTTCGATGCCAAGTACCAGCAAAAGCCCACGCGCGCACCGGTGGCGCACGAAGGTCGGCAGGCGCTGGCTAAGGGCGGCGACCGCAACGTGGTGGGTACCGTTGCCATGGCGCGTACCAGCGAGCCGAACTCCGCCACGTCGCAGTTCTTCATCAACGTGGCGGACAACGCGCCACTCGACCCAGTGCTGATCCCCGACGGGGACCCAGTGCGGCGCTTCGAGTACCAGGGCCGTGTGTTCGAGAACGTACCGCGCGACAGGCTGTTGAACGCCCAGCAACTGACGGGCTACACCGTCTTCGGCAAGGTCATCTCTGGTATGGACGTGGTACAAAAGATCAAGACCGTCCCCACCGGCCCGGGCGGCCCCTTCCCGACCGATGCGCCCACCGCGCAAATCCTCATCCAATCCGCTAATCAGGTGAAATGATATGACCAATCCGAAAGTCGAACTCCACATTGCCAAGCTGGGCGTCATCACGCTGGAACTCGATGCAGAGAAGGCGCCGAAGTCCACCGCCAATTTCTTGGCCTATGTAAGCAAAGGCCACTACGACAACACGGTGTTCCACCGCGTGATCCCAGGCTTCATGGTGCAAGGCGGCGGCTTTGAGCCCGGCATGAAGCAAAAAAGTTCGGACGCGCCCATCGACAACGAGGCGAACAACGGCCTGAAGAACAACAACTACACGGTGGCCATGGCGCGTACGAACGATCCACACTCGGCCACCGCGCAGTTTTTCATCAACGTGGCCGACAACGCGTTCCTCAACCACACGGCGATCTCGGCCCAGGGCTGGGGCTACGCCGTGTTCGGCAAGGTTGTCTCGGGCAGCGAGGTGGTCGACAAGATCAAGGCCGTCAAGACCGGACGCAAGGGCTTCCACGACGACGTGCCGGTAGAAGATGTGGTGATCGAGAAGGCCGTCGCCGTCTGATGGCTGCGGTGCCGGCCCTGCCGAGGTTTGCGGAGTTGGTGGCGCCCGACCACTGGCGCACCCTCGACTTCCTCTCGGATGTACATCTGCGGCCCGAAGATCCTTCGACCTTCGACGCATGGGCGAGTGCCATGGCCTCCAGCACCGCAGATGCGGTGTTCATCCTGGGCGATCTGTTCGAAGTGTGGGTCGGGGACGATGCACTCGACCCGACTGTCGGCGACGATTCGTCGATCGGCCAGTTTGAATTGGCATGCGCCCGGATCGTGCGCGCAACCGCACAGGCACGCCCGGTCTACTTCATGCACGGCAATCGCGATTTCCTTCTTGGCCAAGCCGGCAGGAGTGCAGCCGGTCTGCAGATGCTGGAGGATCCAACGGTGCTGACGTTTGCTGGCGAACGTTGGCTGCTCAGTCACGGGGACGCGCTGTGCCTTGATGATGTGGCCTATCAGCAATTTCGCCAGCAGGTTCAAAACCCCGCCTGGCAGCAGGCCTCGCTGCAGCATCCGCTGGCCCTGCGTCGCCAGATGGCGCGGCAGATTCGCCAGGCCAGTGAACAGCGCAAGGATCAGGGGCTGGGATACGCGGACGTAGACAGCGATGCGGCGCGAATGTGGCTGCAGGCGTCGGGCAGCCACACCCTGATCCATGGACACACCCATATGCCAGCCGACCACGACCTAGGCGATGGCATGCGCCGCGTTGTCATGAGCGACTGGGAAGCGGATGCGCAGCCCCCGCGTCTGCAGATCCTGCGGCTGAGTCTTTCGTCGCCCCCGCAACGGGTGGACGCCGCAGCCGCTAGCTGAACGACGACCGGCCGCTTCTGTTCGGATGGCCATGCCTGATCGGATGAGCAGCACCTGGCCGGATCGTTGGCAGAACGCGAGTCGCTGGCTTCGCGGCCTCGGGCGCCTCAGCTCGAGCACACCGGAGATCCCCGAGGATCTGTGGCAGCAAAGCATTGGCACATTCGCCTTTTTGACTGCCCTTGGAAGCGCGGACCGCGACAAGTTGAAACGGTTGGTCCGCGAGTTCCTCGGGCAGAAGGAGTTTTACGGTGCGGACGGCCTGAAGATCACCGACCAGATGGCAATTGCCATTGGAGCCCAAGCCTGCCTGCCTCTGCTGCACGTGCAGGCGCGTCCGGGCAAGTCGGACCTGTCCTCCGGATCGGTCTTGGCCTGGTACAGCGACTTCGTCGGCATCGTGGTGCACCCAAGTGAGGTCGTCGCACGCCGCGAACACATCGACGACGCCGGTGTCGTCCACTACTACGACGAGGTGCTCGCGGGCGAAGCCATGGAACTCGGCCCAGTCATGCTGAGTTGGACCGACGTGGCCGACGCTGGCCTGACCGCGGACCGGGGCTACAACGTGGTGATCCACGAGTTCGCGCACAAGATCGACATGGCCGACGGCGTAGCCGATGGCTGCCCTTGGCTCTGGCCAGGGTTCATGGGCCACCGATCCGCAGACGAGGCCAGACGTGTCTGGCTGTGCATCTGGCAGGAGGCTTACGATGCGTTCTGCGACCGCGTGCTGATCGCCGAAAGATTCGGAGGAACCCAGCCCTGGCTGGACCCGTACGGCGCACACAGCCTGGAAGAGTTCTTTGCAGTGGCCTGCGAAGCGTATTTCGTCAATCGAGAAAGGTTCGGCGAGGAATGCAACACCTTGCTGGCGCTGCTCGACGCGTTCTACCGCAGCACCCCATCAGGGCCTGCGGGCTGACGCTGATCAGTGCTCCCAAACGGGCACTGGCCCCAGACGCGCCGCCAGAAATTCCAGCAGGGTCCGCAGGCTGGCCGGTTGGTGGCGACGCGACACGTAGACACCGTAGATGCCCACGCTGTCGGACTGCCATTCCGACAACACGGCCACCAGTTCGCCACTGTTGAGCAGGGGAGCGACGACGTAGTTGGGCAGCAGTGCAAGGCCCCCGCCAGCGCGCACTGCGTGGACGAGGCCCATCACGTCGTTGGCGCTGAAACTGCCTGAAACCTGGACCAACCGCTCGTCATCGCCGCGCGCGAAGCTCCACTGGCTTTTCTCGACGCGTGAATGCGCCAGGCAGTTGTGCTGCGTGAGATCCTCCGGGGTGTTCGGCGTGCCGTTCTTCACCAGGTAGCTGGGGGCGCAGCACAGGACTGTGCGGAACGTCGCAAACTTCTTGGCGATCAATGCCGGATCGAGTTCGTTGGTCATCCGAATCGCCAAGTCGATGCGGTCGTCGACCAGATTGAGCGTCTGGTCGCTGAGGACCAGATCGATCTTGGTGCGCGGATACCTCGCAAGGTAGTCCACCATGATCGACGCCAAGTGGGTCTGCCCAAATGCGGGGTTGCAAAGCACACGAATTTGGCCGTGCGGCTCGGTGTCCCGCTGGCCGACCACTTGCTCTACATCGTTGACAAGTTCGAGCAGCTGGCGGCTTCGCACCACACAGGCTTCGCCGGCTTCAGTCAGTGAGAGGCGCCGCGTCGACCGTTGCAAAAGTCTCGCACCCAGCCATCGCTCTAATTCGCCGATATGCCGGGTCACCATTGCCCTCGACATGCCCAATGTGTTGGCAGCCGCCGTGAAGCTGCCTCTGGTCACAACCTCGCTGAACACTCGCATTGCGGAAATTCGATCCATTGCCACACCTATTCATCATTTTGTTCGGCTCCGGTGCCTAGCGTTCATTCGCCAGCAGAGTGGACAAATCTTAAGGTGAGCCCTCCAATTCGGTACACAAAAAAGTCACATTTACAGTTGAATACGATTTTTCTGCGTTTTAACCAACATTATTCACGGCTGAATTGTATGCTATTTTCACTTGTCAGAGTTTTTGTACCAAAAACATCAAGATCTGGTCTATTTCAGTAACCAAATTTTCAAACGCTTAACACCTGACACCAACCGGGCGGGATCATGTGACGCGAAGCACCATCGCAGCCAACCGTCTGCTTCAGGTCCGAATGCACTGCCGGGCGCCACACCCAGCCCGGCATCCCGCACGAGGGCTTTAGCGACAGACAAGGAATCGTCCAGCCCTGCGATCCGGAAGAACGCATACATGCCACCCGCTGGTAAAGCCACCTGAACCGCCGGAAGCTCGGCCAGCAGCGGGATCAGGATGTCGCGGCAGTTACGCAATCGCTCGACCACGCCAGGCGTCACAAGCTCTTCGTTCTCCAGCGCAGCCAGGCCAGCACGCTGGACGAAAACGCTGGCACACGAGGTGTTGAACTCAATCAACTTGCCCATGTGGGGCGTCATGGTCGCCGGCATGACCAGCCAGCCCAGACGCCACCCTGTCATCAGAAAGCTCTTGGAAAAACTGTGCACGACGACCAGTCGATCCGTAGGCTGCGCTGCGTCCAGAAAGCTCGGCGCGCACGCATTGGGCGCAGGCTCGAAATACAGCCGCTCGTAGACCTCGTCTGCCAGGATCCAGGTGCCGGTCAACCTGCAATGGGCCAACAGCGCCGCCTGCTCTGCAGCTGTGAGGGTCCAGCCCGTCGGGTTGTTGGGGGCATTGACGATCAGCAGCTTCGTGGCGGGCGTGATGGCCGCCAGCAGGCCATCGAGATCGAGCTCCCAATGCCCCGCACGCGCGCCCTCCTGCACAGGGCGCAACGGCACACACCGCACGCGCGCGCCCATGATCGCCGGCTGGGCCGTCAGGTTGGGCCACACCGGGGTGACAGCCACCACGTCGTCGCCGGCTTCCACGAGGGCCTGCACGGCGAGCATCAAGGCGTTGACGCCGCCAGATGTGACGGCGATGCGCTCCACATCGACAGGCCCGTGCAGGGCGCTCATGTACCGCGCGATGGCTTCGCGCAGTTCAGGCAGGCCGAGGTTGTGCGCGTAGAAGGTCTCGCCGCGCTCCAGCGATGCGATGGCAGCGCGCCGGATGAAATCGGGCGTCACTTCATCGCTTTCCCCGAACCAGAAGGGGAGAACGTCATGGCGGCCCAGGCCGGCATTGGCGACCTCACGAATTTGGGAGGCGGCCAGCTGTTCGATCACTTGTCGCATGTCGTTGTCCGATGCTCAAAATGTGCGCTATCGCACAGGGGCCCCATCGTAAACAACGCCCTGGTCAACCCGAGCGCAGTGCCGTCGTTGACACGCTCTATTCAAGCGAAGGAACGTCGATGCGCTACTCGAACCTGGCTGTGTTGTGGATGGCATGTGCATTGACTCTTGGCAGTGCGTCAGGCGCGATGGCAGCCCCGGAGAAAAAAGCCAAACTGGCAGCGGGCACTCAAGCTGCCAAGCCAAAGGGCGCCATGCCCAAGTTCATCCCCAGCGCGTCGCAGGAAAGCACCAGGGAGCGCGAACGCCGCCTGCTGCGCGAGTGCAAGGGTCGGCCCAACGCCGGTGCCTGCTCAGGCTTCGCCAGCTGATTCGGCATCGGGCCATCACAGACTTGGCCGGTACATCACGCAGCTGGTCGGCATTTCGGCGCCCGCAGCAGCGACCTGCTTGATGACGCGGAAGCCGTAGCCCGAGCCCTCGACATCGAACGGGACGCCAGGCGCGCCCTGGCGGTCCATCAGACCCACGACCAGCGCCTGCTGAAACTGGTGATCGGACGCCCGCATACGGCCGGCCCGCCCTGACAAGCTGACCGCCGCTTGCTCCAACGCCAGCCCGACCTGCAACGCATCGAGCCGACCGGCTTTCTCGATCGCCTGGGCAAGAGCCTCCACCATGAGTTGCATCCGCATGTGGACATAGTCGTCTGCCGGCTTCGGATAGCGCTGGCGGAAAGAGCGATAGAACGCCTCGCTGGAATCCGTCGCCACATTTGGCAACCAGTCAGCCACCGCGACAACCTTGCCGATACCGGCGTCCCCGATCGCCGCGGGCGCGCCCAGCGCGTTGCCGTAGAAGGTGTAGAACTTGCCGTCGAAGCCCGATTCGCGGGCCGCCTTCACCAGCAGCGTCAGATCGTTGCCCCAATTGCCCGTGATCACCGCTTGGGCGCCGCTGGCCTTGATCTTGGCGGCGTACGGCAGGAAGTCCTTGATGCGGCCCAGCGGATGCAGCTCGTCGCCGACGATCGCCACGTCCGGGCGCTGCGCCGTCAACTGGCGCCTGGCTTCGCGCAGGACCGCTTGGCCGAAGCTGTAGTCCTGCCCCAGCAGATACACACTGCCGACGCTTCGGTCGTCCTTGAGCACCTCCATCAACGCCGCCATCCGCATATCGGCATGCGCATCGAATCGGAAGTGCCAGAAGCTGCAGCGCTCGTTGGTCAGCGCGGGGTCGACGGCGGAATAGTTCAGATACAGCAGCCGCTGCGCCGGCATGCGTTCGTTGTGCTTGTTGATCGCATCGAGCAGCGCAGCAGCCGTCGCCGATGAATTGCCCTGGGTCACGAATTGGACCCCGTCGTCGATGGCCGCGCGCAGTGCGCTCAGTGCTTCTTCGTTCTGGCCCTTGCTGTCGTAGCGCGTGATCTCCAACATCCGCGCGCCGCCCGGCAGCTTCAATCCGCCGCGCGCATTGACACGTTCTGCCGCCCACACCAGGTTGCGGAACACCGCCTCTCCCGTGTTGGCAAACGGGCCGCTCAGCGTCTCGATCATGGCGAGGCGGACCGGACCGCCCTGCCCGCGCACTGGCGCCAGCGCGCCGGCAGATAGCGCCGCGATCACCGTTTTCAAGACCATCCGGCGAACATCATTCATCAAAAAAACCCCTTGAAAATCATAGCGTTGCGCACAGATTGGATGCATGTGGCGCTCGTGTTGAGAGCCGCGGAGTTTAAGAGGATCCACCCATGTTGTTCGCCCCCGTCATCCGCCAGTCCAGCTACAGCCCTGTCGCCCGTTCTGTGGACCGCAGCTTCGAGCGCTTCTTCAACGAGGTGGCCTCCGTGCGCCAGAACGGCACCAAGAGCCACAGCTTCACCCAGGACGCACAGTCCTGGACCTTGAGCGTGGACCTCCCCGGCATCGCCAAGGACCAGCTGACCATCGGCATCGAAGGCGCCGTGGTGCGGATCGAGAGCCTCGAGTCCGCAGCCCGCAAGGTGAAGGCCGCTTATGAACTGCCACTGGACATCGACGCCGCCGCCAGCACCGCCACGTTGGAGCACGGTGTTCTGACGCTCAAGCTGGCGAAGAAGCTGCCCGTCAGCAACGTCGCCAAGCTGGCGATCCAGTGAGAGCAGCGCGACTGGCGCGCTCGGTGCGCTATAGCGCGTCGAGCGGCCAGCGCGGCTTCACATCGAAGGCATAGCGCCTGCTGGCCTGTTCGACGCCGGCCTGTAGGCGCATCGCCGCAGCCATCGCAATCATGGCGCCGTTGTCAGTGCACAGTTCCAACTCCGGGTAGTGCACCCGCACCCCTCGTTGCGCGCATGCCGCGTTCAGCTGCGCGCGCAAGTCCTGATTGGCCCCGACGCCACCAGCCACCACCAGGCGATCCAAGCCGCTGCGCTGCACCGCGGCAAGCGACTTCTTGACCAGGACTTCGACGATCGCAGCCTGCGTGGAGGCCGCCAGATCGGCCTTGCGCGCTTGCAGGTCAGGGCCCAGCTTTTTGGCCTGCGTCAGCACCGCCGTCTTCAGGCCTGCAAACGAGAAATCCAGGTTGCCACTGTGCAGCAGCGGCCGCGGCAGCGCGAAGGCGCGTGGGTCACCCTGCTCAGCCAACCGCGCCAGCGCCGGGCCACCGGGGTAGCCCAGTCCCATCAGCTTGGCCGACTTGTCGAACGCCTCACCGGCCGCATCGTCGATGGTCTCGCCCAACATGGTGTAACGGCCCACCCCATCGACCTGCATCAGTTGGGTGTGGCCGCCGGAGACCAGCAGCACCACGAACGGAAACTCAGGCGGATCGGCGCTCATGAAGGGCGACAGCAGATGCCCTTCCAGGTGGTGCACGCCGAGCGCCGGCCGGTCCAGCGCCGCCGCCAGCGCGCAAGCGATCCCGGCGCCGACCAGCAAAGCACCGGCCAAGCCCGGCCCGCGTGTATACGCGACGACATCGACTTGCGCCAAAGTGCGGCGTGCGTCCATCAGTACCTGGGTCGCCAAGGGCAAAGCGCGACGGATATGGTCGCGACTGGCCAGTTCCGGCACCACACCGCCATAGGCCTCGTGCATCCGGACCTGGCTGTGCAGTGCGTGGGCCAGCAGCCGCGGAGCCATGGAGCCCGCACTGTCCACCAACGCCACGCCGGTTTCGTCGCAAGAAGATTCGAATCCCAGTACCAACATGGCGGGCAGTGTAGTGGGCAGCCGGCACGGTTGTTGCTGACGGCCACACTGACAACCACGATGAAAACAGGCCTCAGTTATCTGGTCGCGGCCCGCGAATGCGAGATCGGCGATCTTGAGCAGCTCGCGCTGACCGGTGAACTCGTCAGCGTGATCGGCAGCCTCGTCCACGCGCTGCAGCGCGAGCGTGGCCTGTCCAATGTCTTCCTGGCCTCCGGCGGCTCGCGCTTTGCAGACCAGCGCAAACGCCAGTGCGTGCAATGCGACGAGCTGACTGTGCGGGTGCGCGCGCAGTTCGACGCGTTGGACACGCACGTCGGCCATGTGCGCAACGGCACACGGTTGTTCAGCCGCATTGCCGTTGTGCTGTATGCGCTCGACGCCCTGCCCGAGTTGCGCCAGCGCGTGGCAGCACTGGCGATCGACCACGACGCTTCGACCACCGCCTTCGTGCGCCTCGTGGCCGGCCTGCTCGCGGTGGTGTTCGAGGCCGCCGACAGCGCGACAGACCCGGAGATCTCGCGCGCGTTGGTCGCCCTGTTCAACTTCATGCAGGGCAAGGAATTCGCCGGCCAGGAGCGGGCGCTGGGCGGTGGGCGATTCGCCTGCGGCCATGCCGAAGCGTCCAGCCAGCAACAGTGGGTGCATCTGATCGAGTCGCAGGAGCGCTGTTTCCAGGTCGCCATGAACTTCTCGGACGCGGGCGTGCGCGAGGCTTGGCACATGGCCGAAAAGGCCAGCCCCCTGGCGGATCTGGAGCGCCTGCGGCGCATCGGCTGCGCGCCCCGCACCGACGCGGGGCTGGACCCGGACCTCAGCCAGGTCTGGTATGACATCAGCACCTTGCGCATCGACCGCATGCGCGATGTCGAGGAACTGCTGGCCACGCGCCTGCGCGGCCTGTGCGAGCGCCGCATTGCGCATGCCCGTGCCGAGCTGCACGACCAGCAGGTCATCGTCGCCGGGCTGTCGCTCACCACGGCGCCAGGCGCTACCGACCACATGGCAGGCTACGGCCCGCAGCTGGACCGGTCCATCCTCAGCATGGTGCAAGAGCAATCGCAGCGCCTGCAGGAAATGAGCGATGAGCTGGAGAACGTGCGCGCATCGCTGAACGAGCGCAAGTTGATCGAGCGCGCCAAGGGCCTGCTGATGGCGGCTCGCAAAGTGGACGAAGCCGAAGCCCACAAGATGCTGCGCCAGACCGCCATGAACCAGAACCGCAGGCTGCTGGACGTCGCGCAATCGGTGCTGGCGATGTCCGACTACCTCTGACCGCTGGCGGCTTGCTGCACTGCACAATAGTTGTGCCGATTCAGCTCCCGCGCACCAGAATCGCCCGCTTTTCCTGTCCGGACACGCGCTGTGCACGCCTAGGGACAACTCCCCGGTTCCGGATGGCAGAACACGGGGTATAGGCGGCAAATCGAGCAGGCACGCAATCTGCTAGATCACAGTCGAAGCAGGCCAACGGCGGTTTGCTCATCGGCTTAGGCCATCCCCTTGGACAACGGCGTCCATTTCCCATCCGCAGCACTGCCGCGGGTCCGAAATGGACGCCGTTTTGCTTTCCGAATCCGTGTTCTCGTCTTCAGGAGTTGACATGCGCCTTCACGAATCCCTGCCGGCCACGCCCGGCCGCCGCGACTTCATCCGCAAGGCCGGCGCCGCCACCGCCGCGACCTGGCTGGGCACCCTGGGCGCGCGCAGCGCCTGGGCTGCCGGCTCCGATGCCCCCGAGAAGAAGGAAGTCAAGATCGGCTTCATCCCGCTGACCGACTGCGCCAGCGTGGTGATGGCCTCGGTGCTGGGCCTGGACCAGAAATACGGCGTGAAGATCGTCCTCAGCAAGGAAGCCAGCTGGGCCGGCGTGCGCGACAAGCTGAGCAATGGCGAACTGGACATGGCGCACGTCCTCTATGGCCTGATCTACGGCGTGCAGGTCGGCGTCGGCGGCCCCAAGAAGGACATGGCCGTGCTGATGGGCCTGAACCGCAATGGCCAGGCGATCACGCTGTCCAAGCAACTGGCCGACAAGGGCGCCGTCGACGGCCCATCGCTCGCCAAGCTGATGGCCAAGGAAAAGCGCACCTACACCTTCGCCGGCACCTTTCCGACCAGCACGCACACCATGTGGCTCAACTACTGGATGGCGGCGTCCGGCATCAGCCCCGTGACGGACGCCAAGGTCATCGTCGTGCCGCCGCCGCAGATGGTGGCCAACATGCGCGTGGGCAACATGGATGGCTTTTGCGTCGGCGAGCCCTGGAACCAGCGCGCCATCATCGACAAGATCGGCGTCACCGCCATCACCACGCAGGACATCTGGAAGGACCACCCCGAGAAGGTGCTCGGCACGCAGGCCGCTTTTGTGAAGGCCAATCCGAACACCTGCCGTGCCGTGATGATGGCCGTGCTGGAAGCCGGCAAGTGGATCGACGCCAACCTGCAGAACAAGGCCAAGATGGCCGACACGGTGGCCGAGAAGTCCTACATCAACACCAGTGCCGACGCCATCAACCAGCGCATCCTGGGCCGCTACGACAACGGCATGGGCAAGACCTGGGACGACCCCAACCACATGAAGTTCTTCGACGACGGGGCGGTGAACTTTCCCTACCTGTCCGACGGCATGTGGTTCCTGACCCAGCACAAGCGCTGGGGCCTGCTGAAGGAACACCCGGATTACCTGGCCGTCGCCAAACAGATCAACCAGATCGACCTCTACAAAGAGGCCGCCACCGCGCTGAAGATCAGCGTGCCCAAAGACCCGATGCGCACCAGCAAGCTGATGGACGGCGTGGTCTGGGATGGCAAGGATCCGACGAAGTACGCCGACGGTTTCAAGGTCCAGGCCTGAAGGAGCACCACCATGGTTTCTGCTGTATTTCACTCCCCGATCGAGACCGCCCTGGCCGAGCCGCAGACGCGCGAGCCCAAGCCTTTAGCGACGACTGCTGCCAACGACGCCGCTGCCCCCGCAGCGGCGCGGCGCAACCCTTTCGACTGGCGCGGCCTGTGGCTGCGTGTGTTGCCGCCCATCGCCGGGCTGGGCTTGCTGGTGGTGCTGTGGGAGATCGTCTCCATGGCCACGGCCGGCAGCATCCCCACGCCGCGCGAAACCTTTTTGCAGGCGGTCGAGGTGTTCAGTGATCCGTTCTACAGCAACGGCCCGAACGATCAGGGCGTGGGCTGGAACGTGTTGTCGTCGTTACAGCGGGTGGCACTGGGCTTTGGCCTGGCGGCGCTGGTCGGTATTCCCGCGGGCTTCGCGATCGGGCGCTTCACCTTCCTGTCGCGCATGTTCAACCCCCTGATCAGCCTGATGCGGCCGGTCTCGCCGCTGGCGTGGCTGCCGATCGGGTTGCTGGTGTTCAAAGGCGCCAACCCCGCCGCCATCTGGACCATCTTCATCTGCTCCATCTGGCCCATGATCATCAACACCGCCGTGGGTGTGCAGCGCGTGCCGCAGGACTACATGAACGTGGCCCGCGTGCTGAATCTCTCCGAATGGAAGATCGTCAGCAAGATCCTGTTTCCGGCCGTGCTGCCCTACATGCTGACCGGCGTGCGCCTGGCCGTCGGCACCGCCTGGCTGGTCATCGTCGCCGCCGAGATGCTGACCGGCGGCGTGGGCATCGGCTTCTGGGTGTGGGACGAGTGGAACAACCTCAACGTCAAGAACATCATCATCGCCATCTTCGTGATCGGCATCGTCGGCCTGGTGCTCGAGTTCGCGCTGATCAAGCTGGCTTCCGCATTCACATTCGAAGAAGTGAAGTCATGAACGCCGCCGACCGCAAATTCATCGACATCCAGAACGTCGAGCAGAAGTTCAAGACCGCGCGCGGCCCCTTCATCGCGCTGCGCGACATCCAGCTGACAGTGGCCAAGGGCGAATTCGTCGCGCTGATCGGCCACTCGGGTTGTGGCAAGTCCACCCTGCTGAACCTGATTGCCGGGCTGACGCGGCCGACCGAGGGCGTGCTGCTGTGCGCCAACCGCGAAATCGCCGGCCCCGGCCCCGAGCGCGCCGTGGTGTTTCAGAACCACTCGCTGCTGCCCTGGCTCACCTGCTTCGAGAACATCTACCTGGGCGTGGAGCGCGTGTTCGGCGAGAAGGAAACCAAGACCCAGTTGAAGGCCCGCACCGATGCGGCGCTGGCCCTGGTCGGCCTCACGCCCGCCACGCACAAGCGCCCGGGCGAAATCTCCGGCGGCATGAAGCAGCGCGTGGGCATTGCGCGCGCCCTCGCCATGGAGCCCAAAGTGCTGCTGATGGACGAGCCGTTCGGCGCGCTGGACGCATTGACCCGTGCCAAGTTGCAGGACGAATTGCTGGCGATCGTGCAGAAGACCCAGAGCACGGTGGTCATGGTCACGCACGATGTGGACGAGGCCGTGCTGCTGTCCGACAAGATCGTGATGATGACCAACGGCCCTGCCGCCACCATCGGCGAGGTGCTGAGCGTGGACCTGCCGCGCCCGCGCAACCGAGTCGAACTGGCCGAAGACCGCCACTACGTCATGTACCGCAAGGCCGTGATCGACTTCCTCTACACGCGCCAGGCGCACGTCGAAAAAGCTGCTTGAGGAGCACACCATGGCACACAACACGTTCATCCGCGTCGTCGAGTACTGGCTGCCCAGCGCAGACGGCAGCCTGCTGGAATTCGGTGGCGGCATCTTCGGCGGCGCCACGCGCTTCGAGGCGGCCACCGAGCGCCTGTGCTTCGGCCGTGGCGAGGGGCTGCCCGGCCAGGTCTGGGAACTGGGCCACCCGGTCGTGCTGAAGGATCTGTCGAACGCCTACTTCCGCCGCAGCGCTGCCGCCAAGGCAGAGGGCCTGTCGTGCGGCATTGCGCTGCCGGTGTTCGATGGCAGCACGCTGCGTGCGGTCGTCGTCATGTTCTGTGGCGACGACAACGACCACGCGGGCGCCATCGAGCTGTGGGCCAACCAGCCGGCTGAATCGGCCGACCTGAAGCTGGTGGACGGCTACTACGGCACCACGGGCGACACCTTCGAGTTCATCTCACGCGCCACCGCCTTTCGCAAGGGCACCGGCCTGCCGGGCATGGCCTGGGAGCAGAACCGCCCGGTGTTCCTGCCCGACCTGGGCAAGGGCTCGGGCTTCCTGCGCGCCGACAGCGCCGTCAAGGTGGGCATCAACCGCGGTTTTGCAATTCCGGGCTCCAGCATCGACGGCGCGCAGTACGTGATCGCCTTCCTGTCCGCGCTGGCCACGCCGATCGCGCGCGGCGTATCGGTGTGGGAGCTGGGCGCCGACAGCGCGCCGCAACGGCGCTTCGGATTCTCCGAGGCCAAGGGCGTGCTCGAAGGCACGGCCAGCGACAGCGACGGCACCATCGCCCGCGCCTTCGCCAGCTGCCAGCCAGTGGTCTCTGGCAACAGCATCGCGATTCCCGTCGCGCCCGGCGGCCGGCTCAGCGCGGTCATGGCGTTGGACTTCTGATCACCCCAGCGAGCGGAGGACCACGATGAAAAAGATGAAACTGGTGCTGGTGGGCAATGGCATGGCCGGCATCCGGGCAGTGGAAGAGCTGATCAAGCTGGCGCCCGAGCTCTACGACATCACCGTGTTCGGCGCCGAGCCGCACCCCAACTACAACCGCATCCTGCTGTCGCCGGTGTTGGCTGGCGAACAGACGGTCGAGCAGATCGTGCTGAACAGCTGGGAGTGGTATGGCGAGAACCACATCACGCTGCACGCGGGCAAGAAGGTGACCGAGGTCGACCGTGTCAAACGCATCGTGCGCGCCGACGATGGCACCGAGGCCGAGTACGACCGGCTGCTGCTGTGCACCGGCTCCAACCCCTTCATCCTGCCGGTGCCGGGCAAGGACCTGCAGGGCGTGATCGCGTACCGCGACATCGCCGACACCAACACCATGATCGAGACCGCCAGGACGCACAAGCATGCAGTGGTCATCGGCGGCGGACTGCTGGGGCTGGAGGCGGCCAACGGGCTGATGATGCGCGGCATGTCGGTCACCGTGGTCCACGTCAACGCGTGGTTGATGGAGCGCCAGCTGGACGACGTGGCCGCCGGCCTGCTGCGCAAGACGCTGGAAGAGCGCGGTCTGAAGTTCAAGCTCAGCGCCAACACGCAAGAGCTGGTGGGCAACGCCGAAGGCCGCGTCACCGCGATCAGGTTCAAGGACGGCACTGAGGAGCCGGCCGACCTGGTGGTGATGGCGGTCGGCATCCGCCCCAACATCGAGCTGGCGCAAAAGATGCGCCTGCACTGCGAGCGCGGCATCGTGGTCAACGACACCATGCAGACCGTGACGGACGCACGCATCTATTCGGTGGGCGAGTGCGCGCAGCACCGTGGCATCGCCTATGGGCTGGTGGCGCCGCTGTTCGAGCAGGGCAAGGTGGCGGCCAACCACCTGGCGCAGTTCGGCATCGGCCGCTACCAGGGCTCGCTGACCTCGACCAAGCTCAAGGTGACCGGCATCGACCTGTTCAGCGCCGGCGACTTCATGGGCGGCGAAGGCACGGAAGAAATCGTCATGAGCGACCCGTTCGGCGGTGTCTACAAAAAGCTCGTAATCAAGGGCGACAAGCTGGTCGGCGCTTGCATGTACGGCGACACGGTGGACGGTAGCTGGTACTTCAAGCTGCTGCGCGATGGTCGCAGCATCAGCGACATCCGCGACAAGCTGATGTTCGGCGAATCGAACATCGGCGACGTGGGCCACGCCGGCCACAGCAGCGCCGCCGGCATGCCCGATGAGGCTGAGGTCTGCGGCTGCAACGGCATCAGCAAGGGCGCCATCTGCAAGGCCATCAAGGACAAGGGCCTGTTCACGCTGGACGAGGTCAAGACGCACACCAAGGCCAGCGCCAGCTGCGGCTCGTGCACCGGGCTGGTCGAGCAGATCCTGATGTTCACCGCCGGTGGCGACTATTCGGCCACGCCGAAAAAGAAGGCGATCTGCGGCTGCACCGACGCCAGCCACCAGGAAACGCGAGACGCCATCCGCAAGCAGAAGTTCCTGAGCCATGCCGAGGTCTACGCCGGCCTGGGTTGGCGCACGCCCAACGGCTGCGCCAGCTGCCGCCCGGCCGTCAACTACTACCTCATCAGCACCTGGCCCAAGCTGGCCAAGGACGATCCACAGAGCCGCTTCGTCAACGAGCGCAGCCACGCCAACATCCAGAAGGACGGCACCTATTCGGTGGTGCCGCGCATGTGGGGCGGCTGCACCACGCCGGACGAGTTGCGCCGCATTGCCGACGCGGCCGACAAGTACAACATCCCGACCGTCAAGGTGACAGGCGGCCAGCGCATCGACCTCTTGGGTGTGAAGAAGGAAGACCTGCAGGACGTGTGGCGCGACATCGGCATGCCCTCGGGCTTTGCCTACGGCAAGTCGCTGCGCACGGTGAAGACCTGCGTCGGCAGCGAGTGGTGCCGCTTCGGCACGCAGGACAGCACGCAGATGGGCAAGGACCTGGAGCGCGCGCTGTGGGCCATGTATTCGCCGCACAAGGTGAAGCTGGCCGTGAGTGGCTGCCCGCGCAACTGCGCCGAGGCCGGCATCAAGGACGTGGGCGTGATCGGTGTCGACTCCGGCTGGGAGATTTACGTCGGCGGCAACGGCGGCATCAAGACCGAGGTGGCGCAGTTCCTGGTCAAGCTCAAGACGCCCGAGGAGGTCATGGAGTACACCGGCGCGTTCCTGGAGCTGTACCGCACCGAAGGCTGGTACCTGGAGCGCACGGTGCACTACATCGGCCGCGTGGGGCTGGACCATGTGAAAAAGCGCATCGTGGACGATGCCGAAGGCCGCCAGGCGCTGTGGGAGCGGCTGCAGTTTGCTCTGGATGGCGAGCCTGACCCGTGGTTCGAATCGGTGCGCGCGTCGGTCGACGTGCGCCAGTTCCATCCGGTGGCCTCCACCGCTGCCGAGCCCGCGGGCGTCGTCTGAACCCGAGGAGATGCACATGAACGAATGGACGGTGATCTGCCGCGTCGACGACATCCCGATGCTCGGCTCGCGCCGCGTGGCGCGTGCCAAGGGTGTGGATGTCGCCGTGTTCCGCAACGCTGAGAACCAGGTGTTCGCACTGCTCGACCGTTGCCCGCACAAGGGCGGCCCGTTGTCGCAAGGCATCGTGTTCGGCACCACGGTGGCCTGCCCGCTGCACAACTTCACCATCGGCCTGGCCGACGGCTGCGCGCTGGCGCCCGACGAAGGCTGCACGCCGCGCTTCGAGGTGCTGGTGCAGGACGGGCTGGTCCAGTTGAACGCCCACGAACTGGCCACGCGTGCGACCGACCTGGCGCGCCCGGTGGCGGGGCCTGGCGCGTCCACAGGTGCGCTGGGCGATGCCAGCTACGCGGTGCAAGCGCCGCATTCCTCCTGAACCGATGACGACGACCGACACACGCTCGACCTGCCCCTACTGCGGCGTGGGTTGCGGCGTGATCATCGAGACCCGGGATGAGCAGATCACCGGCGTGCGCGGGGACCCGGACCATCCGGCCAACTTCGGCCGGCTGTGCACCAAGGGCTCGACGCTGCACTTGACGGCAACCGCCCTGGTGACACGCCAGACCCGCTTGCTGCAGCCCCTGCATCGGCTGCAGCGCGGCACAGCACCACAGCCCATCGCGTGGGATGCGGCGCTGGACCTGGCCGCCGACACATTTGGCCAGGTCATCCGCGACCATGGGCCGGACGCGGTGGGCTTCTACCTGTCTGGCCAGTTGCTGACCGAGGACTACTACGTCTTCAACAAGCTGGCCAAGGGCCTTCTGGGCACCAACAACCTGGACACCAATTCGCGCCTGTGCATGAGCAGCGCCGTGGCCGGCTACAAACAGACGCTGGGCGCCGATGCGCCGCCGGCCTGCTACGACGACGTGAACCACACGGACTGCCTGTTCATCGCCGGCAGCAACACCGCCTGGGCGCACCCCATCCTGTTTCGCCGCATCGAAGACGCCAAGCGCGCCAACCCGGCGATGAAGATCATCGTGGCCGACCCGCGCCGCACCGACACCTGCGAGATCGCCGACCTGCACCTGGCGATTGCGCCGGGCACCGACGTGATGCTGTTCCACGGCATGCTGCACCTGATGCTGTGGGAAGGCTGGACGAAGCCGGAATACATCGCCGCCCACACCAGCGGCTTCGACGCGCTGAAGGCCACGGTGCGCGACTGCACACCCGAGAAGGTGGCGCAGGTGTGCGGCATCACGCAGGCCGCACTGCTGCAGGCGGCACGGTGGTTCGCCACGTCCAAGGCCACGCTCAGCCTGTATTGCATGGGGCTGAACCAGTCGTCCAGCGGCACGGCCAAGAACGCGACGCTGATCAACCTGCACCTGGCCACCGCGCAGATCGGCAGGCCCGGCGCCGGCCCGTTCTCGCTGACGGGCCAGCCGAACGCCATGGGCGGGCGCGAAGTGGGCGGCCTGTCGAACCTGCTGTCTGCGCACCGCGACATGGCCAATCCCGCGCACCGCGCCGAAGTGGCGGCGCTCTGGGGCGTGGACAGCATCCCCGGCACGCCGGGCAAGCACGCGATCGAAATGTTCGAAGCCGCAGCCGACGGCGAAATCCGCGCGCTGTGGATCGCCTGCACCAACCCCGCGCAGTCCATGCCAGACCAGGCCACGGTACGTCGCGCGTTGAACCGTGCCGAGTTCGTGGTGGTGCAGGAAGCGTTCCTCGGCACCGCCACCTGCGCCTTTGCCGACCTGCTGCTGCCGGCCACCAGCTGGGGCGAGAAAGACGGCACCGTCACCAACAGCGAGCGTCGCATCTCCCGCGTGCGCGCGGCCGTGCCGGCGCCGGGCGAGACGCGGCACGACTGGTCGATCGCCGCCGATTTCGCGCGGCGGCTGGAGCAGCGCGGTTTCGCGCGCACGGCGTCCACGCTGTTTCCCTACGACGACGCCGAGGCCGTCTGGAACGAGCACCGCAGCAGCACGCGCGGGCGTGATCTGGACATCACCGGCATGAGCTGGCCGATGCTCGACACCCAAGGGCCGCAGCAATGGCCCCTGCGCGAGGGCGAGGCCACGGGCCGCGCGCGGCTGTACGAAGACGGCGTCTTCCCCACGGACGACGGCCGCGCCCGCTTTGCCGACACGCCCTACAAAAGCGTGGCCGAGCCGCGCGAAGCACGCTTCCCGTTCTCGCTCAACACCGGCCGCCTGCGCGACCAGTGGCATGGCATGAGCCGTACCGGCACGCTGGGCCGACTGTTCGGCCACGCGCCCGAGCCGGTGGTGCAGATGCACCCGCAGGACATGGCGCGGCGTCAGCTGGTGCCAGGTGATCTGGTCCATGTGACCTCACGCCATGGCTCCATCGTGGTGCCGGTGGCGGCCAGTCCGGAGCTGGGCATGAGCCAGGCCTTCATCGCCATGCACTGGGGCCCGGAGTATCTGGGCGGGCGCAGCAGCACCGGTGAGCCGTTGGTCGGCGTGAATGCGCTGACCACGCCCGCCCACTGCCCGATCTCCAAGCAGCCCGAGCTCAAGCACACGCCGGTGAAGATTCTCAAGGCCGAGCTGCCCTGGTCGCTGCTGGCCATGGCCTGGCTGCCGGCTGACACGGCATTGAGCGTGCGCACACAACTGCGCGAGCTGGCCAATGCCCTGCCCTTCGCCAGCTGCGTGCCGTTCGGTGCGACCGATGCGCTGTCGGCCGGCACCACGCAGCGCACCGGCGTGCTGCTGCGCGCGGCCGGCCATGAGAAGCCGGACGACGCGCTTTTGGTGCAGATCGAATCACTGCTCGGCCTGTCAGGCATCGACACGCTGCGCTACGCGGACGCCCGGCGCGGCCAGCGGCGCGCCGTGCGCCTGCTGCGCGGCGGTGTGGACGCCCATGTGGAAGGCGTGCTGCTGGCCGGCGACACCCGCGCCGAGAGCTGGATCAAGGCGCTGCTGCAAGACCAGTTGCCGGCCCAGGCCTTCGGGCGCCAACTGCTGTCGTTCCAGCCACAGGCGCCGGCTGGCATCGCCGCGCGCGGCAAGACGGTGTGCAGCTGCCTGGGCGTCAGCGAAACCGCGATCGACGAACACCTGGCGCGCTGCAGTGGCAGCGATGAGGAGCGCCTGGCCAGCTTGCAGGGCGCGTTGAAATGCGGCACCAACTGCGGCTCGTGCCTGCCCGAGCTCAAACGCATGGTGCGCAGCGCGGAGGCAGTCTCGTGAACGCGGTCGTGGATGGCGGCATAAGCCGACTCACGGATCGGCATAAGAGCTGCGGGACAATCCGCACACCCATGAGCATTGCCCACTACATCAAGGAAATCGGCCGCGGCGCGCGAGGCGCCAAACCGTTGGCGCGCGAGCAGGCGGCCGATCTGTTCGGCCAGGTGCTGGACGGCCAGGTGACCGATCTGGAGATCGGCGCCTTCTGCCTGTCCATGCGCATCAAGGGCGAGACCACGCCGGAGATGGCGGGCTTTCTCGACGCCACGCATGCGCGGTTGCGCTTGCTGCCGGCCAGCGACCGGCCGGTCGTCGTGCTGCCCAGCTACAACGGCGCGCGCAAGCTGCCGGTGTTGACACCGCTGCTGGCGCTGCTGCTGGCGCGCGAGGGGCTGCCGGTGCTGGTGCACGGCAGCGCCACCGAGTCGACCCGCGTGCTGGCCAGCGATGTGCTGGCCGCGCTGGGCCACCCGGCCTGGAGCGGCGTGCGCAAGATCGCCAGTGGCGAGGTCGCGTTCGTGCCCACGGAGGTGCTGCACCCGGGCCTCAAGCGGCTGCTGGACGTGCGCCGCGTGGTCGGCCTGCGCAATGCCGGCCACAGCGTGGTCAAGCTGATGGCGCCTGTCGATGGCCCGAGCGTGGTGGTGGGCAGCTACACGCATCCGGCGTTTGCCACCGTCATGGCCGAACTGTTCGCATTGCTGGGCATGACAGGCATGCTCTCGCGCGGCATGGAGGGCGAGGTCGTCTGCGACCCGCGCCGCACGCTGCAGATCGACGGCTTCGCGCGCGGCACGGCGCTGGCGCTGCAGGCCCAGCAACCCGGCACGCTGTCCCAGGTGGCGGGGTTGCCCGCATCGGTCGACCTTGCCGCCACTGCCGACTACACACGCCGCGTGCTGGCAGGCGAACTGCCGGTGCCCGACGCCATCGTGGCCCAGGTCCGCCACATCCAGCTCTTGAGCACCCACGCATGAACACGTTGAACACAGGCACTTGCACGCTGGTGGGCGCAGGCCCCGGCGACCCCGAACTGCTGACGCTGAAAGCCGTCAAGGCGATCCAGGCCGCCACCGTGCTGCTGGTCGACGATCTGGTCAACGACGAGGTGCTGGCCTGGGCCCAGCCCGGCGCGCGCATCGTGCACGTGGGCAAGCGCGGCGGCTGCAAGAGCACACCGCAGGCGTTCATCGAGAAGCTGATGATCACGGCGGTGCACGAGGGCGAGCACGTGGTGCGGCTCAAGGGTGGTGACCCGTTCATCTTCGGCCGGGGCGGCGAAGAGGTCGAGCACCTGCGCGAGGCCGGCATTGAATGCCGGGTCGTCAACGGCATCACGGCCGGGCTGGCGGCCGTCACCTCGCTGGGCGTCCCGCTGACGCACCGCGAGCATGCCCAGGGCGTGGTGTTCGTGACCGGCCACGCCAAGGCCGAGGACGCCAAGATCGACTGGCGTGCGCTGGCGGCGACCGCGCGCGACGCCCGGTTGACGCTGGTGGTCTACATGGGTGTCAGTGGCGTCGCCCACATCCAGGATGCGCTGTTGAGCGGCCTGCCGGCGTCGACGCCAGTGGCCATCGTGCAGAGCGCCAGCCTGCCGCACCAACGCCACGCTGTGACCACGCTGGGCCTGCTGGCGCAAACGGTCGCGCTCGAGCGCATGGCCAGTCCGTCCATCATCGTGGTGGGTGACGTGGTGCGCGGCATGGCGCAGCTGGCGCTGCCGCTGGCACAGCAGCGCAGCGCCTGAACCGGGCCAGCTCGCGCAACCGCGCCGCACGACCAGCCCGCGCAACCCGCCACCGCTTGGGACACGCGCGACCCGGCTCTCCTCACTGACCGCGCTCACTTGGGCCGTATGCTCCCGCGATGGAAAGTTCTTTCGATGCCGTCATCGTCGGTGCCGGCGCGGCCGGCCTGTTCTGCGCCGGCGTGGCACGCCAGCGCGGCCTGCGTGTTCTGCTGCTGGACCACAGCGCCAAGGTGGCCGAGAAGATCCGCATCTCAGGCGGCGGCCGCGCCAATTTCACGAATGTCGAGGTCGGCCCACGCCACTTCCTGAGCGACAACCCGCACTTCTGCCGCGGGCCGCTGTCGCGCTACACGCCGCAGCAGTTCATCGCGCTGCTGCAGCGTGATGGCATCGGCTACCACGAGAAGCACAAGGGCCAGCTGTTCTGCGACCGCTCGGCCGAGGACCTGATCGACCTGCTGCTGCGCGAATGCGAAGCCGGCGCTGCGGGCGGCAGCGTCACACGCTGGCAGCCCTGCGCCGTGCAGCAGATCCGCAGCGTCGCGGAGGGCGACGCCCGCTACGCGCTGGACACCGACCGTGGCACCGTGCAAACGCGCGCGCTGGTCATCGCCACCGGCGGGCTGTCGATCCCCAAGATCGGCGCCACCGATTTCGGCTACCGCGTGGCGCGTCAGTTCGGCCTGCGCATGGTCGAGACGCGCCCGGCCCTGGTGCCGCTGACCTTCGACGCCGGGCAGTGGCAGCCGTTCGCCGAACTGGCCGGGCTGTCACTGCCGGTGGAGATTGCCACCGGCGCGCGGCGCGACAAAGCCAGCTTTTCCGAAGACCTGCTGTTCACGCACCGGGGCTTGAGCGGGCCGGCCGTGCTGCAGATCTCCAGCTACTGGAAGCCCGGCACACCGGTGGCGCTGGACCTGGCGCCCGGCGCCGATCTGCACACCACACTGGCCCAGGCCAAACTGACTTCGCGCAAGCTGCTGGCCAACGTGCTGGGCGAGCGTCTGCCTGGCCGGCTGGCCGCTACCTGGGCACAGCGCCAGCCGGCCTGGGAGCGTCCCGTGAACGAAGTGCCCGACAAGCAGCTTGCCGCGCTGGCCGACAGCCTGCACGGCTGGAGCCTGGTGCCCACGGGCACCGAGGGCTACCGCAAAGCCGAGGTCACGGCCGGCGGCGTGGACACGCGCGACCTCTCCTCGCAGACCTTGGAGTCCAAGCAGCCCGGCCTGTACTTCATCGGTGAAGTGGTCGATGTGACGGGCTGGCTAGGCGGCTACAACTTCCAGTGGGCCTGGGCCAGCGCCTACAGCTGCGCGCAGGCGCTGGCCGCGCCCTGAAGAAGGCTATAATGCCCGGCTAACTTTGGCCTTCCCTCAGCGGGCCTCAAAAGATTGCAGTTGAGGACACCCGGCCCGGGGCCTGATCTTCCCCAAGCCAACATTCATTCCAACCGACACATGACCACCATCCGCGTTAAAGAGAACGAGCCTTTTGATGTCGCGCTGCGCCGCTTCAAGCGCACCATTGAAAAACTGGGCCTGCTGACCGATCTGCGTGCCCGCGAGTTCTACGAGAAGCCCACAGCCGAGCGCAAGCGCAAGAAGGCTGCTGCGGTCAAGCGCCACTACAAGCGCGTGCGGTCCATGCAACTGCCCAAGAAGTTGTACTGACAGCCGGGCACACCCCCGCTTCCAAGGCCCGCGCTGGTGCACCCAGCGCGGGCTTTTTCCATTCCACCAGGAGATTCGCATGGACACTGCCACCCCTTCGCTGAAAGACCGCATCACCGACGACATGAAGGCTGCCATGCGCGCCAGGGAGGCCGAGCGACTGGGCACCATTCGTTTGCTGCTGTCTGCCATCAAGCAAAAGGAAGTGGATGAGCGCGTGACGCTGGACGACATGGCCGTCATCGCCATCGTCGACAAGCTGATCAAGCAGCGCAAAGACTCGATCGCCGCCTTCGAACAGGCCGGCCGGCAGGAACTGGCCGACAAGGAAGCGGCTGAGATCCAGGTGCTGCAGGTCTACCTGCCCGCGCGCCTGGACGCCGACGCCGTGCTGGCCACCGTGCGCCAGATCGTCGAGCGGCTGCAAGCCAAGGGCCCGGGCGACATGGGCCGCGTAATGGCTGCGGCCAAGGCCGAGCTCGCCGGCAAGGCCGAGATGGCGCAGGTCTCGGCAGCGATTAAGCAGGCATTGGCCGGCTGATCGCGTTACAGCTGCTTGCATCGCCGCTGGCAGCTTCACCGCAACTTTGCTCGGGCAGGCGAACCAAAGCACAGGCTGGCACGTTCTAACCGGCGGGGCCACGTGCATGGCGCATGGGGGCAGACCGCAGGAGACTGGCATGGCAACGAATTCATGGATGCATTGGGCGGGCCGGCTGGCGATGTGGGCGGCCTGCCTGGGTGCGGCACCGCTGGCGCTGGCGCAGCAGGAATTGCCCGCGCGCGTGGCCCGGGTGTCGCAGGCCGACGCGGGGCTGGAGTGGGCGCCGGCCGGCACCGGCGATTGGCAAAGCATGTCGCCGAACTGGCCGCTGACCATGGGTGACCGCCTCCGGCTGCCGGCCGGCAGCCGTACCGAGTTGCACGCCGGCGCGCATGCGCTGCGGCTGCAAGGGCCGGCGCAGCTGGAGATCAGCGCACTGGACGACACCACCACGCGCCTGACCCTGTCCGAAGGCAGCCTGAACCTGACGGTGCGCGATCTGTCGCCGGACGAGCGCGTCGAGATCGGCACCGGCAACCTGGCCATGGTGGTCGATCGGGCCGGTGAATACCGCCTGGACGCCGACCCCGCCGGCGATACCACCCTGGTGAGCGTGCGCACCGGCGCGGCCACCGTCTTCGGCGAGAACGGCGAATCGTCTCCGCTGGTCGCCAACACCGCCGTTCGCTATGTGGGCCGGCGCTTGACCGCCATCGCCACCCAACGCATCGCGCCGCGGGACGGACTGGACCAATGGGCGGCAGAGCGCAACCGCATCGAAGACCAGTCGCTCAGCGCGCAGCACCTCTCGCGCGAAATCATCGGCTACCAGGAACTGGACAGCCATGGCGAATGGAGCACCGACGCTACCTACGGCACCGTCTGGTACCCACGCATCGTCAGCAACGACTGGGCGCCCTACCGCGACGGCCAGTGGCGCTGGGTCGAGCCCTGGGGCTGGACCTGGATCGATGACGCGCGCTGGGGGTTTGCGCCCTTCCACTACGGTCGCTGGGCCCAAATTGGCCCGCGCTGGGCCTGGGTGCCCGGCCCGCGCGCCCGGCGGCCGGCCTATGCGCCTGCGCTGGTCGGCTTCGCCGGCACGCCGCTGCCGCGGCCCCAATCTCCCGGGCGCCGCCATGCACCGGGCACCGACTGGTTCCCGCTGGCCCCTGGTGAGGCCTGGCGCCCGCCGTTCGGTGCGGGGCAGCGCTACCTGGACCAGGTCAACCGCGGCATGCCCCGGCCGCAGCCTGGCCAGAACCCGGGCTATCGCCATGAGCGCCGACCCGACGCGGTCAGCTCAACGCCGCTGCGCGAGCTGCGGCCCGATGAGCCGATCCGCAGCACGCGGCGCGAACGGCCGCCCGGGCCGGATTTCGGCCCGGCCGGCCCGGGGCCCCGCTTCGGTGCCGTAGGACCAGAACCACGTTTCGGCCCCGCCGGACCTGGCCCGCAGTTCGGACCGCCAGACCAGGCCCTGCCGCGCCGTATCGAACAGGAGCGCCGCGAACGCCAGCAGCGCGAGGCCAATGAGCGCCAGCAGTGGCGCGACCCGAATGGCGTGGACCAACTGCACCGGCGCCACGACCAGAACCGCCAAGAGCAGCAGCAACGCGAATGGGCTGCGGGCCAGCAGCAGCGCGAGTTGCACGAACGCCAGATGCAGCAGATGAACCAGCAGCGTCAGATGCAGGAGCGCCAGCAGCGCCAGACACAGGACGCGCACGGTCAACACGAGCGCTTCATGCGCGAACAGCAAGACGCTCGGCAACGTGGGCAGCGCGATCAGCAGGAAGCGCAGCAGCGCGGCCAGCGTGACCAGCAGGAGGCGCAGCAGCGCATGTTGCGCGACCAACAGGCGGCTCAGCAGCAACAGCAGCGGGCCCAGCAGCAGCAGCAACAGCGGGCGCAACAGCAACAGCAACAGCAACAGCAACAACAACCCCTGCCGCCACGCTCTGCCATCCTGGAGCGTCAGCGCCCGCCAGACGGCATCCGCCGCAGCGATCGCGAGCGGAACTGAACTTGCTGCGCGGCCAGCCGATCAGCTGCCAGCCAGCTTCATGCGGTTGACCAGCACCGAGCCCACGGACTTGGCGCCGTAGTTGTACGTGTCGGCGCCGACCGCCGTGATACCCAGGAACATATCCTTGAGGTTGCCGGCGATCGTGATCTCTTCGACCGGGAAGGCGATCTCACCGTTTTCCACCCAGAAGCCGCTGGCCCCGCGCGAGTAGTCACCGGTCACGTAGTTCACGCCGTGGCCCATCAGTTCGATCACGAACAGGCCGGTGCCGAGCTTCTTCAGCATGGCGTTCAGGTCGTCGCCTGCCTTGGTCTGGCGCGAGCGCAGCACCAGGTTGTGCGAACCGCCCGCATTGCCCGTGGTGCGCATGCCCAGCTTGCGGGCCGAGTAGGTGCTGAGGAAGTAGCCCTCCACGCGCCCAGCGTCCACCACCTTGCGTGGCGCCACGCGCACGCCTTCCTCGTCGAACGGCGAGCTGCCCTTGCCGCGCAACACGAACGGGTCTTCCGTCAGGTCGATGTGCTTGGGAAACACCTTTTTGCCCAGCGAGTCGAGCAGGAAGGTGCTGCGCCGGTACAGCGCCCCACCGCTGACGGCTTGCGTGAACGCGCCGAGCAGCCCTGCCGCCAGTGGCGATTCGAACAGCACCGGGCACTCGGTCGTGGCGATCTTGCGCGACTTCAGGCGTGACAGCGCGCGCTCTGCCGCGTAGCGGCCCACGGCCTGCGGCGAGGCCAGTTCATCGGCGTTGCGCATCGAGCTGTACCAGGCATCGCGCTGCATCTTGCTGCCCTTGCCGGCGATCGGCGCGACCGAGATCGAGTGCCGCGAACTCGCGTAGCCGCCGCGAAAGCCTGAGCTGTGGGCCGTGAAGAAGTGCGACTGCTGGGCCGACACGCCGGCGCCTTCGCTGTTGGTGATGCGCTTGTCGGTCGACAGGGCCGCCGCTTCGCATTCCAGTGCCAGCTTGGCTGCGCCCTCGGAATCGATGGCCCAGGGATGGAACAGGTCCAGGTCGCGCTGCTCGGTGGCGATGTCCTGGTCGTCCGGCAGGCCGGCCGAGGGGTCCTCGGCCGTGAAGCGCGCGATGTCGAACGCCGCCTGCACCGTCTGGCGGATGGCCTCGGCAGAGAAATCGGAAGTGCTGGCGTTGCCACGGCGCTTGCCGCTGTAGACGGTCACGCCGAGCGACTTGTCGCGGTTGCGCTCCACGGTTTCCAGCTCGCCTTTGCGGACCGAGACCGACAGACCGCAGCCTTCAGAGGCCTCGGCACCAGCGGCCGTGGCGCCGATCTTGTGCGCGTGGGCCAGGGCCTGGTCGACCAGTTCCTCGAAAAACGCGCGGTTGTAGCTGAAGCCGGCTTCGGCGCTTGGGGTGGGCTTGTTCATGTTGGAGGCTATGATACTTGCCGCGCCAACGCAGCTTGGCCGCCACCCGGGCACTTCCCGCCCCCTCTTTTCCACTCCGGTTCCCGATGTCGCGCAAACTCAAAAAAGGCTATTTCGTGCAAGGCCAATTCGTGGCCGAAGGCAGCGCGCTCGACCTCGAACTCAAGGCCGAACTCAAGGGCACGGACGCCTCCAGCCGCACCGACCTGAAGCGCGAGAGCACAGAGCTGCAAGCGCTCGGCGAAGAGCTGGTGACGCTGCGCGCCGAGCTGCTCGATGGCCTGGCGTTGCCCGAGAAGCTGGCGGACGCCGTCGCCGAGGCCCGCCGCATCACCAACTTCGAAGGCAAGCGCCGTCAGATGCAGTTCATCGGCAAGCTGATGCGCAAGCTGGACGATAAGCAGGTCGAGCAGATCCGCCAGACGCTGGGCGAGCAGCACGGCAGCACCGCGACCGAAGTGGCCGCGCTGCACGAGGCCGAGCAGTGGCGCGATGCGCTGGTGGCCGACGACGACGCCCTGCAGCGTTGGCTGGACCAATTCCCCGACACCGACGCGCAGCAGCTGCGCTCGCTCGTGCGCCAGGCGCGCAAGGACGCCAAGCCCGAGAAGCCCGGCCTGGCCCCGCGCCACGGCCGCGCCTTCCGCGAGATCTTCCAGCTCGTGCGCAGCACGCTGCGACCGGGCGACGCCAAGCAAGACGACGCACCAGACGATGGTCACGACGACGCTTGAACCCTGCCGCATCGGCCTGGTGTCGGTCAGCGACCGCGCCTCCAGCGGCGTGTACGAAGACAAGGGCCTGCCGGCGCTGCGCGACTGGCTGACGCGCGCCGTGCGCAACCCGCTGACGTTCGATGAGCGGCTGATTCCCGACGAGCAGGCCGGCATCAGCGCCGCGCTGATCGCGCTGGTGGATGCCGGCTGCCACCTGGTGCTGACCACCGGCGGCACCGGCCCTGCCCTGCGCGACGTGACACCCGAGGCCACGCTGGCCGTAGCGCACAAGGAACTGCCGGGCTTTGGCGAACAGATGCGCCAGATCAGCCTGCGCTTCGTGCCCACGGCCATCCTGTCGCGCCAGACTGCAGTCGTGCGCGGCCAATGTCTGATCATCAACCTGCCCGGACAGCCCAAGTCGATCCAGGAAACATTGGAAGGCCTGAAGTCGCCGCAAGGCGAAACGCTGGTGCCCGGCATCTTCGCGGCCGTGCCTTACTGCATGGACCTGATCGGCGGGCCGTACCTGGAGTCGGTGGACAGCGTGTGCGCCGCGTTCCGGCCGAAATCGGCGCGGCGCCCGCCGGCCGGCTGACCGGCCGATGCGCTACTTGCCGACCAGCGCGTTGAGCTTCTCGGCCTCGAAGCAGTCGGTACGCGCCGCATCCAACGGCACGCAATCGCCCAGCTTGCGCTGCGCAGACAGGGTCTCGATGGCCTGCCACAGCAGCGTGATCTGGTGGTCCTGCGCAGATGCACCATCGATCAATCCGCGCATCGCCTGGCTCAACGGGTCGTCCTCCGGCGTCACGCCGTAGGCCGAAAAGCGCGGCGTCGACATCGCGGCATCGCCCGCCGGGGCGTCGTCCTTGGGCATGATGATGCGTGCCGGGATGCCCACCGCCGTGGCCCCGGCCGGCACCGGCTTGATCACCACCGCGTTCGAGCCGATCTTGGCGCCATCGCCCACCGTGAAGCCACCCAGCACCTTGGCGCCGGCGCTGACCACCACGTCGCGGCCCAGCGTCGGGTGCCGCTTGGTGCCCTTGTAGAGCGAGGTGCCGCCCAGCGTGACGCCCTGGTAGATCGTGCAGCCATCACCGATCTCGGCCGTCTCGCCGACCACCACACCCATGGCGTGGTCAAAGAACACACGGTCGCCGATCTTGGCGCCGGGGTGAATCTCGATGCCCGTCAGCCAACGCGAAAGCTGCGAGATCGCGCGGCCCAGCCATTTCAAGCCGTGGTGCCAGCACCAGTGTGCGCGGCGGTGCAGGATCAGCGCGTGGATGCCCGGGTAACAGGTCAGCACTTCCCAACCGGTGCGGGCCGCGGGGTCGCGCTCCAGGATGCAGCGGATGTCGGTGCGCAGACGGGAGAACAGCATCGCGCGAGTCTAGCTTTTCGCTTTTGCCGCCGTTTGCAGCATGGCCTTGGCCACGCCGCGCAGGATGTGGATCTCCTCCTCGCTCGGCTGGGCGCGGTTGAACAGCTGGTTCAATCGGGGCATCAGCTTCTTTGGCACCGCCGGGTCCAGGTACTCCAGCGCCACCAGCGCCTCCTGCCAGTGCGCCAGCATGCCGGCCAGCTGCCGCGCATCGGCGGGCTTGGCCTGCGGCGTGGACGGCGTCGCGGCATAACCGCCCAGAGCCATGCGCCACTCGTAGGCCACCACCTGGATGGCAGCCGCCAGGTTCAGCGAGCCGAACGTGGGATTGGTCGGAATGCTCAGCGCCACCTGGCAGCGGTAGACGTCCTCGTTGGCCATGCCGAAGCGCTCAGAGCCGAACAGGAACGCCACGCCGGCCGGCCGCAACACACCTTCCGGCGGCGCCAACAGGCTCTGCAGGTGCTCACGCGGTGCGCGCGTCGGCGGGCCGAAGTCGCGCGGTGTCATGGCCGTGGCGCACAGGTGGTCGACGCCATCGAGCGCCTCGTCCAGCGTCTCGACGATGCGGGCGTTCTCCAGCACATCCAGCGCGCCGCTGGCGCGCTGGATGGTCTCCAGGCGGCGCAGCACATTGGGCCAGCGCGGCGCGACCAGCACCAGGTCGTCGAAGCCCATGACCTTCATGGCGCGGGCGGCAGCGCCCACGTTGCCGGCATGGCTGGTGCGGATCAGGACAAAACGGGTGCGCATCGTGACGAGGGGGACCATCGGTAGAATCCCGCGATTGTCGCCGCCCCATCGCGGGCGGATCCGGGCCCGGCATCGCGCCCTCCACGCTCCTCACCACAATCCATGTCGACCAACCTGCATCCCATGCTCAATGTGGCCACGAAGGCCGCTCGCGCCGCCGGCGCCATCATCAACCGTGCCGCGCTCGACGTGGAAGCCCTGCGGATCTCGCAGAAGCAGGTGAACGACTTTGTGACCGAGGTCGACCAGGCCAGCGAAGCCATCATCATCGAAACCCTGCTCACGGCGTATCCCGGCCACGGCATCCTGGCCGAGGAGTCCGGCACCCAATACGGCGCCAAGGATTCCGAGTTCGTCTGGATCATCGACCCGCTGGACGGCACCACGAACTTCATCCACGGATTTCCGTTCTATTGCGTCAGCATCGCGCTGGCCGTCAAGGGCAAGGTCGAGCAGGCGGTCGTCTACGACCCCACGCGCAATGACCTGTTCACGGCCTCACGTGGCCGCGGTGCTTTCGTCAACGACCGCCGGCTGCGCGTGTCCAAGCGCATCCGCCTGGGCGACTGCCTGATCTCCACCGGTTTCCCGTTCCGCCCCGGCGACAACTTCAAGGAATACATGGCCATGATGGGCGACGTGATGCAGCGCACTGCCGGCCTGCGCCGCCCTGGCGCTGCCGCGCTCGACCTGGCCTACGTGGCGGCCGGGTTCACCGACGGCTTTTTCGAGAAGGGCCTGCAGCCCTGGGACGTGGCGGCCGGCTCGCTGCTGGTGACCGAGGCCGGTGGCCTGGTCGGCAACCTGTCGGGCGACGCCAACTTCCTGGACCAGAAGGAATGCCTGGCGGCCAATCCGAAGATCTACGCGCTGCTCGTGGGCTTGATCGGCAAGTACAGCAAGTTTGCCCCCGCTGGCGAAAAGGCGGGCGTGCGCCAAAAGCTGTCTCTGGGTGACGCCACCGCGCCGGAGCCCACCGTCGATCCAGTCCCCGATGCGCCCGCCCCTGACGCCCTCGATGCGCCTGGCGCGCCTGCGCAGCCCGAAACGACACCACCGGCCGGCCAGCCCGGCTGAACCCGCGCGTCACACGGCGCGCGCTGACCGCTCAATCGTCGTCGCGGTGCGTGGCGGCGATGGCGCGGAAGTCGCCGGAGATGGCCAGAAATGCGTCCACGATGTCCGGGTCGAAATGCAAACCCCGGCCCTGTTCGACGATGCGGCACGATTCCTCATGGCTCAGGGCTGGCTTGTACACGCGCTTGCTGATCAACGCGTCGTACACGTCCGCCAGCGCCATGAGCCGCGCCGCCACGGGAATCGCGTCACCCTTCAGACCTTCGGGGTAGCCCGTGCCATCCCACTTTTCCTGGTGGCCGTAGGCAATCTCCTTGGCCAGCGTCAGAAAGTCCACCTGCATGCCCAGCCGCTGCTCGGCCTCCTCGATCGCGGTGCGGCCCAACGTCGTGTGGGTCTTCATGATCTCGAACTCTTCGGGCGTCAGCTTGCCCGGCTTGAGCAGGATGTTGTCTGGAATGCCGACCTTGCCGATGTCGTGCAGTGGTGCGGACTTGTACAGCAGCTCGATCGTGCGATCGTTCAGGTAGCCGGAAAAGCGCGGGTGCGTCTTCAGCTGCTCCGCCAGGCGGCGCACATACAGCTGCGTGCGCCGGATGTGCGCGCCGGTCTCGTTGTCGCGCGTCTCTGCCAGCGACGCCATCGCCATGATGGTCACGTCCTGGATCGCCTGCACCTCGGCCGTGCGCTTGGCAACCTCGCGCTCCAGGTAGGCGCTCTTGTCGCGCAGAAAGTCTGCGTGCGCCTTCAGCGTCAAGTGCGCATGCACGCGCGCCAGCACGATCGGCGGGCTGATTGGCTTGGTGATGTAGTCGGCAGCGCCCAGCTCCAGCCCGCGGGTCTCGTCTTCCACCTCCGAGCGCGCAGTCAGGAAGATCACCGGGATGTCCGCCGTGCGGGGCTCGGCCTTCAACCGGCGGCAGACCTCGTAGCCGTCGATGTCCGGCATCATGATGTCCAGCAGGATCAGGTCCGGCGGGGTATCCGAATTGGCGATGCGCAGGCCACGCTCGCCGTGGTTGGCAACCTTGACCTTGTAGTGGTCTTTCAGCAGCGCGCTCATCAGCGACAGGTTGTCCGGCGTGTCGTCCACCACCAACACGGTGGCGGGCTTGTCCAGCAAATGGGTCACAGGTTCCATGGTGCTTCCAGAAGGCGCGAATGGCGGTCCAGGCTGGCCGCGCGAGCGTTCTCGGCGCGCAGCATAACCCCCATTGTGCGTGCGCCCAACACGGCCTACAGGACCAGCAAGGCGCGGAAATCGTTGACGTTGGTGTGCGTCGGCCCCGTCACGACCAGATCGCCCAACCGCTCGAAGTAGCCGTACGCGTCGTTCCGATCCAGGTAGCCGCCCACCTTCATGCCCAGGGCCTCGGCGCGCGACAGGCTGTCGGGCGACACATAGGCCCCGGCGTTGTCCTCGATGCCGTCGATGCCATCGGTGTCCGCCGCCAGCGCATGCACGCCGGCCTGGCCCTGAAGCGCCTGCGCCAGGCCCAGGCAAAACTCGCCAGCGCGGCCGCCCCGCCCGCGTGGCGTGCCCTCGGGCTGGCGCCGGATCGTCACCGTGGTCTCACCGCCCGACAGGATCACGCAGGGCCGCGTGAACGGTTGGCCGCGCTGCGCCACGGCACGTGCCAGCGCTGCGTGCACCTTGCCCACCTCGCGCGACTCGCCCTCGATCTCGTCCGACAGGATGTGCGCCTGCACGCCCAGCGCCCGTGCGGCGGCGGCGGCGGCCTCCAGCGACTGCAGCGGCGTGGCGATCATGTGCACCGAATGGCCCGCCAGGCGTGCATCGCCCGGCTTGGGCGTCTCCAGCGCACCCGCACGCAGCCCCTGCTCGATCGCAGGAGGCACGGCAATGCCATAGCGCTGCAGGATCGCCAGCGCCTGCGCGCAGTCCGTGGCGTCGGCCACGGTCGGGCCGCTGCCGATCACCGACGGGTCATCCCCGGGCACGTCGCTGATCGTCAACGTCACCAGCCGCGCCGGCGCGCAGGCTGCGGCCAGCCGCCCGCCCTTGATGCGCGACAGGTGCTTGCGCACGCAGTTCATCTCGTGGATGCCGGCGCCGCAGGCCAGCAGCTCGCGGTTGATGCGCTGCTTGTCCTCGAACGCCAGGCCCTCGGCCGGCAGCGTCAGCAGCGCCGAGGCGCCGCCGGACATGAGGCACAGCACCAGGTCATCGGCCGTGAGCCCCTCGGTCAGCGCCAGCATGCGGCCGGCGGCGTCCAGGCCGGCCGCATCGGGCACCGGGTGCGAGGCCTCGACCAGCTCGATGCGCACCGGCAGACCCTCGGGCCGCGGCGGAATGTGGTGGTAGCGCGTGACGACCAGGCCACTGAGCGGTGCATCGGCCGGCCACAGCGCCTCCAGCGCCTGCGCCATCGCGCCACCCGCCTTGCCGGCGCCCAGCACCAGCGTGCGGCCGCGCGGCGGCGGCGGCAGATGGGCCGCCATGTTGTGCAACGGCAGCGCGCGCTCCACGGCCGCGTCGTACAAGTGCTGCAGGAAGGCCCGCGGCTGCTGCGACGGGTCGATCCGGGAAGGGTCTTGTGGATGGTGCATGTGTCGTGTCTCCGGCGCGCATTGTGCCGTCGTGCGGGTCAGGTCCACGTCCCGCACGCACGCGCGCAACCCAGGGCCCCAACGGTGCCACACCGCATTCAGGGCGTGGTCTTTGCGCCGCCTTCGAACCAGCGCCCGATCAACGCGCGTTCCTCGTCCTTCATGCCGGTGGCGTTGCCCATGGGCATGATCTTGGTGACCACCACCTGCTGGTACAGGGCCTGCGCATGCTTGCCGATCGAATCGGGCGAATCCAGCCGCACATTCTTCATCTGCACCTGGGCGCCATGGCAGGCCAGGCAATGCGTCTGCATCAGCTGCTGGACCTGCACGATGCCTGCAGGCGCTGCGGCCTGGCCGGCAGGCACGGGCGCCGTCGGCTCGGGCTTGAGCCAGACGATGGTGCCCAGGAGGAAAGCCACACCCACCAGCGCATACGGCAGCGGATGCGCCGCTTGCCCCAGCTTCCAGCGGTGGCGCACGACGAAGAACTGTCGGATCAGCGCGCCGCCCAGCATGATGGCCACCAGCACCAGCCAGTTGTGCGGATGGGTGTACGTGAAGCTGTAGTGGTTGCTCAGCATCGCAAACAGCACCGGCAACGTGAAGTAGGTGTTGTGCACGCTGCGCTGTTTTCCGCGTGCGCCGTGCACCGGGTCGATCGGCAACCCTGCCCGCAACGCCGCCACGTTCTTGCGCTGGCCGGGAATGATCCAGAAGAACACGTTGGCGCTCATCGCGGTCGCCAGCATCGCGCCCACCAGCAGAAAGGCCGCGCGCCCGGCGAACCAGTGGCAGGCCAGCCAGGACGCGAAACAGACGAACACGAAGATCAGGAAGCCGACGATCGCGTCGCCGTTCTTGCGCTTGCCGAAGACCTGGCAGATGGCGTCATACACCATCCAGAACACGACGAAGAACGCCAGTGCCACGCCGATCGCCGCACCCGGAGACCAGTCCATCTTGGACTTGTCGATCAGGTAGGTGCTGGCGTTCCACAGGTAGGAGACCGTGAACAGCGCGAAGCCGGTGAGCCAGGTCGAGTAGCTCTCCCAGTACGACCAGTGCAGGTGTTCAGGCAGCTTCTTGGGTGACAGCAGGTACTTCTGCATGTTGTAGAAGCCGCCGCCGTGCACGGCCCACTGTTCGCCGCCAACGCCCTTGTCGCGCGATTCGGAGTCCTGTGGTGGTTCGAGGCTGCTGTCAAGCATCACGAAGTAGAACGATGCGCCGACCCAGGCGATCGCGGTGATGACGTGGACCCAACGCAAAAGCAGGTTGGCCCAGTCGAGGTAGTAGCTGTCCATCTTTTCAGCCCTTCGCGTGCCAGCTGTGGGCACGGAGCGATGCGCTGCTCACCACTGCGGGCGCTCTGAGCAGACAGATGGCCGCGCTCAGGACATGATGGCCATGTCCCGCGCCGCTGCGACCGGCGCGCATTCTAGGGGAATTTTGTCGGGCGTGACGGCCGCAGGACGAGGCTTCCATGCTGCAGCGCAGCAATAACCATGCCGCGGCCGGGCCCCGTCGGTGCACCCGTTGGGTAGACTGCAGCCCCCCTCTTGCGCACCGCCCCAGGACCCCATGAACATCCCGACCCGCCGACTGTGGACGAGCGCATTGATCGGCGGATCGGCCGCACTGCTGATCGGCTGCGCGCCCTCCACGCCAACCGCCCCCGCGACGCCCCCCGCATCTGCCGCTACGCAACCAGCCGCGCCGGACACCGGCAGCCGTCCCGCCCCAGGCGCCGCGCCGGGGCCACCCAGCCTGCCGCAGGCCCCGCGCGTGTCGTCTGCCGGTACGCCGCGCGAATACCGCCGCGACGCTGCCACACATGTGTACGCGCAGAACGCCGAGCGCATCTTCCGCGGCCCATTGCCGCCGCATCTGTACGCCATCGGCGTGCTCGAAGTCGACATCGACCGCCAGGGCCGCGTCGGCCGCCTGCACTGGATGCGCGCGCCCCGACACGCGCCCGAGGTCGTCCGTGAAATCGAGCGCCTGGTGCGCGAGGCCGCGCCCTACCCACTGCCTCAGCGCATGGGCCGCGTCACCTACACCGACACCTGGCTATGGCACAAGAGCGGTCAATTCCAGCTTGACACGCTGACCGAAGGGCAGCTCTGAGCGCCGACGGCCACGCTGGGCCCCAGCCTTGCCCGCACGCATGCAGCTTGCTACATGAAGTAAGCCAGTGTGTGCCTGCATTCGCTCAAATTTATTTCTAGTATCAAATGAAACAAGCCTGTATACGAACTCGAATGCATCTATGATGCAAGCATGGACACATCAGGCACCAACACCACCACGATTGTCGAAGCGCTGACGAAAGCCATCGTCGAGCACCGACTCCACCCCGGCACCAAGCTCGCCGAGCAAAAGCTGGCCGACCACTTTGGCGTTTCGAGGACGCTGGTTCGCCAGGCGTTGTTCCAGCTGTCGCAAAACCGCCTGATCCGGCTGGAGCCCGCGCGCGGCGCGTTTGTTGCGGCACCCTCAGTGACCGAGGCGCGGCAGGTCTTCGCCGTGCGCCGCATGATGGAAGCGGAAATGACGCGCGCCTTCGTGCGCGAGGCCACGCCCTCGCGCATCAAGTCGCTTCGCGAGCACCTGGCGCGCCAGGAAGCCGTGCTCAAGGACAGCCGCGACGCCGCGCAGCGCATCGAGCTGCAGGGCGATTTCCATTTGCAGATGGCGCGCCTGCTGGACAACGACGTGCTGGTTCAGCTGATGGTCGAACTGCTGTCACGCTGCTCGCTGATCACGCTGATGTACCAGAAGGACAACGGCCCCGACTTCATCGAGAACGAGCATGGCCCGCTGCTGGACGCCATTTCCGCGCGCGAAGAAGAACGGGCCGTGCAACTGATGGACGACCATCTTGTGCGCCTGGAAAAGCTGCTGACCTTCGACCGCAAGATCCCGAGTAACGACATCTCGATGGCGCTGGCCTGAACGCTTGAGAGGCAATCGCCTGCCTCTTCAGCGCTGAGCGGCGCTCGCGCAACGCACCGGGCTGCGCGCGCCCCTGCGTGCGACCGATCAGATGCGCGGACGGCGGCCAGATTCGGCCGCGTCATTGGGGTGGATTGCCGGCCAGATGCAGCCCTACACTGGCGCGCTTCCAGCCGCACCCCAGGAGAACCACCGCATGCACATCCGCCACACCCTGCTGGCCAGCAGCCTCGCGCTCGCCCTGGCCAGCCTGACGGCCTGCCAGACGGCACCCGCCACCTCCCAGGCCGCCACCGGGGCGCCGCCGCCGGCACCGGTGGTCGCCCCCGCCGTCGTGGCCCCGGCTGCGACGGCCCCCACCACCACGGCAGCGGCGCAGGCCGCCAGTGCGGCCTACGACTTCGACATGGATGTCTTCCATCCCGTCGTCGCCAAGAACGGCATGGTCGCCACCGAGCAGGAACTGGCCACCCAGATCGGCCTGAACATCCTGAAGGCCGGCGGCAATGCGGTCGATGCCGCCGTGGCCGTGGGCTTCGCGCTGGCCGTGGCACTGCCCAACGCCGGCAACCTGGGCGGCGGCGGTTTCATGGTCGTGCACGATGCCAAGAGTGGCAAGAATGTGGCGCTGGATTTCCGCGAAGTGGCGCCCCTCGCGGCCACGCGCAACATGTACCTGGACGCCCAGGGCAACGTCGTCAGCGGCAAGTCGCTCTACACCCACTACGCCGTCGGCGTGCCCGGCACCGTGGCCGGCATGGAACACGCGCTCAAGACCTGGGGCACCATGCCGCTCTCGCGCGTCATCGCACCGGCCGCAGCCCTGGCTGACAGGGGCTTCCCGGTCAGCGAGACGCTGGCCAAGATCCTGCAGCAAGAGAAGGCGAACATGGGCAAATGGCCCGCCACGCAAGCCATCTTCTGGAAAGGCGGCGCGCCGCTGAAGGTCGGCGACACGCTGGTGCAGAAGGATCTGGCGCGTTCGTTGCGCCTGATCGGCCAGCAGGGTGGCCGCGCCTTCTACCAGGGTGACATCGCCCGCATGATCGCCGCCGAGATGGCGCCCCACGCCGGCGCCATCACGCTGCAGGACCTGCGTGACTACAAGGTGGTCGAGCGCGCGCCCACGCGCGGCAGCTACCGAGGCCACGAGATCGTGACCATGCCGCCACCCTCCTCTGGCGGCCCGCATCTGGTGCAGATCCTGAACATGTTGGAGCCGCAGCCCGTGGCGCAATGGGGCTCCAACAGCGCGCAATACCTGCATTACATGGCCGAGGCCAGCAAGCTGGCCTACGCCGACCGCTCCGAGTACCTGGGTGACCCGGACTTCGTGAAGGTTCCGGAGAAGGGCCTGACCTCCAAGAAGTACGCCGCGCAATTGGCGTCGACCATCGACAACGCCAAAGCGCGTAGCGGCGCGACCATCAAGCCCGGCAAGCCGCAGCCGTTCGAAAGCGACCAGACCACGCACTACTCGGTGGTCGACAAGGCCGGCAACGCGGTCGCCGTCACCTACACGCTGAACACCAACTTCGGCAGCGGCATCGTCGCCAAGGGCACCGGTATCTTGCTGAACAACGAGATGGACGACTTCTCTGCCAAGCCCGGCGTGGCCAATGCCTACGGCCTGGTCGGCGGCGACGCCAACGCCGTGGCGGCCAAGAAGCGCCCGCTGTCGTCGATGACGCCCACCCTGGTGCTGAAAGACGGCAAGCCCGTGCTGGTGACCGGCAGCCCCGGTGGCGCGCGCATCATCACCACCGTGCTGCAGACCGTGGTCAACACCATCGACTTCGGCATGAACCCGGCAGAGGCCGCCGCCACGCCGCGCGTGCACCACCAGTGGACGCCGGACGAGCTGCGCATCGAAAAGGGCTTGTCGCCCGACACGGTCGCCCTGCTCAAGCAGCGCGGCCACAACGTCGCGCTGAAGGCCTCGATGGGCCGCACGCAGACGATCCAGATCCGCGGCGGCAGCCTGTACGGCTACTCGGATCCGCGCAACCCGGACGGGAAGACGCTGGGGTATTGAACCCAGCGCCCGTCACGCACAAGCCGCCCTCGCCGGGCGGCTTTTTTCATCGCCGGGATCTTCTATGGTGCAGCCTGCGCGACGACGGTGCGCTCCACCAGCCGGTCATCCCCCAGCACGATCAGCGCGAACAGCAGCTCTTCCAGCGTGTCGGCAATCGCCGTCTTGCGCGCCAGCAGCGGCGTGGCCTTCGGGTTCAGCACGACGAAATCGGCCTCGGTGCCGGCCTGCAGCGTGCCGACCACCCCCGCCAGCCCCAGCGCCTCTGCCGCCCCACCGGTGTGGCGCCACCACAGCTGCGACGGCTTGAGGCTCAACCCCGGTTTCGTTTGCCCCTCGCGGCCCACGTAGTAGGCCGCCAGCATGGTGTGGAAGGGGCTGAAGCTGGTGCCGCCGCCCACATCGCTGGCCAGGCCGTGGCGCATGCCGATGCGGCCGGCGCCTTCGTAATCGAAGAAGCCGCTGCCCAGGAACAGATTGCTCGTCGGGCTCACGGCCGCCGCCGTTTTCGTGTGGTGCATCAGCTGCCGGTCGGCGTCGTCGAAATGGATGCAGTGCGCGTAGACCGCCCGCTCGCGCATCAGGCCGTAGCCGGCGTACACGTCCAGGTACGAGCGCGCGTGCGGGAACAGCTCGCGCGCCCAGCGCACCTCGTCCTTGTTCTCGGCCACGTGCGAGTGGATCCAGGTGTCCGGGTACTTCGCGGCGAGTTCACCAGCGCCACGCAACTGGGCATCGGTGCTGGTGGGCGCGAAGCGCGGCGTGATGGCATAGCCCAGCCGGTCGGTGCCGTGCCAATGGCGGATCAGCGATTCGGTATCGATGAGGCTCTGCTCGGTCTCATCGCGCACGCCATCGGGCGAATGCCGGTCCTGCAGCACCTTGCCGCCCATCATGCGCAGGCCGCGCCGCTGCGCCTCACCAAAGAACGCGTGCACCGATGCGGGGTGCGAGGTGCAGAAGGTCAGCGCCGTCGTCACGCCGTGGCGCTGCAGCTCGTCGAAGAAGAAGGTGGCCACCTCGCCAGCATGCGCAGGGTCGGCGAACCTCGTCTCGGCCGGGAAGGTGTAGTTCTCCAGCCAGGGCAGCAGGCCCTCTGCCGGCGCGCCGATGATGTCGGTCTGCGGGAAGTGCACATGCATGTCGAGAAAACCCGGCGCCAGGATGCGGCCCGGCCAGTGCGTGACCGGCACCTCCGGATGGCGCGGCGCCACTTCGCGGTACGGCCCGGCGTCCAGCACACGCTGCACGCCGGCAGCATCCGGGCCGACCACCAGCAGGCCGTCTTCATCGAACAGGGCTTCGCCCTCGGGCGAGAAGCGCAGCAAGCGCGCGCGGTAGGCTTGCGAGGGCGTCGTCATGGGCTCAGTGGCCTCCGATGTAGATGAACTTGAACAGAAACACGCCGCCGATGACCCAGACCATCCAGTGCACCTCGCGTGCACGGCCGGTAAACAGCTTCAGTGCAGCATAGGTGATGAAGCCGAAGGCCAGGCCGTTGGCAATCGAGTACGTGAAAGGCATGGCGAGCGCCGTCACCGCCGCCGGAATGACCTCGGTCGTGTCGTCCCAATCCAGCTCCGTCAGCTCGCGCAGCATCAAACATGCCACGAAGAACAGCGCCGGCGCCGTCGCATACGCGGGCACTACACCGGCCAGCGGTGCGATGAACAGGCAGGCCAGGAACAGCACGGCCACCGTCAGCGCCGTGAGGCCGGTGCGGCCCCCGGCCTGCACGCCGGCTGCGCTCTCGACATAGGCCGTGGTGCTGGACGTGCCCAGCAGCGCGCCAGCGAAGATGGCGCCGCTGTCGGCCAGCAGCGACTTGTTGAGCCGGTCCATCTTGCCTGGCACCAGGAGGCCGGCGCGCTTGGCCACGCCCATCAGCGTACCGGTGGCGTCGAACAGCTCGACCAGGAAGAACACCAGCACCACATTCAGGATGCCGCCGGTCAGCGCGGCCTTGATGTCCAGCTGCAGGAAGGTCGGCGCGATGGACGGCGGCGCCGAGAAGATGCCGCGGAACTCGTTGCCGGCGAAGAAGAACGAGCCGACCGTCACGCCCACGATGCCGATCAGGATGGCGCCCGGCACCTTGAGCTTGTCGAGCACCGCGATCGCCACGAAGCCCAGCACCGCCAGCACCACCTGTGGCTTGTGCAGGTCGCCCAGCGTGACGAAGGTGGCCTCGGAGCCGGCGACGATGCCGGCACTCTTGAGCGCAATGAGCGCCAGGAACAGCCCGATGCCCACCGTGATCGCATAGCGCAGCGACAGCGGAATGCCGCGGATGATGAGCCCGCGCAGACCGAACAGCGTCACGAGCAGAAACAGGCAGCCCGAGACGAACACCGCGCCCAGCGCGGCCTGCCAGGTGAAGCCCATCTGCAGTACCACCACGTACGAGAAGTACGCGTTCAGCCCCATGCCGGGCGCCAGCGCGATCGGGTAGTTGGCGTACAGGCCCATGATGGTCGTGCCCAGCGCCGCGATCAAACAGGTGGCCACGAACACCGCGTCCTTCGGCATGCCCGCGTCCCCCAGGATCGAGGGGTTCACGAAGATGATGTAGGCCATCGTGAGGAAGGTGGTGAGCCCTGCCACCAGCTCGGTGCGCACCGTGGTGCCGTGTTCCTGCAGCTTGAACACGCGTTCTGTCCAGTTCATGGGTCTGTCTCCATCGTTGTTGAATTGCTGTCGTTCTGCGGGCTGCGCAGCGAGGCCGCGACATCCTTGGCCAGGGCGCGCAGCCAGCGCGCCGCGCTCGACCCGTGCGTGCGCTCGTGCCAGAGTTGGTAGTACATGAGCCGCGGTAGCGCCACCGGGCACGGCAGGATGGCCAGCGGCAACCGCATTGCCGCGCGCTCGCAGTACTGGCGGCCGGTGGTCAGCACCAGCAGGCTGGCGGCCACGATGTCGGGGATCAGCCCGAAGTGCGCGCAACGCGCCGTGATGTTGCGCTGGTGGCCCAGGCCGTCCAGCATCTGGTCGATGATGCCGCGCGCGCCGGGGTGCGTGGGCATGGGCGCGATGTGCTCGGCGGCCAGCCAGCTGTCCAGGTCCCAGCCGCGGCGCGCAGCCGGGTGTTCCCGGCTGACCAGCGAGACCACGTCGTCGCCGAACAGGCGCGCCATGTGCAGATCGTCCGGCGGCTGCAGCCAGTTGCCGATGACCAGGTCGACCTCGCCCTGCGCCAGGTGCGCGCGGTAATCCGAATCGGGCGACAGCGGATGGATCTCGATGTGCGCGAGCGGCGCCTGGCTTTTCACCTGCGCGACCAGGCGGGGCAGGAAGACCGGGTCCAGATAGTCGCTGGCCGCGATGCGAAAGGTGTGCGTGGCGGTCTGCGGCGCGAAGCTGCGCGCGTCGCTGAACAGCATCTCGGCCGCGCGCAGGATGCTGGCGGCCGGCTCGACCATGCGCAGCCCCGCCTCGGTCGGCACCATCTGCGCGCCCGAGCGCACCAGCAGCGGGTCGCCTGCCAGTTCGCGCAGGCGCTTCAGCGCGGCAGAGACCGCAGGCTGGTACATGCCCAGGCGGATGGCGGCGCGCGAGACGCTGCGATCGGTCAGCACGGTGTGCAGCACGCGGATGAGGTGGAGATCGATCTTGTCGAACAGCGCCTGGTCTCTCATGGTGGGGCCCTTGTGCCGGCGCGAGGTGGCCGGTGCGGGCGTTGATACCACGGAAGACACGGGCACCATCGACTCACACCTGCACGGCCGTGAGCGCGCGCAGGATGGACTCGCTGGTCGCCGGCGCCTGCAGCGGCGGGTCGACGCAGTGGCCGCCTGCGGCCGAGACGGCATCGCGGATCGCGAAGAACACCGAGAACGGCAGCAGCAGCGGCGGCTCGCCCACGGCCTTGCTGCGGTGGATCGAGTCTTCGAAGTTCGGCCCCTCGAACAGCTGCACGTTCAGCACCGGCGGGCAGTCGTTCGCCGTCGGGATCTTGTAGGTGCTGGGCGCGTGCGTGGTCAGCTTGCCGGTCTGTGGATGCCAGACGAGCTCTTCAGTCGTCAGCCAGCCCATTCCCTGGATGAAGGCGCCCTCCACCTGGCCGATGTCCACGGCAGGGTTCAGCGACTTGCCGGCGTCGTGCAGGATGTCGGCGCGCAGCAGCTTGAACTCGCCGGTCAGCGTGTCGACGACGACCTCGCTCACGGCCGCCCCATATGCGTAGTAGAAGAACGGCCGGCCCTGCAGCGTCTCCTTGTCCCAGCTGAGGCCCGGCGTGGCGTAGAAGCCGTCGGACCACAGCTGCACGCGGTCCAGATACGCCTCGGCCACCACCACGCTGAAGGGCAGCGTGCGGCCATTGACCTCGACCTTGTCGTTGGCAAAGCGCACCTCGTCGGCGCTGCCGCCGTGGCGCGCGGCGGCACAGGCGGCCAGCCGCTCGCGTATCTGGCGCGCCGCATCCTGCGCGGCCTTGCCGTTCAAATCCGCGCCGGTAGACGCGGCTGTGGCCGAGGTGTTGGCCACCTTGGTCGTGTCGGTCGCCGTCACGCGCACGCAGTCGAAGCGCACGCCCAGTTCATGCGCCACCACCTGCGCCACCTTGGTGTTCAGCCCCTGGCCCATCTCGGTGCCGCCGTGGTTCACGAGGATGGAGCCGTCGTTGTAGACGTGGACCAGCGCGCCCGCCTGGTTGAAATGCTTCACGTTGAAGCTGATGCCGAACTTCAGCGGCGCCAACGCGATGCCGCGCTTGAGCACCGGGCTCGTCGCGTTGAATGCCGCCACCGCTTCGCGCCGCGCACGGTAGTCGCTGCTGGCCTCCAGCTGCGCGACCAGCTCGTGCACGATGTTGTCCGTCACGGTCTGGCCGTAGGGCGTGGTGTTGCGCTCGGCCTTGCCGTAGAAGTTGATGCGCCGCACGTCCAGCGGGTCGCGGCCCAGCTGGCGCGCCACGCTGTCCAGGATGTTCTCGATGGCGATCGCGCCTTGCGGCCCGCCGAAGCCGCGAAACGCCGTGTTGCTCTGCGTGTTCGTCTTGCCCGAATAGCCGTGCATGGCCACCTCGGGCAGCCAGTAGGCGTTGTCGAAGTGGCACAGCGCGCGCGTCATCACCGGCCCCGACAGGTCGGCCGAATGCCCGGCCCGCGAGACCATGTTGATCTCGGCGCCCAACACGCGGCCTGCGTCGTCGAAGCCCACGGCGTACTCGTACCAAAAGCAGTGGCGCCGGCCGGTCACCATGAAGTCGTCGTCGCGGTCCAGCCGCAGCTTCACCGGGCGGCGCAGCTTGCGCGCGGCCACGGCAGCCACGCAGGCGAACAAGCCCGATTGCGACTCCTTGCCGCCGAAGCCGCCGCCCATGCGCCGGCACTCGACCTGCACCTCGTTGGCGTGCAGCTTCAGCGCGTGCGCCACCAGGTGCTGCATCTCGCTGGGGTGCTGGGTCGAGCAGTGCACATGCATGGCGCCGCCCTCCTTGGGGATGGCGTAGCTGATCTGCCCTTCCAGGTAGAACTGCTCCTGGCCCCCCACGTCGAAGCTGCCCTTGAGGCGGTGCGGCGCGGCTGCAATGGCGGCACGCACACTTGCTTGGGCGGGTTCGCCATGCACACCGGCGCTGGCGCTGCGCGCCAGGTGCATGGGCGGCAGTACGTACTGGCCGCGCGCATGCGCGTCGCGTGGCGTCAGCACCGGGGGCAGCGCCTCGATGGTCGCGGCTTGCCTGGCACAGGCAGCGGCGCGGCGCGCGGCGTCACGCGTGCGGGCGACCACGGCGAACAACGGCTGGCCCAGGTAGCGCACCTCGCCGTCGCACAGGATGGGGTCGTCGTGGACGATCGATCCGCAGTCGTTCGGGCCTGGAATGTCGGCGGCGGTCAGCACGTCCACCACGCCGGGCATGGCGCGGATCGCATCCAGCGACAGCGCCGTCAGCCGGCCGTGCGCCACCGGCGACAGCCCCAGCGCGCAGTGCAGCGTGCCCGCCAACTCCGGCAGGTCATCGATGTAGGGCGCCTCGCCGGCCACATGCAGGTGCGCCGATTCGTGTGGCCGGCTGATGCCCACGCGGGCACCGCCCTCGTGTGCACGCGCCTCCGCCGTTGCGTCGATGCGCGCGGCGCTGTTGTGCCGGTAGTCGGCAAAGGCTGGCGTGGGCTGCAGCAACTCAGGGTCCAGGGGCTTGTTCATGTCTGTGTTCCTCAAGCGGTCGCGTGCGGCATCACGCTCCACACGCTGGTCGCCGCAGCGGGTAAGGCGTCTTCGGCCCGCGTCTCCAGCCAGAAGCGCTGCAGCAGGTTTTGCGCCACCTGCAGGCGGTAAGCGGCAGACGCACGCATGTCCGACAGCGGCTTGAAGTCCTGCGCCAACGCGGCCTGCGCGGCACGCACGCTGGCCTGCGTCCAGGGCTGGCCCAGCAGCGCCGCCTCGGCCTGTCGCGCGCGGCGCACGGTGGCGGCCATGCCGCCGTAGGCCAGGCGCACGCTGTGCACGGTGCCGCCGTCCAGCGCGATGGTCAGGCCGGCGCACAGCGCCGAGATGTCGCAGTCGAAACGCTTGCTGATCTTGTAGGCGCGCACCTGGCGGCGCATGGCGGCCAACGGCACGGCCAGGCCCTGCACGAACTCGCCTTCCTGCAGCGCGCTATGCATGTAGCCGAGGTAGAAATCCTCCAGCGGCATGCGGCGTGTGTGGGCGCCACGGCGCAACTCGATGACCGTGTCCAGCGCCATCAGCACAGGCGGCGCATCGCCGATCGGCGAGCCGTTGGCCACGTTGCCGCCCATGGTGCCGGCATGGCGAATGGGGGGTGACGCAAAGCGCAGCCACACGTCGGTGAGCGTGGGCACCCGCTGCGCCAAGGCGCGCCAGGCGTCTTCGAGCGAGGCGCCGGCACCGATGTAGAGCTCGGCGCCCTCTGCGTGGCCCTCGCTTGGCTCGCGCGCGTCGCCCCGCTGGAACCTGACGCCGGTCGCCTCACTGTCGCTCTGCCCGCGCACTCCGATGCGCTTGAGCTCTGCCACGTCGCCCAGATACAGGATGTCGCCCAGCGCGCGGAACTGCTTGTTGACCCACAGGCCAATGTCGGTGGAGCCGGCCAGCAACCGCGCCTGCGGGTACGCCTCGCGCAGCGCGGCGAGTTCGGGCAGCGTGGTGGGCGCCATGAAGCGCTCGGCTGGCGAACCGTTCGGCGCCGCATAGGTGAACGTCTCATCGCGCTGCAGGCCCTTGAGCGCCTGCACGACCGGCGCCAGGTCCAGCCGCACTGCAGGCAGGTCGAACATGCGCTGCCCGGCGTCCAGGATCGGCCGGTAGCCGGTGCAGCGGCACAGGTTGCCCGACAGATCATCGGCGAGCTGCTGGCGCGTGGGCCGCGTGCCCTGGTCCTGGTGCGCCTCGTAGGTGGACCACAGCGACATCACGAAGCCCGGCGTGCAAAAGCCGCACTGCGAGCCATGGCAGTCCACCAGCGCCTGCTGCACCGGGTGCAGCGCGTCGTCCTTCGTGCCACGGGCGCCGGGGCATTGCGGCTTCAGGTCTTCCACCGTGAACAGCGCCTTGCCGTGCAGCGTGGGCACGAACTGGATGCACGCGTTCACCGTTTGCAGCTTCATGCCGCCAGGGGCCTGTGCGTCCAGCTCGCCCAGCACCACGGTGCAGGCGCCGCAGTCCCCCTCGTTGCAGCCCTCTTTGGTGCCGGTGCAGCGCGCATCCTCGCGCAGCCAGTCCAGCACCGAGCGCGTGGACGCCACGTCGCCCACGTCGACCACGCGGCCCTGGTGGTAGAAGCGGATCGGCTGGGCATCGCCCGTGCGGGTGGTGGTGTTCATGCGCGTGGGCCACGTTCGTGGTCGTTGGGGCCCGCCATCCGGGCCGATGCGCGATGGTCCGGGATGGCGGGCCGCATGGCATATGGGATTGGGCATAAGGGGTATGGGCGGGGCGGTATGTGGGACACGGGGCGGGCAAGGCTCGACCAGATCCCCTGTGACAATCCCGCCATGCAAGCCCTTCTCGACGCCATCGCGCGCATGCCACAGGCCACCGATGTGCAGCGCATCTTCCACGGTCGGGGTGGTCTGCACGCTGGCTGTGAACACCTGGTGCTCGACGCCTTCCCGCCCGTGCTGCTGCTCACCAGCTTCGCGGCGATCAACGACACCAGCATCGCCGCCATCGACGACGCGTTGCGCCAGCGCTGGCTGCAGCTCGCGCCCAACCAGCCGCTGAGTTGGGTGCTGCAGTTGCGCCTGCCCGGCGGCCAGGCCGAGACGCGGGTCATGGCGGGTGAGGTACCGCAGCCGCACATCGTCACCGAGGCCGGTGCGCGCTACCTGGTGCATGTGCTGCGCGGGCAGAACCACGGCTTTTTCCCCGACATGGCGCCGGGGCGCGAATGGGTGCGCCGCACGGTCACGGCACAGGCCACGCAGACCGAGCCGGCGCGCATCCGCGTGCTGAACCTGTTTGCCTACACCTGTGCGTTCTCGGTCGTGGCGCGGTTGGCCGGCGCCGGCCAGGTGCTCAACATGGACATGAGCCGCCCGGCCCTGGCCACGGGCCAGCAGAACCACCAGCTCAACGGCGTGGCGGCCGGGGCCAGCTTTGCGGCACACGATGTGTTCAGCAGCTGGGGCAAGATCAACCGCGGCGGCGCCTACGAGCTGATCGTCGTCGACCCGCCCAGCTACCAGAAGGGCAGCTTCGTCGCCACCAAGGACTACGCGCGCGTGATGCGCCGCCTGCCCGAGCTGCTGATGCCGGGCGGCCATGCGCTGGTGTGCCTGAACGCGCCCGAGCTGGGCGTGGACTTCCTGCAGCAGCACATGGCCGAGCAGGCGCCGCAGCTGCAGTTCGTCGAGCGCGTGGCCAACCCGCCGGTGTTCGCCGACGTCGACGAACAGCGCAGCCTCAAGGTGCTGGCGTACCGCTTGCCGGCGTAGGCGGAGCCACCTGTAGCAGCTGCGCCGCCACGGCCACGGCGATCACCTCGGGCTCCTTGCCCGCGATGCCGGGCACGCCGATCGGGCAGGTGATGCGCGCCAGCTCGTCGTCGCCGAACCCGCGCGCCTGCAGCCGGTGGCGGAAGGTGGCCCACTTCGTCTTGCTGCCGATCAAGCCCACATAGGGCAGGTCGCCCCTGGCACGCAGGCGCTGCAGGCAGGCGATGACGATGTCCAGGTCCTCGGCATGGCTGAAGCTCATGATCAACACGCGCGAGCCCGACGGCAGCGCGGCCACGGCGCCGTGCACCGGCTCGCTGTGTTCGGTCTGCACCTGGGCCGGCACGGCGGGGGGGAACACACCGTCGCGGCTGTCGATCCAGCGCACGGCGTACGGCAGCGCCGCCAACAGCCGCACGATGGCCGCGCCCACATGGCCGCCACCGAACAGCGCCACCGGCGCCAGCTGCGCCGTCAGCTCCGCGCGCAGGGCGGGTGCGTCGGCTGCGCGAATGCGGCGGTAGGTGAGGAACATCACGCCCCCGCAGCACTGCCCCAGGCTGGGGCCCAGCGGGTAGCGCAGCGTGGCGCCGTCGGCCGGCACATCGCTGGCACCAGGCACCGCGCGCGCGCCCCCGCCCGTAACCGCACCTGCACCTGCATCTGCATCTGCAACCGCATCTGCACACTCGTCGCCACGCTGCCCATCGCCCGCCAGCAGCGCGCGGGCTGCGGCGATCGCCTGGTATTCCAACTGCCCGCCGCCGATGGTCCCTGTCAAGGCGGCCCGCCACACCGCCATCCACGTGCCGGCCTCGCGTGGGGCCGAGCCCTGGGTGGCCGCCACGCGCACCAGCACGCCGTCCTGCAGCGCCAGGCGGGCCAGGCATTCGTCGAGCGCGGGCTGCATCGTCATGCGCGGCATTCTGCATGCCAGCATCACCCCGCACATCCCGCGCCGCGTATACGGACAACTGGTAATTCCCTATGCAGACAGGCGCGATCGCGTGCCTGCTTGGAGTAGGCTCTGCACCGCCTTTTTCATTCGAGGAGTCACAATTGAGCAAAGAACTCTCCCCTGCCGAGCAGGCCCTGCGCGAAGCCGCGCGTGAGTACCACTGCACGCCCACCAAGGGCAAGATTTCCGTCACGCCCACCAAGCCGCTGATGAACCAGCGCGACCTGTCGCTGGCCTACTCGCCGGGCGTCGCCTACCCTTGCCTGGACATCGAGCGCGACCCCTCGCTGGCAGCGGAATACACCTCGCGCGGCAACCTCGTCGGCGTGATCACCAACGGCACGGCGGTGCTGGGCCTGGGCAACATCGGCCCGCTGGCCTCCAAGCCCGTCATGGAAGGCAAAGGCTGCCTGTTCAAGAAGTTCGCCGGCATCGACGTGTTCGACATCGAACTGGCCGAGAACGACCCGGACAAGCTGGTCGACATCATTGCCGCGATGGAGCCCACGCTGGGCGGCGTCAACCTTGAAGACATCAAGGCGCCCGAGTGCTTCTACATCGAACAGAAGCTGCGCGAGCGCATGAACATTCCGGTGTTCCACGACGACCAGCACGGCACGGCCATCATCTCGTCGGCCGCGCTGCTGAACGGGCTGGAACTGGTGGGCAAGAAGATCGAGGACGTGAAGGTGGCGGTCTCCGGTGCCGGCGCCGCCGCCATTGCCTGCCTGGACGTGATGGTCGGCCTGGGTGTGCAGCGCAAGAACATCTACGCCTGCGACTCCAAGGGCGTGATCTACCAAGGCCGCCCCGGCGGCTATGACGTGTCGAAGGAAAAGTACGCGCAGGACACCTCGGCCCGCACGTTGGCCGACGCGGTGAACAACGCGGACGTGTTCCTGGGCTGCTCGGCGGCCGGCGTGCTGACGCAGGACATGGTCAAGACCATGGCCGACAAGCCCATCATCCTGGCGCTGGCCAACCCCGAGCCCGAGATCCGCCCCGAGCTGGCCAAGGAAGTGCGGCCCGATTGCATCATCGCCACCGGCCGCTCGGACTATCCGAACCAGGTCAACAACGTCCTGTGCTTCCCCTACATCTTCCGCGGCGCGCTCGACTGCGGCGCGACCAAGATCACCGAAGAGATGAAGCTGGCCTGCGTGCGCGAGATCGCCGACCTCGCCAAGGCCGACATCAGCGAAGAAGTGGCCACCGCCTACGCCGGCAAAGAGCTGTCGTTCGGCCCGGACTACATCATCCCCACGCCGTTCGATTCGCGGCTGATCCTGCGCATCGCCCCGGCCGTGGCCAGGGCGGCGGCGGCCTCGGGCGTGGCCACCCGGCCGATCGAAGACATGGAGACCTACACCCAGCACCTGGGCCGCTTCGTCTACCACACCGGCATGTTCATGCGCCCGGTGTTCACGGCCGCCAAGCTGGCCACCAAGAAGCGCGTGGCCTACGCCGAAGGTGAAGACGACCGCGCGCTGCGTGCTGCCCAGCTGGCGGTGGACGAAGGCATGGCCGAGCCCATCCTGATCGGCCGCCCCGATGTCATTGCGGCGCGCGTCAAGAAGGCCGGCCTGCACCTGAACCTGGCGCGCGACGTGGAGATCGTCGACCCTGAGAACGACCCCCGCTTCCGCCAGTATTGGGAGGCCTACCACACGCTGATGGGCCGGCGCGGCATCACGCCCGAGGCCTCCAAGGCCATGGTGCGCCGCTCCAACACCACCATCGCCTCGCTGATGCTGCACCTGGGCGACGCAGACGCCATGCTGTGCGGCCTGGTCGGCCGGTTCGACAGCCACCTGAAGATCCTGGGCCAGCTGCTCGGCACGCAAAAAAGCGGCCCCGGCTTTGCCACGCTGAACGCGCTCACGCTGGACAAGTACACCCTGTTCGTGGCGGACACCAATGTGCATGAAGACCCCACGGCCGAGCAGTTGGCGCAGATCGCCGTGATGGCTGCCGAAGAAGTGCGCCGCTTCGGCCTTCCGCCCAAGGTGGCCTTCCTGTCGCACTCGAACTTCGGCACGTCCGAGCGCGGCTCGGCCCGCAAGATGCGCCAGGCGCGCGAGCTGTTTTCCCAGCTGGCGCCCGATGTCGAATGCGACGGCGAGATGAACGGCGACGCCGCGCTCTCCGATGAAGTGCGCCGCAGCGTGCTGCCCGACAGCACGCTCACCGGTGAGGCCAACCTCTTGATCTGCCCGAATCTGGACGCCGCCAACATCCTGTTCAACGTGCTCAAGATGACCGGCGCCAACGGCGTCACCGTCGGCCCCATCCTGCTGGGCGCCGCCAAGCCCGCCCACGTCCTGACCCCCTCGGCCACCGTGCGCCGCGTGGTCAACATGACGGCTCTGGCCGTGGCCGACGCCAACATCACCAAATAAGGGCGCGCGCCCCGCTCTCGGCAAAAATGGCCCCGTCGCAGTGCATGCGGCGGGGCTTTTGCACTTTCAAGGTGCTTGCAAGCACCATTGCCGTGCCGGCACGGTGATTGCTTGAAACATTTATCTACCTTTTCACCGAGCAGACTCCGATGAACAAGCGCCAACTGATCCAAACGTTTCTTGCTGCGTCCGCCCTGGGCCTGGGGTTGCAGGCCCATGCGCAGACCACGCCCATCAAGTTCCAGCTCGACTGGCGCTTCGAAGGCCCGGCCGCGCTGTTCCTCACGCCGGCCGCCAAGGGCTACTTCAAGGACGCCAAACTGGACGTGAGCATCGACGCCGGCAACGGCTCGGGTGGCACGGTCACGCGCGTGGCCTCTGGCGCCTACGACATGGGCTTTGCCGACCTGGCCGCGCTGATGGAATTCCACGCCAACAACCCCGATGCGCCGAACAAGCCCATCGCCGTGATGATGGTCTACAACGACACGCCGGCCTCGGTCATGGCGCTCAAGAAGAGCGGCATCAAGACCCCCGCCGACCTGTCGGGCAAGAAGCTCGGCGCCCCGGTGTTCGATGCCGGCCGCCGCGCCTTCCCCATCTTCGCCAAGGCCAACAACGTCAGCAACGTGCAGTGGACGGCCATGGACCCGCCGCTGCGCGAGACCATGCTGGTGCGCGGCGACATCGACGCCATCACCGGCTTCACCTTCACATCCCTTCTGAACCTGGAAGCACGCGGCGCCAAGATCGAAGACATCGTCGTGCTGCCCTACCCGCAGTTTGGCGTGAAGCTGTACGGCAACGTCGTCATCGCCTCGCCCAAGATGGTCAAAGAGAACCCGGCCGCGATCAAAGCCTTCCTGCAGGCCTTCGCCAAGGGCGCCAAAGACGTGATCGCCAACCCCACAGCCGCCATCGCCGACGTGAAGGCGCGTGACGGCATCATCAACGTGGCCATGGAAACGCGCCGCCTGCAGATGGCCATCGACACCGTCATCAACAGCCCCAACGCCCGCGCCGAAGGCTTCGGCCAGATCAACGGCCCGCGCCTGACGCTGATGGCCTCGCAAGTCTCCGACGCGTTCAACACCAAGACGCGCGTCAACCCCGACGTGATCTGGAACGGCTCGTTCCTGCCGACGGCGGCCGAGCTGAACATCCTGCCGAAGAAGTAAGCGGTTGATGAGCACGCCCGAGACCCCCGACTTCGTCGACTTCCGCGACGTCTGGCTGGCCTACAACGAAGAGCTGCTGCGCGAGAACCACTTCGCCGTTGAGGCCATCGACCTGAAGGTCAAGCAGGGCGAGTTCATCGCCATCGTCGGCCCCTCGGGCTGCGGCAAGTCGACGTTCATGAAGCTCACCACCGGGCTGAAGATGCCGTCGATGGGCAAGATCCTGATCGACGGCGCGCCTGTGACTGGCCCTTTGAAAATCTCGGGCATGGCGTTCCAGGCGCCGTCGCTGCTGCCCTGGCGCACCACGGTCGACAACGTGCTGCTGCCGCTGGAGATCGTGGAGCCCTACCGTTCCACCTTCAAAGCGAAGCGTAAGGAGTATGTGGAGCGCGCCCGCCGCCTGCTGCAGAAGGTGGGCCTGGGCGGCTACGAAGACAAATTTCCCTGGCAGCTTTCGGGCGGCATGCAGCAGCGCGCCAGCATCTGCCGCGCGCTGATCCACGAGCCCAAGATGCTGCTGCTGGACGAGCCCTTCGGCGCACTGGACGCGTTCACGCGTGAAGAGCTGTGGTGCATCCTGCGCGACTTGTGGACCGAGCAGCGCTTCAACGTGATCCTCGTGACGCACGACCTGCGGGAATCGGTGTTCCTGGCCGACACGGTCTACGTGATGAGCAAGAGCCCCGGCCGCTTCGTCGTCAAGCGCGACATCGAACTGCCCCGCCCGCGCGAGCTGGAGCTCACCTACACCAAGGAGTTCACCGACATCGTGCTCGAGCTGCGCAGCCACATTGGCGCCATCCGCAGCGGTGCCGCCAAGCCCGCCGACACCACCATGCCTGTCTGATCCCATGAACAAGAAAGTCGTCGAAGCCTGGTCCCCCTGGTTGCTGCTGACCGTGGTGATCGTGCTGTGGCAGATCATCTGCTCGGCATTTCAGGTGTCCGAGTTCATCTTCCCCAGCCCGCTGCGCATCTGGGAGCAGTTCTGGGAGTTCAAAGGCATCATCGCCGGCCACGCCTGGCGCACCTACTGGGTGACGATGGCCGGCTTCGGTCTGGCCATCGTGGTGGGCGTGCTGCTGGGCTTCGTCATCGGCTCGTCGCGCCTGGCGTATGCGGCGGTCTACCCGCTGATGACGGCCTTCAACGCTCTGCCCAAGGCGGCCTTCGTGCCCATCCTCGTCGTGTGGTTCGGCATCGGCGTGGGGCCGGCGATTCTCACGGCGTTCTTGATCTCGTTCTTTCCCATCATGGTCAACATCGCCACCGGCCTGGCCACGCTGGAGCCCGAGCTGGAAGACGTGCTGCGCGTGCTCGGCGCCAAGCGCTGGGATGTGCTGGTCAAAGTCGGCCTGCCGCGCTCCATGCCGTACTTCTACGGCTCGCTGAAGGTCGCCATCACGCTGGCCTTCGTCGGCACCACGGTGTCCGAGATGACGGCCGCGAACGAAGGCATCGGCTACCTGCTGATCTCCGCCGGCTCGGCCATGCAGATGGGTCTGGCGTTCGCCGGGCTGCTGGTGGTGGGCGCGATGGCGATGGTGATGTATGAGCTGTTCAGCTTCATCGAGAAGCACACCACCGGTTGGGCGCACCGGGGGTCGCAGGGGGCGTGAGGGGCAGGCCTCTAGAGGTCTTCTGGCGGGGACGTGGCCTTGTGCGCCCGTTGTGTCGTATGTGCTGCTGTCATGGTCCCATTTCGATGGACACCTCGATACGGACTTTCCCAAACGAGGACAAACAAGCATGACTGTCGTGGTCAAGCAATTTCGGACACGCCGATAGCGCAGCAGCGCAAGGAGAAGGCCAAGCGCGCACAGGCGGAGGACCCGTGGCGATGCCTAACGTTGTCGTGTCGATCATCGACCTCGTTGGCGCGCCGAATGGCTGTGGTGAGATCAGCGATAGGTGCGCATACGTATGTCCCTGGCGCCTCACAGACCCTACGGTAAGGGGTCGGGCTGCCCGGTCGGCACTCGTGCAACTTCTCATGAATACTGGTCCCAGAACTGCGGCGCCCTACTTCGAAAGGCCGTCAGCGGCATCGCCGGCGTCGATGAGTTCGCCTGCGGCGAGCTTGCGCGTGGGCGTGCGTATCGATCTGAACGCCGAGGAGGATGCCCGCCTGCAGGACACCGAGGATGGGTACCGCAGTGAGAAGAGGGCACGTGCCTGCTGATGCGGTGTCTGACCCCCGCAACCGCACCGCCGCCGCCGCCGCAGGCTGAAGCAAGCGCCCTCCCCGGTATGGCGGCCGGTCGCGATTCGGCGGCCGCAGCGCCGCCCGCCGACCCGGGTGTGCTCAGGGCATTGATCGGCGATGACGCGCAGGCCATCGCAGACCAGCCGAAGAAGCTGCACCTACTGTGATGCAGACAGCGCTGTGAATGCGCAACGCGATGGCATAGCCGCTGCCCGCCGGTCTCAGGAAATACTTCTACTAACCCGAATGTGCATGGGAGTTTAATATGGTCGAAGATTTTCCACGAGCACACATGACGAGCTCAGGAAGCGATCGTGCAGTCGAATATGTTCTGGCCCATACGCTGGAACATTTTCACGCGATCGTGCAGAGCTCGGATGATGCGATCATCAGCAAGACGTTGGACGGACTTGTCACCAGCTGGAACGTCGGAGCGGAATCAATCTTTGGGTACACAGAAGATGAGATGGTGGGCAAGCCCATACTGGCCATATTCCCTCCAGACCGCCTAAATGAGGAATCCTACATCCTTCAGCAGATCTTGCTGGGGATCAAGGTTGATCATTTCCAAACAGAGCGGGTGCACAAAAACGGCAAGCGTATAGTCGTCTCGGTGACGATTTCACCTATTCGCGATCGCAACGGAGCCATCATTGGCGCCTCCAAAATTGCGCGTGACATCACAGCACAAAAGGCGACAGAGGCTCACCTTCGGCTCACCGCCAGTGTATTCATGGCGACAGGAGAAGGCATTCTGATTCTGGATCAGAGAGGTCTCATAGCGGACGTGAATCCAGCATTCACTCAAATCACCGGTTACTCAAGAAACGAATCCCTGGGCATGGACCCGCAACGTCTTCGCTCCGGCAGACAAGGTCCCAGCTATTTCAAATGCATACGTCGGACGGTCCTGCGGAGCGGCGAGTGGAGGGGCGAGCTGTGGAGCCGGCGAAAGGACGGGACTGCTTATGCTGTGTTGATGAGGCTCAGCAAAATTTTCGACGAACGGGGAGTCGTGTGCAATTACGTAGCGCTTTTCTCTGACGTCACGGCTTTTAAGCTTCAGCAGGAACGGCTGGACTATGTGGCTCACTTTGACGCCCTGACGCACTTGCCCAACCGTCTATTGCTCTCTGACCGGCTGCAACAGGCCATGGCGAACTGCAAGCGCCATCAGCAGATGATCGCGGTGTTGTACATGGACATCGACGGATTCAAGGTCGTCAACGACAATTTTGGGCACGCCATCGGTGACCAATTACTCGTCACATTATCGCGACAGATGCGTACGGCCCTTCGCGAGGGAGACACGGTGGCCCGGATGGGGGGCGATGAATTCGTTGTGGTGCTGACCGACCTGAATTGTGCCGAAGACGGTATCCAGCTGGTACACCGGCTATTGAAAGCTTGTTCGCAGCCTCTCGACGCAGGCGGTCACGTGCTGAACGTTTCCGCCAGCATCGGTGTCACCTTGTTCCCAGGCGACTTGGTCGATGCCGAGCAGTTGATACGCCATGCCGATCACGCGATGTATGAGGCGAAGCGAACGGGCAAAGGCACGTATCACTTGTTCGACGCCGCACAGGATGCGGAAGTCAAGCATCAGAGCGTTCAACAGTCTCGCATCGCGCTGGCGCTGGAACGCAACGAGTTCGTCTTGCACTATCAGCCCAAGGTCAACATGCGAACCAAGCAAGTTGTGGGTTTGGAGGCCCTAGTCCGCTGGCAGGATCCTCAGCGCGGGCTCGTGTATCCGGGCGCATTTCTGCCGGTCATCGAAAAGCATCCATTGAATGAATTGCTGGGCGCGTGGGTCATTGACACTGCGTTGCAGCAAGCGAACATTTGGCACACTCGCGGGTTTGCGCTACCCGTGAGCATCAACGTTTCAGCTCGGCAGTTCAAGGACAAAGGATTCTCGGCTCATCTCGCTGCGGCGCTACTGCGATGTCCGGCTGTTCCACCAGTCCACGTGGAGCTCGAAATCCTCGAAACAAGTGCTTTTGACGACGTTGCTTCGGTGCAGCACATCATGCATGAATGCCAGAACCTTGGAGTGGAATTCTCTTTAGATGATTTCGGTACAGGCTACTCTTCCCTGACTTACCTTAAACGATTTCCCGTATCCACCCTGAAGATTGACCAGAGCTTTATTCGGGACATGCTGGTCGACCCAGACAATCTGTCCATCGTCAAGGGGATCATTGGCCTTGCCAAAGCATTCAACCGACGCGTTATTGCCTAAGGAGTTGAAACCGACAGTCTCGGTCAGGAACTTCTCGTACTCGGTTGTGAACTTGCCCAAGGCTACGCAATCGCAAAACCAATGCCGGCCGAAAACGTAGCGGCATGGGTCGAGGGCTGGCGGGCTCCATCCGCATGGATCTCCACATGATGCAGTTTCGTCCGCGCCAGCGAGGTCTGCCCATGCGGCCATGCGTTGTCTTGTTCAGTCGTCGATAACCGCTTGGCCGGACTGGCGGTCAGTCCCCACACCCGCAAGCCTCCGGCCTAGGGGGCTCAGGTGCGAGAGTGCCCGAGCGGCCGATGAAGCGTGCGGAACGTGCCAAGACGGTGTCCCGGCGGGCGCTCGCATCAGCGCTGGGCAATGGTGATGTGAACATCGCCAGCAGCGCGTAGCGTTGTCTGGCTGTGTAAGGCAATTCGACTTCGAAGTAGGCGCAGACCGATTCGGAAGAAGGAACTTGGCTGTCAGTGACCAGCGCCGGTTAAGTCATTCAGTGAGCAGTTCCCACAGTAGAGTGCATTAGCCAATTTCGGCATGCCCGGAGGAGATGGAAATGAACCTGATTATTTGGTTGGTGGTGGGTGGGCTGATTGGCTGGATCGCCAGCATGATCATGAAAACCGACGGGCAACAAGGGATCTTCCTGAATGTTGTCGTTGGCATCGTGGGAGCCATCCTCGCAGGTTGGTTCATTTCGCCGCTGGTAGGCGTCAGCACGATCAACCAGGACAATTTCAGCCTGCCCTCACTGCTGGTCTCATTTGTTGGCGCTGCGATCCTGCTGGCCATTGTGAATCTGGTTCGCCGCGGCAGAGCACGGTAAAACAACCACGACGGTGCGGACAGGGCATCGATGCGCCTGGTGCTCGATGCGACTACACCGGTGCGTCAACGGTGTTCCCAATCCAATGCAGGGTGGCGCTTTATCCGGAGATCTACATGACCCCATCATTTGACAACTCGACGCCCTCAACCCACGGTGGCTCCCGCGGCTTGCGTCAGCAGGTGCGCGAGCTCATCGATTACGACGACGCGCGAGACAGCGCTCCACGGGAGCACACTGTCACGCTGCTGGGTGCTGGAGCTTTCGCGTTTTGCGCGCTGCGGTCCCCCAACCGGCTCAGTGCAGTGCTTCATGCCATGGTGGCAGGGGCCCTGCTGCTACGGGCGGCATCGGGCCGCGACGGGCTGCGCCGCTGGGCGGGCGCATCTGCAGCACGTCCGGGCAACGCGCCCAGACAGACGGCTGCTCCAGAGGAATCGGTCTCTACCAGGCTCATCGTGCCCGGCCTGTGACCTTGCAGCGGCTAGACAAACACCATGCAGAGAAGCTCGCCTAGCCACCGGGCAAGCAGAATCCCTTGGTCTACTTGGCGACCAGGCGGCCAATCAATCGCTCGCGGCGCACAACGGCATCAGAATCGCTTCGACAAGTGAAGCGCTGCGAGACGTAGGCTTGCGGAGCCCGTGGATGACGGCGGCACTAAGCTTGGTGGGCATTCAAGTCCGACGCCGGAACGAGGCCATCACAAGGCGTCGACGCCGATCCGAAGGCCGCAAAAGCGGTCAGACGCGCGGCACGCGTTCACTCGGCGCGTCTGGCATCGAGTTGACTTCGGGCGACCGGCCCGCACCGGGAATGCCTTCGCCGATGCGGCGTTCGGTCTCGACGCCAACCTTGGGCGCGGTGCCTACCTTTGTAACGCCTTGGCCGCAGCAATCGGACGGGCCGCCTGGGACCGCCGTTGCCCCATGGCGCGGGCGGTGATCTCCGTCAGCCTGGTACGCGTGATCCTTGCCGCTGATCGGTGTCGACTCCATCGCTTCGGTGGCCTCGGCACGCTCGCCGTTAGGATCGAGCTGAATGTTGCTGGACATGCGTGGCTCCTGGAAGTGATGCTGCAGACTAGTCGTTGAGCGCTGGCCTGAATGTCGGACGCGCAGACGCCGATCAGCGTGGGTCCCGCCGACTGCATTGCATGGCCCGCACCCACGAAGCCGTCCGCACGCGTTCTCCGGATCACAAGGCGTCATCGCAAGTCCAGACAGCGCTCCAGCCGCCCGCCACGTAGCCCGGCCTGGGGTGCCCGCCGTGGCCAACCTGTGGCCGCGCCGAGGAGCGCAGGACTGCGGGCGGCGGCGCAGCACGCCTCAATGACTGACTCATTGCACTTGTTCGAGGTGAGTGAACGCAGTGAACGGTGCGAGTTGTGCAATGCGCCCGCAGGCCGAGCACCGCAGGCTGCCCGAGCCCCTAGGCGAGGGACGCGTCCACCGGGCGGCCACGGCGGGCACCCCAGGCCGGGCGGACACCAGTGAGCGCGGCCCCCAGAGAGAGCGCCCCTCCCGACTGCAAAGCGAACGTGAATCGCATGGGGCTAAGAACCGCGCGCTGGCCGCAGTTGCCTTCGCCAGTCGTTGATTGCCAAACACCGCATGTTCGCAACACACTTCCGCCCTCGGCGTTGGACAGCGACACAACATGAGTCGCAACCGAACGACGACCGTTTGCCTCACAGTGACTGGACCCATGACCGACCTCACTCCCGACCAACTCACCCGCCACCTGCGCCGCGCCGACGTGGTCGCGCGTCGCGCCATGGCCATGGGGCGCCACCCGTTCGGCGCTCTGCTGCTGGCACCCGATGGCGAGACCGTGCTGGCCGAGCAGGGCAACATCGACACCGTGAACCACGCCGAGTCCACCCTCGCCCGCACGGCAGCGCACAACTACCCGGGCGCCTATCTCGCGCAGTGCACGCTGGTGACCACCTTCGAGCCCTGCGCCATGTGCGCCGGCACCATCTACTGGGCGCAGATCGGCCGTGTGGTCTATGGCGCTGGTGAAACGGCGTTGCTGGCGCTGACCGGCAGCCACCCCGAGAACCCCACGCTCTCGCTGCCCTGCCGCGAGGTCTTCGCGCGCGGTCAACGGGCGGTCGAGGTGATCGGCCCCGTGGCCGCCGTGGCCGATGAACTGGTGGCCACGCACCAGGGTTTCTGGAGCGCACGATGAGCACCGCCACCTGGGTGCTGCTTGCCGTCGTCGCCATCGCGCTGGTCTGGGCCATCGCCGCCTACAACCGTCTGGTGCAGGCACGCAACCGCATCGCCAATGCCTTTGCACAGATCGACGTGCAGCTCAAACGCCGGCACGATCTGGTGCCCAACCTGGTCGAGGTGGCCAAACGCTATCTGGCGCACGAGGCCGGCACGCTGCAGGCCGTCACGCAGGCCCGTGGCGCGGCCCAGGGCGCTGCCGCTGCCGCGCGGCTGCAGCCGGCCAGCGCCGCCGCCATCGGCGCATGGGGCGCGGCCGAGCAGGCGCTGGGAGGCAGCCTGGGCCGGCTGCTGGCCGTGGCCGAGGACTACCCCGCGCTCAAGGCCGACGCGACCATGCAATCGCTCAGCGAAGAGCTGACCAGCACCGAAAACCGCATCGGCTTTGCGCGGCAGGCCTACAACGACCAGGTGCTGCACTTCAACGACGCGGCCACCCGCTTCCCCGATCTGCTGGTGGCGCGGCTGGGCGGCTTCGCGCCGGCGGCCATGCTGCAGTCCACGCAGTCGGCTGACGAACGCAGCGCGCCCAAGGTGCAGTTCTAGGGCGTCGCCACGGGTCCGACGGCCGTGCGCTTCTTCGAGCACCAGGACGAAGCCCGCCGCCAGACGCTGCAGCTGCTGGCCGGCTTCGCGCTGGCTGTACTGGCCACCGTGGCCGGCGTGCACGCGGCCTTGGCATTGGCATGGCAGGCACTGTCATGGGTGCTGGGCGGCCTGGCCTTCCCGGCGTTCTTCTTCAGCGTGAACGTGGGCGTCACGCTGCTGCTGGTGCTGGGCGGCTGGTGGATCGAGGTCTCCGACCGCGACGCGCCCGGCGCCGCCGAGCGCCTGGCCCGGCGCGCTGGTGCACGCGAGGCGCGGCCCGCGCAATCGCACGCCGAACAGCGGCTGTGCAACATCGTGGCCGAGATCAGCATCGCCGCCCACATGCTGCCGCCGCGCGCCATGGTCGTCACGCGCGAGCCGGGCATCAACGCCTTCGCCACCGGCTGGAGCGAGCAGGACGCCGTCGTCGCCGTGACCGAGGGCGCGCTCGAATGCCTCACGCGCGATGAGCTGCAGGGCATGGTGGCACACGAGTGCAGCCACATCCACGAGGGCGACACGCGCCTGAACATGCAGCTCAGCGGCATGGTCTACGGGCTGGAGCTGGTGCACCACTTCGGCACCACGCTGTGCGAGCGCGGTGGCCTGGCGGGGCTGGCGGGCTGGCCGGTGCGCGTCATGGGATCGTTCGGCTGGCTGGCCGGGCGCGTGCTGCAGGGCGCTGTGTCGCGCCAGCGCGAATACCTGGCCGACGCCCGCACCGTGCAGTGGACGCGCAGCCGTGACGGCCTGGGTGGCGTGCTGCGCAAGGTGATGACCGAGCAACGCCAGGCGAGCGCGCTGCATTTGCCCGCACACCCGTTGCACCCTGCCCTGCACCACCTGCTGCTGGTCAGCGACGGTGGGCCGGGCGCCGGCTGGTTCGACGCACACCCGCCACTGACCGAGCGCGTGCGGCGCATCTACGGCAGGCCGATGCCGCCGCTCGCGTTGGCGCCGGTTGAAGTCGATGCAGAGCCGGCTGTGGCCCGCGCCGCGCCGGTGGTCGAGGGGCCGTTCACGCTGGTGTAGTGGGGGCGCGGCTGGGCTCGGTGGCAAGGCGAGGCGCCGAGGTGCCGCCGTCGCCGCGCCCGCTCAGCTCTCCATGCTCATCGGCACGGCATACCCATGCGTCTTCAGCAAAGCATGGCGGCGGGCCACTTCGAGATCGGCGGCGACCATCTCTTGCACCATCTCATCCAGCGTGATCTGCGGCACCCAGCCCAGGTCCGCCTTGGCCAGCGCCGGGTCGCCCAGCAAGGTTTCGACTTCCGACGGGCGGAAGTAACGCGGGTCGACCTGCACCAGCACATCGCCCACCTTCACAGCCGGGGCCTTGTCGCCCCGCACGGCCGAAACGATGCCCTTCTCGTCCACACCCTTGCCTTCGAACTTCAGCGTCACGCCCAGCTGCGCGGCGGCCTTGGAGATGAACTCGCGCACGCTGTACTGCACGCCGGTGGCGATCACGTAATCCTTGGCCTCCTGCTGCTGCAGCATCATCCACTGCATGCGCACATAGTCCTTGGCGTGGCCCCAGTCGCGCAGCGCGTCCATGTTGCCCATGTACAGGCACTTGTCCAGACCCTGCCCGATGTTCGCCAGGCCGCGCGTGATCTTGCGGGTGACGAAGGTCTCGCCGCGGCGCGGGCTCTCGTGGTTGAACAAAACGCCGTTGCAGGCGTACATGCCGTAGCTCTCGCGGTAGTTCTTGGTGATCCAGTAGGCATAGAGCTTGGCCACGCCATACGGGCTGCGCGGGTAGAACGGGGTGCTCTCTTTCTGCGGAATCTCTTGCACCAGGCCATACAGCTCGGAGGTGCTGGCCTGGTAGAAGCGCGTCTTCTTCTCCATGCCCAACAGGCGGATCGATTCGAGCAGGCGCAGCGTGCCGATGGCGTCCACATCGGCGGTGTATTCAGGTGCCTCGAAGCTCACCGCCACATGGCTCTGCGCGCCCAGGTTGTAGACCTCATCGGGCTGCACCTCTTGCACGATGCGCGTGAGGTTGCTGGTGTCCGTCAGGTCGCCGTAGTGCAGGTGCAGCTTGCGGTTGTCGACGTGCGGGTCCTGGTAGAGGTGGTCGATGCGCTCGGTGTTGAAGGACGAGGCGCGGCGCTTGATGCCGTGCACTTCGTAGCCCTTGTCGAGCAGCAGCTCTGCAAGGTAGGAGCCGTCCTGGCCGGTGATGCCGGTAATGAGTGCGCGTTTGGACATATTTGGATCTGGAGAGAAAAAAAGGGGTCTGGGGTCAGGCCGGCTGCTGCTGCAGGAAATCCTGGTACGCCTTGGCAATGCCATCGCGCAGCGGCACGCTGGCCTGCCAGCCCAGGTCACGCAGGCGGGTCACGTCCATCAGCTTGCGCGGCGCACCATCGGGCTTGGTGGCGTCGCAGGCGATCTCGCCCTGGTAGCCCACCACCTCGGCCACCAGGCCGGCCAGTTCGCGGATCGACAGGTCCTCGCCCGTGCCCACGTTGATGTGGCTGAGCATGGGCTTGGTGTGGGCGGCGTAGACATCGTGCGCCAGGTCCATCACGTGGATGCTGGCGGCGGCCATGTCGTCCACGTACAGAAACTCGCGCTTGGGTGTGCCCGTGCCCCACATCACCACCTGCGGCGCGCCGGCCTCGCGCGCCTCATGGAAGCGGCGGATCAAGGCCGGCAGCACATGGCTGTTTTGCGGGTGGTAGTTGTCGCCCGGGCCATACAGGTTGGTGGGCATCACGCTGCGGTAGTCGATGCCGTGGCTGGCGCCGTATTGGCGGTTGTAGCTCTCGCACAGCTTGATGCCGGCGATCTTGGCGATGGCATAGGGCTCGTTCGTCGGCTCAAGCGTGCCCGTCAACAGCGCATCTTCGGCCATGGGCTGCGGCGCCATGCGCGGGTAGATGCAGCTGGAGCCGAGGAACAGCAGCCGCTTCACGCCCGCCGCAAACGCCTGGTGGACCACGTTGGCCTGCAGCATCAGGTTCTGGTAGATGAACTCGGCCGGGTAGGTGTTGTTGGCGTGGATGCCGCCGACCTTGGCCGCCGCCAGATACACCTGGCCGATGCCCGGGTTCTGCGCGAAAAAGTCTTGCACAGCGGCTTGGTTCGTCAAGTCCAGCTCCGCATGCGTGCGGGTGACGATCTGATCGGCCGGCACGCCGCGCGCGCGTAGCTGGCGCAGGATGGCGCCGCCCACCATGCCGCGGTGGCCCGCGACGTAGATCTTCTGTTGGCTGTTCATGTGCTCGCCCATGGGAATTGCAAATTCAGGTTGGATTGTTCCTTAAGTCACCCACCCACCCGCAAGCAGGCCGGCGGCGACGTGCTCAGGGTGCTCGCGGTCGCACTGAAGCGCTTCGCACCATTCCGGACTTTCGGCACACAATATTTGTCCATCGTTATGCATACTGCTGTGAACACCACGTCAGATGTCAGAAGACGGAGTCCCCATGTTGGATATGTTGCTGCTGTCCGCCAGTCTGTGGATCTCACCCGCAGTGCCCCTGGACACGGCGCCCCCCGTGCCCGTCAACGTCCATGTGGGCCTGGACAGCTGGGTCCGCCCAGACGTGTGGTCCATTCCCGTCTACAAGGCTGCGCGAAGCGACCCGGCGGTGCAGATCCTGTTCAACCCGAACGCCTGGTACAAGGTGGCCGCTGGCGAATGGCAGCGATCGGCCAACCGGGCCGATGTGGAGGCAGAGATCCTGGCGTCGTCCACGCCGGTGTTCCCGTTCCGCGGCAACGTGTTCTCGTCGACCTCCACCACGAGCTGGCAGCTGCCTGCCGTGTTCAACGAAATCAAGAACGTGCCCGGCGCGACGCCCACCATGCTGTTGCCCAAGACCGCCCTGCCGGCCCCGGGCCCTGACGGCCACATGGTGGTCTACCAGCCGAACGGCGATGTGGTGGAGACCTTCGCCACCATCAGACTCTCGTCCGGCCCGGTGGTGGTGCTGTCATACAGCCGAAACCGGGCCGATCGCATGGGCGACGGCCACGAGAACGGCCAGACCGCCTCGATGGTGCCGGCCTACCTGGGCCTGATCAACGAGGAGGAACTGAAGATGGGCCGCATCGGCCACGCCATGGCCATCACGATACCGAGCCACATGCTGACGCCCGTCGTGGCCTATCCGGCCTATGCCTTCGACAGAGGCGCGATGACCGAGGTCCCACGCTATGCCGGCACCCTGCCGATGGGTTCGCGGCTGGCGTTGAGCGCCCACGCCCAGCCCGACGCGCTGGGGCTGCAAACCCCTGAAGGCAAGGTGATCGCGCGGGCCGCGAAGGAGTTCGGCTTCTTCGTCGTGGATCGCGGCGGTGAAGGCATTTCGCTGCGCGTGCAACGCAACCCGAGCGGCCGGCCCAACAAGACCATGCGCAGTTGGAACTACGGCCTGCATCTGGACCTGTACAAGATCTTTCAAAACCTGGTGTGGGTGTCGCAGCCTGGCAGCGCCGCCAGCGCCGCTGCGGCCGCAGACCGGTAGAGGCGGCCGCTCAGGCCGGCGCCCCGCCCATCCGCAGCCGTTGGAAGCCGGCCGTCAAGCTGCGGCGCAGCGCCGGCTCGACATAGCGGGCGACGGTCCACGCCAGTCCCACGATCACCGCCAGCGGCACCAGGGGCAGCCATGGCAGCGCGGCTTGCGGCAGCTGCGGCCAAGCCTTGCCTAGCTGCGCGGTCATCGAGATGAGCGCGTTCTCGTGCAGCAGGTACAAGGGGTAGCTGATGAAACCTGCAAACTGCCACAGCCGCATGTTCAAGAAGCGCTGCACAAGGGGGCTGCGCAGCGACGCCACAAAGAACAGCACGACCACGATGGACGCGGCAGCCGCCACGCCCCTGGAGCCCGGCAGCACCGCCGACGCCGAGCCCAGCGAGCTGAAGATCGCCAGCGCCAGCCCGGCCACGAGCCAGCCCCGGCGGCGCTGCACATAGAACACATACAGCATGGCGCCGGCCCCAAACCAGCCGAAGTGCTGGAACGACATCGCCTGCGCTGCGGCGAAGGCCAGGTCGGTCTGCGGTGAAGGCAGCGCCATCTGCAGCACGCGCAGCGCCACTGCCAGTCCATAGGCCGCCGTGGTGCACACCACCAGCGCCAGACGACCACGCCAGAAGTACACGAACGCGGCGAACACGTAAAACTTCGCCTCGACATAGAGCGACCAGAACGATTCCTCCAGCGGCGTCTGCACAAGGCCAGTGGCCCACTGCCACACAGCGGGGCTGAGAAAGGTGATGCCGGGCAGCAGGCTGGCGAGCGTGGGCTGCCCGCCTGGGCGCTGCGTGAGCCAGTCCGCGGTGCCGAGCAGGAGCAGCGAGCAGACCAGCATGCCCGGGAACAGCCGCAACCAGCGCCGGTGCAGGAACTCGCCCCGGCCAGCGCACTTCTCCAGGGTCATCAGGATCACGAACCCGGAGGCGAGGAAGAACAGGCGCACCCCGAGCCAGCCGAACTGGAACAGCGGCACCTGCGCGAAGCGATCGCCATAGGGCACGCTCTCCGGCCAGCGCGCGAACAGGTGATAGCCGATCACCAGGGCAATCGCCACACCGCGGTGGCCGTCGAGAAAGGCGATGCGGTGGTCTTGCAAGGCCATGTGGATCACACCCAACGGTAGAGCCACGCGGGCAGGTACTTGCGCCGCCGGTTGAACACCGTCCCCAGCACCTTGCCACCGAAGCGCTGCACTTCATCGCGCGCCCAGCGCACCGCCTCACGGCGACCGTGCTCGGCACGCACCACGATCACCGTGCCGTCGCAGTAGCGGCTCAATGCGAGCGAGTCGACCTCCACAGCGGCGGCCGCGCAATCCAGCACCACGGCGGCGAAACGCTGCTTCAGCAAATCGAGCAGGTCCTTCATGTCCTGGCTGTCGAGCGCCAGCAGCGGGTTCTGGCCATCGGCCAGGCGCGCGCTGTGCAGGAACGGCAGGTCCGGCACCGCCTTTGCGGCTTCCCATGCCTGCCCGCCTGCGGCCAGCGTGCCGATGATCGACGGGCCGCCACCACGGGCGCAGTCCAGCAACAGCACCGGTTTTCGATATTCCATCGCGGCGGCCATGCTGAACTCGCGCGCCACGGTGGTGGTTCCGGCGCCGGCAGCCGCCGCAATGAACTGCAGCGCATAGGGGGCGTCGCTGGCGCGCAGGCCATCGACCGCATAGAACAGCGCGACCACGTTGGCGTCCAGCCGTGGCGACGTCTGGTTGCGCTTTTGCATGCTGTCCTGCAGCCGCGCTTGCAGGGATGCGGCGAGCGTTGGCGCGGTGGGTGGTGCGGGCTCGGGCGACGAACCGAGCACCCCCGGCTCGGCACCCGCTCCGGTGGAGAACACGGGCACGCGCCGGTCGTTGAAAGGCTGTTCGACGCGCATGGGCTTGCCTAGAAGATGCTCTCGCCGACCTCGACGGTGTCGCCGGCCCGCAGCAGCAAGGTTTCGGTGGCCCTGGCACGCGGCATGCCGGCCCGGGTGACGTAGATCCTGTAGCGGCTGGCCTTGTCGTTGTAGCCGCCGGCCAGGGCGATCGCTCTGAGCACCGTCATGCCAGGGGCATAGGGGTACTTGCCGCCCTGCATCACCTGCCCCATGACGTACACCGGCCGGTACTCGACCACATTCACCGCCACCTCGGGGTTGCGCAGTTCACCCTTCAGAAGCTCGGCAATGCGCCGTTCGGCCTGGCGCATGCTGAGCGAGCGCAGCTCCACCGCACCGGCCTTCAGCAGTGAGACGCGGCCCGTGTCGTCCAGCGTGTAGCGTCCAGACAGATCGGTCTGTCCATAGACGTCGACCTGAATCTGGTCGCCTGCATCGAGCGTGTAGGCGCCGGGCGCGTCCTGCGGCATCTGAGGCAACGGGACGCAGCCCACCAGCTGCACCAACGCGCAGAGCAGCGCGCAGACCCACGCGGCAAGGCGCGCGACGGGCCCGGTCAAACCATGGCGCATCGGGCTGGCCATCTCAGGGAGCCCGTTCATCGGCGTGCCGGCGATACAGCAGGGGCCGCAACAACTTCATGACGGCGATGGACGCTGCAAACCGCAGGCGGCTCGGGATCGCCAGCGCGCCAGCGACGGCAAACACCCGCGGGTCCATGATGAGCCTCGGCCACAGCGTCAAAGCCCTGGTGAGCAGCTGGAAGGCGACCGCGTTCTGCCCCGATGTGGCAGCTCGCCATGCGGCGATGCGGTAGTGCTCCGCATGCCCCTCGCGGAACCTGCGGTCGGGCACGCAGGGCATCTCCTTGCGCAGGAACGCCATGGCCGCGTCCGCGTTCAGGGTGAACTTGGACCAGTTCGCGGTGAGGCTCGTCTCACGCAGGCGGTACTGCGTGAGTGGCAGCGGCAACCCCTCGGCCCGGTACTCGGTCGCCCAGAGGATGCGGCACCACATCTCGTAGTCCTCGCAGCTCTTGAGTTCCTCGCGGAACACCCCGGCCATCTCGAAACACGCTCGGCGGGCGATGACCGTGGAGCCGTTGCCGAAATGGTTGCGCCGCAGCATGTCGTGCAGCGAAGGCTTGAGCTTGCGCGCCACCAGCATGCCGTGCGTGACCTCGCCGGCATCGCTCATGTAGCGCGAGTGGCTGAAGGTCAAACCGACTTGCGGCGTGCTCTCGAGCAGCCTCACGTGGTGCGCCAGCTTGTCGGCGCGCCAGATGTCATCGCCATCGAGAAAGCCGATGTACTGGCCGCGCGCGTGGGCAATACCGGCATTGCGTGCGGCCGAGAGTCCACCGTTGCGCTGCGTGACGCAGCGCAGCCGCGGGTCGCGCCGCGTTGCGATCAGGCGCTGGATGATGGCGGCGGTACGGTCGGTGGAGCCGTCGTCCACCGCGATGACCTCCAGCAGGCCGTAGCTCTGCTCCAGCGCCGACACGATGGCCGCTTCCACATAGGCCTGCACGTTGTAGCAAGGGATCACGATGCTCACCATCCCAGCCACGGGCGTGGGTGCGGCGTCGTGGGACGCCAAGGTCGGATGCACCTGGGCGATGGGCGGTGGTCTCTCAGAGCTCAGATCGGTATGCATGGGTTCTGCTCCACGAATGGTTCAAGGCAGCGATGTGAGGCGAGCTCGCACCGAAGTCGGTTGTGCACCGCCCGCGCGCGCAGCGGCATGCCCGGGACCCAGCGTGGCGCCGATCCAGACAAAGAAAAAAAAGCAGGGCAACGTGAGGCTGTAGAGCGACTCGTAGAACGATGCCAGGCACAGCACCGTCCACAGGCAGAAGGCGACGGCCAGGTCCTTGCGGTGCTCCGGCTCGCGCGTACCCGCAGCCGCGATGCCGATGGCCACCAGCGTGATCGCCATCGCCGCGACGAAGGCGCCGAACACCGGCGCGCCGCCCGTGTACAACAGACCGAACACGGTCGAATGGCTGCCGATGGGCAGGTGCTCGATCGGATGCACGGATGCGCCGACCCAGCCATGGCCGATCCAGGGCGATTCCAGGAAGCCAGCCCAGCTGGCCTCGTAGATCAGCGTGCGCGCCATGGACGAGCCGGACCGCGCTTCGCCCACGGCGGTCTGCGCGTCAACCACCGTGCTCAGGGCGTCGAAGCCGTTCAGATAGGCCAGCAGCATGAGGCACACACCGCCCAGCACTGCGGTGGCACGCAGCCACGCCGGCAGCCGCAGCAGCAGCATGAGCGCGGCCACGGCGACGGCGCAGCCCATCGCCAGCCGGCCCCAGCTGAACACGACACCCAGTGCACTGCCAGCCCAGCCGAACCAGCGCCATCCGCCGTGGCCCACGCGCGAGCAAATGAGCCCGAGACCCACGCTGCCGATGCCCAGCGCAGGCGACCACGGGTACATGAGGCACAGGCGGGTGGTGACCTCGCCCAGCGTGGACTCCCGCACGAAGAACAGCGCCGAGGTATAGAAGCGCACGGCTTCGCCGCCACCGGCCAGCATCATCACGGGCGTCGTCCAGGTCAATTCCTCCACGCCGCTCCAGCTCAGCAGCAACGCAGGCACGCCCAGCACCAGCGTGTAGATCGCCAGCCAATTCATGAGGGCGGCCAGCTGCTTGCCGTGCTGCCCCATCGCGGTGCCTGCAGCCATCGCCAGGCCAGCGGCCACCCAGCCCAGCACGGTGAAGGACAGCGCATTGCGCAGGCCGAGCGCCAGATCGCCCACGACGATCCCATTCAGCACCGAGGCCAAGGCCTGCGCCACGCCGACACCGATCCACAGGCAGCAGGTCAGTGACAGCAGCGCGGGGCGCGGCCATCGCCGGCAGGCCATGGCGGCGATCAACACGGCAAGGCCGGGGTACAGCAGTCCGCCCAGCCACAGCAGTGGCGACCAGCGGATCACCCTGGCCAACGCCCGCGCCAGCGGATCGACCGTGTGCGGCGCAGGGCCGGGGTCCATCGCGGGATGGGCCAGCACCTGCGGCGCGGTGAACGGGGGGACGCCGGAGAAGACGCTCATCGCGGGAGTGGCTCCGTCGGCTGGACCGGGGCCAAGGCCACCTTCTTGAGCTCGCGGTGCGCGGCCCAGGCGATCAAAGCCGTCTGTAGCACCAGCGCCAGGGCGATGCCCCACACCCGCCCCAGATGCAGACCGATCGGCACCAGCAGCACCAGCGCGCACTTGAGCAGGACCAGGCGGTTCACTGACACCAGCGCCTCACGCGCCCGCAATGCGATCTCGATCGGGCCCGAGATGTAGCGAAACGGCACGCAGCACAGGAAAAGGGGGGCCAGCCACGCCACCTCGGGGGCGCGATAGGCCAGCCAGGCGAGCAGCGGCGCCACGACCATCAACACGGCCGCAGTGAGCAGGCCACGCATCAACATCTGCCAGCGCAGTGCGTGCAGAAGAGAAGGGTCCGCGCACAGGCGCGGGTACCAGACCACGAGGCGCGACCACAGGGGCGTGTCGGCCACCGTCAGGAACTGGCGGCACAAGCCGAATCGGCCGAGTTCTTCTCGCGTGGCGAACGGCGTGACCACCATCACCGCCATCTGCTCGGCCACCAGGCCCAACGTGTCCGGCACCAGAAAGCGCATGCCGCGCCGCAGATGCTGGCCGATGGCCGCCAGCCCGCACCAGCGGTAGGAGACCCCCGAGAACACCAGCGCGATGCCCACCATCCGGCCGACGGCCAGCGCCCCGGCAAAGGCCACCAGGCTGTCTGCGAAGAAGGCGCCCCACAGCATGCCGCACAGGCTGCCCAAGGGCCCGAAGACGACCCGGCGCGTCTTGTCCTGCAGCACCAGCAGGGCGTCCGCGATCGAGGTGTGCGCAAAGTAGCTGCCGCCGAGCGCCAGCAACATGATGGCCGCCGCTTCGTCATGGTCTTGGCCGAACACCAACCCCAGCAATGCGCTCACGGGCAGCGCCAGCAGCAACGCCAGCACGGCTGCGCACAGCCCCAGGGCATTGCGCTCGCCAGCCGCCAGCTGAGACTTGGCCAGCACGTAGGGCATGCCGAAGGTCAGCATCGTGGCCTGCACCACCACGCCCACCGAGGCGATGGTGAGCGTGCCCACGCCGGCCATGCCGAAGCGGTGCAGCACGATGATCGACAGCAGGAAGCCCAGGCCGTTCTGCAGCAGCCTGGCGATGGTGACCATCCGTGCCCCACCGGCTTCGGCCAGCCGCGCGTCGGCCCTGCCCGAAGCCCAGCGCGCGCGCAGCCCTTGCAGAAAACAGGCAGCCGATACCAAGGCTCAGCTCCGCACCTGCTGGCGCATCGGGCGACGGGCTGCCGCCTGTTCGTACACGCGCACGTACCGAGTGGCCACCTGTTCCCAGCGTGGAATGCGCGATGCATCGACAGTGGCACGCACGCCGCCGTCGGCCGAGCGCGCCGCGATGGCGGCCGACAGGCCGGCCACGTCGCCGGCGGTAAAGCACACCGGCGCCGCCCCCACGACCAGCTTGTTCTCTGGAATGTCGCTGACGATCAACGGCAGGCGGTACGCGATGGCCTCCAGCAGTGCCAGCGACATGCCCTCGATGTAGGAGGGCAGCACGAAGGTGTGCGCGTTGCTGAAGATCTCGCTCAGCTCGCCGCCCTGCAGGTGGCCCACGAACACGGTGCGCGCAGGGTCGGCGATGGCGCGGATCTGCGCGATGTAGTCCTGCGCACCGTTGCCGCCCGCAATCACCAGCTTCAGGGCGGTGGGGGTGTTGTTGAATGCGTGGATCAGATCGTGGCAGCCCTTCTCCGGCGTCAGGCGGCTGGCGAACAGCAGGTAGCTCCTGGGGGCCAGCCCGTGGCGGGCCAGCAGCGCACCCGGCGGCACGGGCACCACCGCCGGATAGCCGTTGGGCACCAGGTCGACGGGCAGGTCGTAGCGGCCGCGGAAGTAGCGGCGCAGGTTCTCGGACACCACCGTCAGCTGGGTCGCGTTGCGCACCAGCGACTTCTCGGCCAGGCTGAGCGCAGTCTTGGCCAGCACGCCCCATTTTTCGCGCTGCTGGTCGAGCGCATGCACCGTCACCACCGACGGCTGTCCGGTCAGGCGCGTGAAGGCCGACAGGATGCCAGGCCCCGTGGCGTGGAAGTGCAGCACGTCGTAGCGGCCGCTGGCACGCGCGGTGGCCAGCATGCTGCGCGACAGGTTCGACAGGTGCTTGCCGCCGAATGAGCGCGTTGGCAGGTTGCGCACGCCCGCCACGGCGCTGACCGGGCTGCCCTGCTGCGCGTAGACGTCCACCTCGTGGCCCATCGCCGCGAGACGGGGGCACAGCTCATCGAGGCACCGTTCGATGCCGCCGTAGTAGGTACCCAGGCCTCGCGTGCCGATCATTGCAATGCGCATGGCGTGTTCCTTCCGCTTTCAGCAAGCGTCATGGCGTGCCTTCGAAGCGGTGCAGCGCAGGGAAGGCGAAGCCGGGGCCATGGCCCGGGCGCTGTTCATCGATGCAGGCCAGCACCGGCAGACCGAGTTCCGTTGCCAGTCGCTGCGGATCGATGAAGCTGCGACGAAAACTGTGGCCCAGTACCGCTGCAATGGCTGCCGACAAGAGGCCGAGCAAGACGCCCGCAGTCGCGATGGCCAGACGCGATCGTGTCGGTTCGCGTGCCGGCTCCGGTGGCGTCAGGACCCTGACGTTGGCCACGCGCTTCGACTCGATCTCTTCGATCGAAGCGCGCTCCTGCAGCGACTTGGTGGACGACACGTAGGCCTGTTCGGTCAGCGTCTTCTGGCGCACCAGCGATTCGAAGTCGGCATGCTTGTCCTGCAGCGCGGTGACCTGTGACCGCACGCTGGCCACCTGACCACCGAGTTCGTGTCTGCGCTGCGCCAGCGAAACCGATTCCGCTTGCGCCCGCAGGAAGGCGAGCTCGGTGTTGGTGCGGATCTCGTTGGGGCCGCGTCGAACCGTGGATGGCGCAGATGCGACCAGCAGGTTGGCCAGTTCCATCTGCAGCGCGTCGATCTGACCTTGCACCACCGTCACCTTCTGGCTTCTTTCGGTAAAGGTCTCCAGCAGTTGGGCGCGCTGGCGGCGCAGGTCAGACAGGCTGTCGCGCACCGCCTGTGCGCGCCTGTCGGATTCGGCGTCCACGTACTGCACCACGCTGTCCGGCATGCCCACCAGCTGGGCCTTGAGCGTGGACAAGCGCTTGGCAGCCTCGCCCAGTTCGGTACGGGCCGCCTGTTCGGCCCGCTGCAGGTCGGACAGTCGGCGCAGCAACAATTCCATCTGCACCTGGTAGTCGGAGATGCCGCTGTCCGCCTGGTAGCCGGCCAGTGCGCGCTCGGCAGCCGCCAGGCGACTCTTGGCGTCGGCCACCTTGGTTGCGATCAACTCGGACTGTGCATTGCGGTACAGCGATGCGCGGCGCCTTTGGAACGCCTGCAATACCTGCTCCAGCACCCTGGCACCGATCACGGGATCGGAATGGCTGAAGCTGACGGTGAGCGTGCCGCCCCGCTTGTCGCTTATGGCCCTGAGCGACCGCAGCACGCGGTCGGTCGCGACCTCGGCAGGGTCGCTGGCACCTTTCAAGCCAAGATGGACAAGCAGAGCGCCCAGCGCACCCACGTGCTCAGCTGCGGGGTAGATGCCTTGGGGCGAGAGGCCGCGCACCACCTCTCGCACGATGCCAGGGCTCGTGAGGATGCTCAGCTCAGCGTTGAGGATGGCCTCGCGCTCCATCACCATCGGCGCCGCAGTGGCCTGCGTGGACAACGCGACCGGCTGGTTGCCATAAGCGTCGGACGCCAGCACGAGCAGGGTACTGGACGTGACGTAGGTCGGTGGCCGCAACAGGCTGACCGCAAGCGCCACCGCCATGACCAAGGCGCCGATGGCGGCAAGGCGAACCCTGTCATGCCAGATGGAAATCAGGAACGAGCGCATTCAGCATGGGCTTGCTGCGCAGCCCCACGAACAGGCGGGCATGGCCACTCGATGTTGTCCACGGTGCTCCCGGCCTTCATCGATCGAGGAGTCGCCTTAGCGCGATGCACGCGACCAGGCCCCAGCTGGCGAGGATCAGCCCCAAGCTGGCCCCCGGTTCTTCATCCACCCTGGCCTGTGCAGTGACCTGCGCTTGGGCGTTGCGCGCTGCCTCGATCTTGGGTGGCGGGTCCTTGGGCAAGACGAGCGCGGGAATGCCAACGATCGCGTCGCTGCCCGACCTGGCGGTCGCGTGAACGGCTGCTTGTGCGGGGCCGTGCTTGGCCAGCGGCATTGCATTGGCCACGGCAGACCAAGCCACCGTCGCACACGCCACATGGCAAAGGACAACACCCCATCGCTCGGTTCGATCCATCTCGTACTCCCTGAAGACCGCGATCGGCATTTTTTTCGGCACACACCGGTATCGAAGATATTTACTTGTGTACGCATATGCAAAGAATCTTGTGTAAAACTTTTATGCATGCACCATGTGACCATCGTCATCTCGGCACCCCATCTGCGCAAAGGTGTCGCGAATGCTCCAGGGGGGTGCCCGATCCATGGGGATGCTGAAAAATGATCAACGGCCTTGACACCGATAAGAGCTTCTTGCGGCGCCGGTTCACGTTGACCAGCGCGGCAGAAGCCTTTCTCGATCCGGTGGTGGCTCTGCTCACGCTGCAGCTGTGCTTGGCGCTGTATGGCGGTGTGCTCACGCCGCGCTACTTGCTAATGGGACTGCTCGCGTTCTCGCTTCTGTTTCCGAGCAACGTCGGCTTTCATGAAGAGCATGGGCGCGTACTGCGCAAGGTCATCACGAACTGGTTCGTGTTCGTGCTGATCCTGGCCACGGTCGAAATGTTGACCGGTTACCTGGCCGGCTTTCACAGGCCTGTATTGATCGCCTGGGTGGTGCTCACACCGTTCACGCAACTGATCTGCCACGCGCTGCTGCGCCGCTGCATTCCGCTGCTGCTCCGCTGGCTGACGGAGGAGCGGTTGGCGCTGGTGGTAGGCGCCAACGAGGTGGGGCTGCAGTTGATGCGCCAGATCGACGGCAACGCGCACCTGCACACGCGGGGTGGCCGGCTTCTTTGACGACCGGCATTCGGAGCGGCTGGACGAACTGGGTGACACGCCCATGCTGGGGCCGTTGAACGACATGCCGGCCTATGCGAAGGGGCACCGGGTGCACGAAATCTATCTGGCGCTGCCGATGGCATCGCAGCCGCGCATCCTGCACCTGCTGGAAGAGCTCAAAGACACCACGGCCTCCGTCTACTTCGTGCCGGACATTTTTATGACGGACTTGATCCAGGGCCAGATGATCACGGTGGGCCCAATGCCGGTGATGGCCATCTGCGATACGCCTTTCCATGGAATCCATGGGGCAGTGAAGCGGGCGTCCGACATCGTCATCAGCACCGTGGTGCTGGTGCTGGGCGCGCCGCTGCTGCTGGGGCTGGCAGTGGCTGTCAAGCTCAGCTCACCGGGGCCGGTGATCTTCAAGCAGCGGCGCTATGGGCTGGATGGGCAGGAGATCCTGGTCTACAAGTTCCGCTCGATGACGACGACGGACAACGGGGCCGAAGTGAAGCAGGCCACGCGCAACGATGCGCGCATCACGCGGCTCGGCGCCTTCATGCGCAAGACATCGCTGGACGAGCTGCCGCAGTTCGTGAACGTGCTGCAAGGCCGCATGAGCATCGTGGGCCCGCGCCCACATGCGGTGGCGCACAACGAGCTGTACCGCAAGTTGGTCAAGGGCTACATGGTGCGGCACAAGGTGCGCCCGGGCATTACCGGCTGGGCGCAGGTGAGCGGCTACCGGGGCGAGACGGAGACGGTGGAGAAGATGAGCAAGCGCATCGAGTACGACCTGGAATATCTGCGCAGCTGGTCGCTGGGGTTCGACCTGTGGATCATGGTGAAGACCGCGTTGATGGTGTTCAACGACAAAAGGGCCTATTGACGGCCAGCAAGCGCACCCCACTGGCGTTGCCCGCACGCTGGCCAACCAGCTCACGGCCGGCAATGGCTGGGCCGACCTCCCACACGTGACCGGAATTCACCTCATGGATGTCGAGCTGTTCGAACAGGAGCAGGCCCACTGGTGCTTCGAGCTTCCTGCTTCGACCCTCTCGGTGCGGAGCCCGCACGAGGTGTTCGAGTAAGCCCGCTTCGCGCAGGGCGAGCAAGACCATCCAAGGACGGTACCCGTGGCGTATCGATTCAGGGTGTTGCGGCGACGTCCCACGACCGCGGCGATGCCCGTCCGCTACATTGATCGCCATGTTGCAACGCAGAACACTATTGACCGCAGGCGGCACCGCTGCCGCCCTGGCCGCGCTGGGCCTGTCTGAACAGGCGCTGGCGCAGTCGGGCCTGAAGCTCGGGCCCGCCAAGCCATTTTCCTTCGACGACCTCGTGGCGCAGGCCCGGGCGCTGGGTTCCAGGCCCTACACGCCACCGCCGCCGTTGCCGGCCGACGTACTGGAGCGCATCGACTACGACGCGCACGGCAAGCTCAAATACAAGTCCGAGTTCGCCTTGTTCAAGGATGGGCCAGGGCCTTTCCCGGTGACGTTTTTTCATCTGGGGCGCTACTTCCAGGTGCCGGTGCACATGCACGTGCTGGATGCGGCGGGCGGCGGCGGCAAATCGCGCGAGCTGCTGTATGACACGGCGTACTTCGAGATGCCGGTCGACAGCCCGGCGCGCGCGCTGCCGCCCGGTGCGGGGTTTGCGGGCTTTCGCTTTCAGGAGAGCCGGCTGGGTGACCAGAGCAAGCTGCCGTGGCAGGGCAACGACTGGGTGGCGTTCCTGGGCGCTTCGTACTTTCGCGCCATCGGCGAGCTGTACCAGTACGGTCTGTCGGCGCGGGGCATTGCCATCGACGTGGCAGCGGCGGGCCGGGCTGAAGAGTTCCCCTCGTTCACGCAGGTGTGGTTCGAGCCGCCGGCCGAGGGGGCCGACACGGTCGTCATCTACGCGCTGCTGGAGGGGCCGAGCGTGGCTGGCGCCTACCGCTTTGCGATGCGGCGCAGCAAGTCGGTGGTGATGGACATCGACTGCCGGCTGTTCCTGCGCAAGGATGTGGCGCGGCTCGGCATTGCGCCGCTGACGTCGATGTACTGGTATTCAGACAAGCTGAAGCCGGGCGGTATCGACTGGCGGCCCGAGGTGCACGATTCGGACGGGCTGGCGCTGTGGACGGGCAGCGGCGAGCGCATCTGGCGGCCGCTGAACAACCCGGGGCGCACGGGCATTTCGTCGTTCGCAGACAAATCGCCCAAGGGCTTCGGCCTGATGCAGCGTGACCGCAACTTCGACCACTACCTGGACGGCGTGCACTACGACAAGCGGCCCAGTCTGTGGGTGGAACCGCTGGTCGATTTCGGCGAGGGCGCGGTGGAGTTGGTGGAGATCCCGACGGACGACGAGATCCACGACAACATCGGCGCGTTCTGGGTGCCCAAGGCGCCGGCAACTGCGGGCAGCAGCTACAACCTGCGCTACCGGTTGCACTGGGTCGATGGCGAGCCCTTCCCCAGCCCGCTGGCGCGCTGTGTGGCCACGCGCATCGGCCGCGGCGGCGTGCCGGGCCAGCCACGGCCGGCGGGGGTGCGCAAGTTCATGGTGGAGTTTCTGGGTGGGCCGCTGGCCAGCCTGCCGTTCGGCGTGAAGCCAGAGGCGGTGCTGACGGCCTCGCGCGGGCAGTTCTCGTATGTCTTCACCGAGGCCGTGCCCAACGGCGTGGCGGGGCACTGGCGGGCGCAGTTCGACATCGCGGCCGAGGGCAATGAGCCGGTGGAGCTGCGGATGTACTTGAAGACCGGCGAGCAGACGCTGTCGGAGACGTGGCTCTACCAGTTGTTGCTGGCATGAGCCTCGCCCGGCCGCCCGAAGAGGCTCGCTCCGCAGGCGAAGCCGAAGGTACCCCAGCGAGCTGGCACGCCTCGCTCGCGCTGCGCTACCACCACGAGGCCGCCCGCACCGTGGCGCGCCACCGGCACGAGGGGCCGCTGCGCATTCTGCAAAGCCTGTACCCCGAGGGCGACGCGGTCTGCCACAACGTGCTGGTGCACCCGCCCGGCGGGCTGGTGGGCGGCGATGTGCTGGACATCACAGTGGATGTGGACGCCGGTGCGCACGGGCTGGTGACGACGCCGGGCGCGGCGCGCTTCTACCGGTCTGAGGGCGAGCCCGCCGTGCAGCGCAGCAAGGTCCAGCTGGCCGCCGGTGCGCGACTGGAATGGCTGCCCGCCGAGGCGATCTGCTATGACCAATGCCGGGCTGAGAACAGCCTGGTCTGCACGCTGGCACCAGGCGCCGAGATGATGGCGTGGGACGTGACTGCGCTGGGCTTGCCGCATGCGCACAAGCCGTTCTTGCGCGGCAGCCTGCAGCAGCATCTGGAACTGCCCGGCCTGTGGCTGGAACGCGCGCGCATCGATGCGCAGGACCAGCGTTTGATGGACAGCCCGCTCGGCCTGGCCGGCCAGCGTTGCATGGCGACGCTGCTGTTCGCGTGTGGCGAAAAGCTGCCGCGCGCCCGGCGCGAGAAGGTGCTGGACGCGGCGCGCGCCGTGATCGACGCGCACCCGCTGAAGCTGACCGCCGGCGCGACGAGCCCGCACGCGCAGGTGGTGGTGGTGCGCGCGCTGGCGCCCGTGGTCGAGCCGGCGATGGCGCTGATGCAGCAGGTGCGCGCAGCGTGGCGCGCGGCGTGTTGGGAGATGGCGGCGACAGCGCCGCGGATTTGGGCGATGTAGTGACTTGTTGGGCCACTCCCTCCTCGTGCGCGAGGGGCTGGCCACCACGACACCCTGCGTCCAACGGACGCCGTACCTGCAAACGATCTGAACCGCACTGGAGTCTCAAGGAGTGGGAGGCGCCGCGACCCGCATGCGCGCGCGTGCGCAACATCCCCCAGACAGTGGACGCGCGCCACTCGCCCCGCGCGTACATTTCTTCACACCCTTCACGGTAGGAGACCCTCATGCGGCTGGGCTGGATGACCGTGGTGGCGGCAGCCACCTTGTTGCTGGGCTGTCCGTTGCCGCCGCCGCGCGCCGAGCGGCCGACGCCGGTCGACCAGACGCCTCACGGCCTGCTGGCAGCGGCGCAGCTGGCGGCCGAGCAGCCACGCATCGACGCGTTCTGGCGCGACCTGGGCGTGGCGGGTGCGTTCCAGGGGGTGGATGGACTGACCATCCGCTTCATGCGCTTTCGCCAGCCGCAGCCGGGGCCGGCGATCGTGATCTCGGCCGGGCGGACGGAGTTCACCGACAAGTACCGCGAGCTGGTGTTCGACTTCTGGCGTCACGGCTACTCGGTCTACATCCACGACCACCGCGGTCAGGGCCGTTCGGACCGGTTGCTGCCCGACAAGCCGCAACTCGGCCACGTGGAGCGCTTCGACGACTATGTGCAGGACCTGCACAGCTTCGTTCAGCAGGAAGTCGCCGGGCACGCGGTGAAGTTCGTGGTGGCGCATTCGATGGGCGGCGGCATTGCGACGCGCTACCTGCAGCAGCACCCTGGCGTCTTCCGCGCTGCGGCGCTCAGCTCGCCGATGCACGCGCCGAACCTCGCGCCGCTGGGCCAGATGGGCTGCCCGTGGATGCGGACGCTCGGGTTTGTCTGCCCCACCTGCTATGCGCCACTGTTTGTCGGCGGGCCCTACAAAGCGCCGACGTTCAGCGGCAACATCTACACAACGTCAGCCGAGCGCTTTGCGGCGTGGCAGTCGGCGGTACAAGGTCTGCAAGAGAACCAGCGGCTGGGCAGCGCCTCACGCCACTGGGTGGCGCAGGCGTGCGTAGCAGCCGATGCCATGCTGGCCGACGTGGGCCAGATCAAAGTGCCGGTGATGGTGTTCCAGTCGATCCAAGACAAAGCGGTTGCGCCCGCCGCGCAAGACGCCTTCTGCGCCGCCATGGCCCAAGCCGGCAACGCCTGCAAGCCCCACGGCTGGCCGGTGCCCCACGACGCGCAGCACGAGCTGTTCATCGAGCGCGACGAGGTGCGCAACGATGTGGTGGCGCGGACGCTGGATTTCTTCGGCCCATTGCGCGGGCCGTGAAGTTGCACGTCCAGGGAGGGCATCTCGCCAGCAGTCTCGGTGCTATCCTCTGCTGCATGAACGCCCGGGTAGACCGCCTCCTCGATGAAGCTCTCGACCTGCCGATGGATGAGCGGTCAGCGTTGGTCGCCGCGTTGCTGGACAGCCTGGAAGGCAGCGACGACGCTGCGATTTCCGATGCCTGGCGCCAGGAGCTCCTGACGCGCCGGGCAGCGCTGCGATCCGGAATGGTCAAGCCCGTTCCGTGGTCAGAAACGCGGGCCCGACTGAGCGCCCTGTGACTGTGTTCACCGTGGAGGTTCTGCCTGAAGCTGAGGCAGAAATCGGTGACGCGTTCCAGTGGTATTTCGAGCGCAGCCCCATGGCGGCTGACGCGTTCCGAGCAGAAGTCTTTGACGCGATCGATCTGCTCGCCACGGACGCCCTGATGTGGCCTGAGGACGCAGACGCATTCAGGCGCTACATCTTGCGGCACTTTCCCTACAAGATCTTCTACGACATTGTCGGCACGACGGTGACAGTGATGGCCGTCGCACACCACCGGCGCGCGCCTGGATACTGGCGAAAGCGTTGACTGTCGCTAAGTCCGTTTACCCCGCCCCCACCAGCAGCTGCACAAACATCTGGATCTTCGCGTTCGTCTCCGAACTGATCGACGTGAACTCCAGCCCGGCCAGCAGGCGCTCGCCTTCGCGCTTGACCTTGGCGACGCGGGCGCGGATGTCGCCGACGTGGTGTTCGACCAGCGTCAGGTCGAAATCGAGCACGACTTCGACCTGGTGCGCCAGCGGGCGCTCCAGCTCCAGCAGCAGGCCGTGGTAGCCGATGTCCCGGATCAGCGCGCGCACCGGGGCGCCGACGGGGGCGCCGTCTTCCAGCAGGCGGAAGCTGCAGGGCACGCGCACTTCCACACGGTGGCTGCGGCGGAATTCCTGGCGCGGCACCTTCAGGCGGCGCGAGGCGATCGCGATGAGCTCACGCACCTTGACCGGCAGGCTCTTGCCGGCGACGAACACATCCTTGGGCTCGGTGGCCGAGACCACACCGTTGCAACGCGCGTAGGTGTTCTCGCTGATCAGCACCTGCCCGCGCAGGCTGAACGATTCGATACGCGAGGCCAGGCTGACCTGGTTGCCGATGACGGCGTACTCCGAATAAGCCTGCGTGCCGAAGCGCCCCGCCATCACCGCGCCGGTGTTGATGCCGATGGCCAGGTGCAGCTCGGGCATCTGGCGGCGCAAGTAGTGGTTGTTCAGCTCCAACATGGCCTGTTGCATCTCGACGGCGCAGCACAGCGCGCGCAGCACGTCGTCCTCTCGCGCCACGCTGGCGCCGAACAGCACCTGCAGTGAATCGCCGGTGAACTTGTCGATCGTGCCTTCGTAGCGGAACACCACCTCGGACAAGCGCGCCAGGCACAGGTTCAGCATGGTGACGATGGTGCCTGCCGGCTGCGTGGCCGTCAGCGCCGTGAAGCCGCGCAGATCGGCGACCAGGATGGTGACTTCGCGCTGCTCCACGCCCAGCTTCATCTGCGCTGCGGGAGCGCGGGCCAGCAGGCCCGCCAGCTCGCTCTGCACAGCGCCAGATACCGGGGCTCCGGTCTCCCGGGCGAGCAAGGCAACGATGGGGGCGAGCGCGGGATGGGGGTCTGCCAATGGGTCCATGCGAAGCGGTCCTTGCGAGTGAGCGGGCCGAGTGGGCTCCGCGCGGCAGTATAGGGGCGGGGACCAACAGGATCGTCAAGGCAATTTGTCACTACAGTGTGCGTATTCCGACAGGTGCATAGGACGTTTCCTACACGAATACGGCATCCACATTTCTAGAATCCCGCACTCCATGCCCACCACCGATCTGCCGACGACCTCACTTTCGCGACGCTTGCCTGCCGGCTGCGTTGCTTTCGCACGGCTGTGAACGCGCGCGACGTGACGTCGGCCAAGGCCGTGCAGGGTTGGGGCGGGGTACACGCGCGGCTGCCGCTGCCGCTGGGCGCGCTGGCCGGGTTTGCCGTTGCACTGCTGGCGGTGCTGGTGATCGCCTGGTTTTCCTACAGCTCACTGGAGACTCGGGCCGTCGCCGCGCGCAGCGTGTCGCAGAGCAACGCCGTGCTGGAGCAGTTGCAGGTCACGCTGGGGGCCATGAAGAACGCGGAGACCGGGCAGCGCGGCTTCCTGTTGACCGCCGCTGACCGGTACCTGGAGCCCTACAACAACGCCCGCGTGACGCTGCTGGTGCAGTTCAAGCGCCTGGCGGGGCTGATGGCCGACAACCCGCAGCAGCTGGAGCGGCTGGACGCGATGCAGCGCTACGGCGACCTGAAACTCGACGAGATGGCGCAGACCATCACGCTGCGTCGCACCGGCGACATGGATGCGGTGCTGGCCGAGCTGCAGAGCGACCGTGGCAAGAATGCGATGGACCGCTTCCGCGCCATGGTGAACGAGGCCGCGCAGGACGAGCGGCTGCGGCTGCAGTCGCGCCAGGAGGAATGGGAACGCGCGGTCAACACCTCCTCGCAGGTGCAGGCGCTGGGCGCGGCCACCTTGCTGACCCTGATCCTGGTGGCCGGCGCCATCGCCACGCGCGACCACAAGCGCCGTGAAGATGAGGTCTGGCTGCGCGCCGGCCACGCCGGGCTGAGCGTGCAGGTGCAGGGCGAACATCGGCTGGACGTGCTGGGCGACCGCGTGCTCAGCCACCTGGCCGACACGCTGGAGGCGCAAGTGGGGGCGCTCTACATCGCCGAGGCGGGCACGTACCGGCGCGTCGCCGCGTTCGCCGCGCCGGCCGACGATGTGCGCGTGCACCCCGGTGAGGGCCTGCTCGGCCAGGCCGCCAAGGACCGCCGGCCCATCCTCGTGCGCGATGTGCCCGATGGCTATCACCTGCCGATCAACTCCACGCTGGGCCGCATGAACCCGCGCGAACTGCTGCTGGCCCCGGCCATGGTCGACGGGGTGGTGCGCGCCGTGGTCGAGCTGGGTTTCGTGCGGCGCCTGCAGCCGCTGGATTTGCAATTGCTCGAGCGCGTCTCCGAAGTGCTGGGCGTGGCGGTGCGCAGCGCGCACGACCGCACGCGTCTGGAGGAGCTGCTGGAGGAAACCCAGCGCCAGGGCGAAGAACTGCAGGCGCAACAGGAGGAACTGCGCGTCTCCAACGAAGAGCTGGAGGAGCAGGGCCGCGCGCTGCGCGAGTCGCAGGCGCAACTGGAATCGCAGCAGAGCGAGCTGGAGCAGAACAACGCCCAGCTGGAGGAACAGGCCCAGCTGCTGGAGGCACAGAAGGACGAACTGTCCCGATCGCAAGCGGTGCTGACGGACCGCGCCGCCCAGCTGGAGAAATCGAACCAGTACAAGAGCGAGTTCCTGGCCAACATGAGCCACGAGCTGCGCACGCCGCTGAACAGCACGCTGATCCTGGCCAAGCTGCTGGCCGACAACAAGGACGGCAACCTGACGGACGAGCAGGTGAAGTTCGCGCAGACGATCTCCGGCGCGGGCAATGATCTGCTGACGCTGATCAACGACATCCTCGATCTGTCCAAGATCGAGGCCGGCAAGGTCGAGGTGCACCCCGAGCCGGTGCGCCTGGCCGGCATGCTGGAGGGTTTGGTCAAGAGCATGCGGCCGGCCGCCGACCAGAAGGGCCTGCGGCTGCTGCTGGAGATGGCGCCGGGCATGCCGGCGCAAATCGAGACCGATGTGCAGCGGTTGGGTCAGATCCTCAAGAACCTGCTGTCCAACGCGCTCAAGTTCACCGCCCTGGGCGAGGTGACGCTCGCCGCCGCAGCTGCGCCAGACGGGTGCTTGCGCCTGGAGGTACGCGACACCGGCATCGGCATCGCGCCGGAGCAGCAGGACCTGATCTTCGAGGCCTTCCGCCAGGCCGATGGCAGCACGCACCGCAAGTACGGCGGCACCGGGCTGGGGCTGTCGATCTCGCGCGATCTGGCACACCTGCTGGGCGGCGAGCTGACGGTGGCCAGCGCCGCCAACGAGGGCAGCACGTTCAGCTTGACGCTGCCGCTGCGCTACGCGGCACCGGCCGGCGGCGCCACGCCAGGGGCGGCGGCACCCTACCCCGCCGCCGCGCCACGGCCCGCGCCGGTGCCCTACGCTGCCAACAGGCGCCCCCCGGCACCGGGCGGATTGCGGGCCGAGCCGCCGGGCCATGCACCTGGGCCCGCGCCCAGCACTGCGGCGCGCCAGCTGGAAGACGACCGCCACACCTTGCAGAGCGGCACACGGCTGATCCTGGTAGTGGAGGACGATCTGCGCTTTGCCGCCATCCTGCGCGACCTGGCGCACGAGATGGATTTCCAGTGCGTGCTGACGCACACGGCCAACGAGGGACTGCAGGCGGCCGCCACCTACCGGCCCAGCGCGATCCTGCTGGACATGAATCTGCCCGACCATTCCGGCCTGGGCGTGTTGGACCAGCTCAAGCACGACGCGCGCACGCGGCACATCCCGGTGCACGTGCTGTCCGTGGCCGACTACACGAAGGAAGCGCTGGAGCGCGGCGCGCTGGGCTATGACCTCAAGCCCGTGCAACGCGCGCAGCTGGTCGATGCGCTGCGCAAGCTGGAGGCCAAGTTCCTGCAGGGCCTGCGCCGCGTGCTGGTGGTGGAAGACGACGAGCGCCAGCGCGAGAGCATTCGCCAGCTGCTGGACAGCGACGAGGTGGAGATCACCACCGTGGCCAATGCCGCCGACGCCATCGCCGCGCTGGCCGAGCGCACCTTCGACTGCGTGATCATGGACCTGAACCTGCCCGACCTGTCCGGCTACGAGATGCTGGAGCAGATGGCGGCGCAGGAACACACCGCCTTCCCGCCGGTGATCGTCTACACCGGGCGATCGCTGACGCGCGAGGAAGAGCAGCAACTGCGCCGCTTCAGCAAGTCCATCATCATCAAGGACGCGCGCTCGCCCGAGCGGCTGCTGGACGAGGTGACGCTGTTCCTGCACCAGGTGGAATCGACGCTGCCGGCCGAGTCGCAGCGGCTGCTGCAGCTGGCGCGCGACCGCGACGCCACGCTGGAGGGCCGCCGCATCCTGGTGGTGGAAGACGACGTGCGCAACATCTTCGCGCTGACCGCCGTCCTGGAGCCCAAGGGCGCCAAGATCGAACTGGCGCGCAACGGCCTCGAGGCGCTGGCCGCGCTGGAGCGCAGCCGCACCACGCCGGACGCCGCCATCGACCTCGTGCTGATGGACATCATGATGCCGGAGATGGATGGCCTGACGGCCATGCGCGAGATCCGCAAGCAGCCGGTGTGGAAGAAGCTGCCCATCATCGCGCTGACGGCCAAAGCCATGCGCGACGACCAGGAGAAGAGCCTGTCTGCCGGCGCCAACGACTACATCGCCAAGCCGCTGGATGTCGAAAAACTGCTGTCACTCGTTCGCGTGTGGATGCCGAAGTGAGGACGCCGAATGACAGACCGCACCTTCGACATCGAGATGGGCCTGCTCGTGGACGCGATCTACCTGAAGTACCACTTCGACTTTCGCGGCTACGCGGGTGCCTCGATGCGGCGGCGGCTGAAGGCGGCGATGGCGCGCTTCGCATGCACCACCGTCTCGCAGCTGCAGGACCGCGTGCTGCACGACGCGAGTTTTTTCCCGGCGCTGCTGGACTACATGACGGTGCAGGTCAGCGAGATGTTCCGCGACCCCTCGTATTTCCTGGCGCTGCGCCAGGAGGTGGTGCCGCTTTTGCGCACCTACCCTTCGCTCAAGATCTGGGTGGCCGGCTGCAGCACGGGCGAGGAGGTCTATTCGCTGGCCATCCTGCTGCGCGAGGAAGGGCTGCTCAAGCGCTCGCTGATCTACGCGACCGACATCAACCCGCAGGCGCTGAAGCGGGCCGAGGCGGGCATCTACGACCTGGACCGCATCGCCAGCTTCACGCTGAACCACCAGCGCGCCGGGGGCCGCAGCTCGCTGTCCGACTACTACACGGCGGCCTACGACCGCGCCGTGTTCGACAAGAGCCTGCGCGAGCAGGTGGTGTTTTCGGACCACAGCCTGGCCACCGACAGCGTGTTCGCCGAGATGCAGCTGGTGTCGTGCCGCAACGTGCTGATCTATTTCGACCGCACGCTGCAGGACCGGGCGTTGGGGCTCTTTCGCGATGCGCTGTGTCGCAAGGGCTTTTTGGGGCTGGGCAGCAAGGAGTCGCTGCGCTTTTCCAGCTGCACCGACGCGTTCACGGATCTTGTGCGCGAAGAACGCATCTACCAGAAGTGCATCGAATGACGCCCTCCCACCCACCCAAGGACGCACGTCCCGTGAACGCCGTGCCCACGCTGCACAACCGCATCGACGCGGTGGCGATCGGCGCCTCGGCCGGCGGCGTGGAGGCACTGCTGGTGCTGCTGCCGGCACTGCCACGCGGCATGCGCGCGGCGGTGTTCGTGGTGCTGCACCTGCCGCGCGACCGGCGCAGCCTGCTGGTGGACATCCTTGCGCCGCGCTGCGCCGTGCCCGTGCGCGAGGCCGAGGACAAGGAGCCCGTGGCCGCAGGCACCGTGTACATCGCGCCGCCGGACTACCACCTGCTGCTGGACGGCGGGCCGCGGCTGGCGCTGTCGATCGACGACCCGGTGCACTACTCGCGCCCGTCGATCGACGTGCTGTTCGAGTCGGCTGCCGATGCCTATGGCCCACGCCTGCTGGGCCTGGTGCTGACCGGCGGCAACCAGGACGGCGCCGCCGGGCTGGCCGCGATCCGCATGGCTGGCGGCCTGGCCGGCGTGCAGGACCCGGCCACGGCCCAGATGCCGCTGATGCCGCAGTGCGCCTTGGCCGCAGGGCCGGCCGATTTCGTGCTGGGGCTGCCCGCACTGGCGGCGCTGCTGGGCACGCTGGATGTGGGGAGCGGCGTGCACACCGCCGCGCCACCCCAAGGCGCTCGCGCCGCAGGCCGTCAGGCCGGAGGTTTGGAATGAGCCGCCGTCCCACCGACACACTGCCAGTCAAGTGCCTGCTGGTCGACGACCTGGACGAGAACCTGCTCGCCCTGTCGGCGCTGCTGCGGCGCACCGGTGTGGAACTGTTGTGCGCACGCTCGGGCATGGAGGCGCTGGAGATGCTGCTGCAGCACGACGTGGCGCTGGCCATCCTGGATGTGCAGATGCCAGAGATGGACGGCTTCGAGCTGGCCGAGATGATGCGCGGCAGCGAGCGCACGCGCCATGTGCCCATCATCTTCGTGACCGCGGGCTCGCGCGATGCGCACCGCATGTTCAAGGGCTACGAGGCCGGTGCCGTGGACTTTCTCTACAAGCCGATCGAGCCGCACATGCTGCGCAGCAAGACCGATGTGTTCTTCCAGCTGCACCGCCAGAAACTGCAGCTGGCGCACAACCTGGAAGAGCGCACCGAGACGCTACGGCTGCACGAGATGTTCACTGCGGTGCTGGGCCACGACCTGCGCGGCCCGCTGTCGGCCATGATGATGGCGGCCGAGGTGCTGGCGCGCCGGCCCGACGAATCGGTCAACGTGGTCGGCGCCCGGTTGCTGCGCAGCGGCCGCTGGATGGGCCGCATGATCGAAGACCTGCTGGACCTGGCCCGCACGCGCGTGGGCGACGGCATGCCGGTGGTGCCCGCGCGTTGCGACCTGGGCGCGCTGGCCGAGCGTGTGGTGCAGGAGCGCGAATGCACGGTGCCCGGCAAATCGGTGCAGCTGACGACCAGCGGTGACCTGCTCGGCGAGTGGGACGAGGACCGCCTGACGCAGGTGCTGTCCAACCTGCTGGGCAATGCGCTGCGGCACGGCGACTCACAGACGGTGGAGGTGACGCTGGACGGCACGGCACGCGACACGGTGCGCGTGCAAGTGGCCAACGGCGGCACCATCGCGCCGGAGATGCTGGCGCACATCTTCGACCCGTTCCGCAGCGGCAAGGGCCGCAACAACCGGTCCGAAGGCCTGGGCCTGGGGCTGTATATCGTGCAGCAGATCGTCTGGGCGCACGGCGGCACGCTGCAGGTGGACTCGACCGGTGAGCGCACCACGTTCGAGCTGGAGATGCCGCGCCGTGCGACAGCGTCGGCCGCCGCACTCCTCTGAGCTGAACCTGACCGGGGCCTGAGACGGGCGCTGGCCCCGCGCCGATGGTCGGCCGCGTCCTACCCGGCCATGCGCCGCGTACCGGCCAGGCCGAGGCGGCTGCGGCGCGAGACTGCTGGAAGCGGGCGATCCGCCCTGCCACCATCACCTCGAAAGGCCACACCATGACGCAACGCGAACTTCCCGAGCAGCCAACCGTGCAGGAAGAAGACCAGGGCCGCTTCCAGGGCGGCGCCGGTGGACCAGCCTCGAACACCGGCGTGTTCGCCGACACCGAGCCGTATGGCGGCCCCGACGACCAGCTCGGCTACGGCTCCACGCCGGTCGACGGCGAAGCCGACGGGGAAGACGGCGAGAAGACGCCGCGCAAGGACAAGCCGGTCACCTCCGTGGGCGCAGGCCCCGGTGGCAGCATGGGCGGCACGGCGGACGCGGGCTGATCGGGTCCAGCTTCCACGCCGCTTGGGGCAGCGTACACACAGGTAGGGGGCGGCCGCCGAAGCCGCCCGCGCGCCGAATCAAAACTTGACGCTGGCCGACACCCCCGCCAACCAGGTGCGCCCCGGCGCAGGCTCGAAGAACCGGCTGTTGCCTTCGTTGACGATCACCGAACCCACGTAGCCCTTGTCCAGCAGGTTGTCCACGCGCACGAAGCCCTGCAGATCCGAGCCGGCCCACTGCGCGGCATAGCCGACAAAGGCAGCGGCCACGGCGTGGCCGGCGGCAGCGTCGCTATTGGCATCGTTCACATAGACACGGCTCAGCGCCCGCCATTCCACACCGCCACGCCAGCCCAGCGGCGGCTGCCAGGTGGCGCTGGCGTACACGTTGTGCTTGGCCAGGGCCGGGATGCGCGCGCCATTGGCGTAGCGCGCGTCCAGCGCGGTGTAGGCCAGCTGGGTGCGCAGGTGGCGCCAGTAGTCTTTGCCCCACGACAGCTCCAACCCGTTGCGCCGGGTCTGGCCCGCGTTCTGGAACGTGGTGCGCCCGCCGCTGCTGGCCAGCGTGGTGATCTCGTTCTCGGTGTTGGTGCGAAACACAGCTGCCGTCCAATCGCCCATCGCGGCGCTGCGCGACTTCAGGCCAAACTCCACACTCTTGCTGCGCGCCGCGTTCAACGCGAAGTTCAGCCCGGTCTGGCCGCCTGGCCGGTACGACAGCTCGTTCAGCGTGGGCGTCTCGAAGCCCTTGCCGGCCGAGGTGTAGATGCGCAGGCCCTCGGTGATGGCGAAGCTGGCACCCACCACCGGCAGCGTGGCGCCGTACTGCGCGGTCCCGCTGTCGTCGGGGTTGGGGCCCACGACGAAGCGGTCCTGCGAATCGAAGCGGATGCGGCTGTGCCGCACCCCGGCGTTCAGGTTCCAGCGGGTGCCGGGCTTCCACTCGGCCTGCACGTACTGGTCGAAGCTGCTGACGCGGTTGTGCTCGTCGCGGCGCAGGTCGCCCTGCACGCCCAGCGTGGTGCCGATGAAGTTCTGGTAGCCGCGGCGGTCTTCGCGCAGGGCGTCGTAGGTCAGGCCGCTGACCAGGGTGAATGGCGCGTCGGCCAACTGCGTGGTCCAGGTCCAGCGCAGATCGCCGCCCGCGTAGTCGCGCTGCAGGTCGATCATGCCGCCGGGATGCAGCGGGCCGTTCTGCGGCCCGACGGGGATGGACTGAAACTGCGTGGTGCTGCGCTGGCCGCCGTAGACGCTGGCCTGCAGCGCGTGCGCATCGCTGAGGTAGTGCTCATACACCAGCCCGGCCTGCGTCTGGTCCATGGTCTTGCGGGTGTTGAAGTTCAGCGCCGCCGGGTCCACGCCGCGCGGGTTGGCGGTGAACTGGGCGCGGCTCAACCCCAGCGGGTCTTGCGCCTTGGGCAGCACGACGCGGTTGGCCACCAGGGTCAGCTTGCCGTCCTCGTGCGGGCGCAGCGTCAGCTTGGCATTGGCCAGCGCGCGGCGCGTGGCGCTGTGGTCGCGGTAGCCGTCGGTGTGGAACTGGCTGCCCGAGAGCACATAGCCCACGCCGCTGTCGTTGGCGCCGGTGTTGCCGCTGAACTTGGCGCCGTAGCGCAGCAGGCCGTCGCTGCCGGCGCCGCTCGACAGCGTCAGCCGCGGGGCGCCGCGGCCCTCTTCGGTGAAGACCTGCAGCACCCCGCCGGACGAGTTGCCGTACAGCGCAGAGAACGGGCCGCGCAGCATCTCGATGCGATCCACCGAGGCCAGGTCCACATGCGAGATCTGGCCCTGGCCGTCGGGCAGCGTGGCGGGGATGCCGTCCACGTACAGGCGCACGCCGCGGATGCCGAAGGTGGCGCGCGCGCCGAAGCCGCGCACCGAGATCTGCACGTCCTGAGCATAGTTCTGCCGCTCGCGCGCCTGCAGGCCCGGCACGGCGCTCAGCGCTTCGGAGATATTGACCTGGGCGCGGCCCAGCCGCATCTCGTCGCCATCGATGCGGTCGACCGAGGCCGGCACGTCCAGCGTTCGCGCCTCGGTGCGCGTGGCGCTGACGACCACGGGGCTGAGTGTGGCCTGCGGTGGCGCGATGGCCGGATCGGTCTGGGCCAGCGCCAAGGTGGGGGCCAGCAGGAAGGTCGTGGTCAGGCGGTACATGGGGCCGGGGGCGGCGACGCCCGGTCAAAAAAATGGGTTGGACATTCTGCGCAAACCGCGTGCTCGGCGCGGTGTAGGACAGCGCCGCAACATGCGTGGAGCATACCTGTGGTGCAGGAAGTCGAGGCGTTGGCTGGCGCACGGGCGCAACGCTGCTGCGTATAAGCAAGGCACACCGCTTCCGCACCACAACAGCATCACAGGATTGCCCGTGCCCGTCACCATCACCGCCCCCTCTCCCAACGCGCTGCCTCCTGCCGACTTCGACGACACACTCATCGAGTTCGGCGTACCCGGTCTGGACGACGTACTGGGCGGCGGGCTGACTTCCAACCGGTTGTATCTGGTCGAAGGCACGCCCGGCGCCGGCAAGACGACGATTGCGCTGCAGTTCCTCATCACCGGCGCGCAGCGCGGCGAGCAGGTGCTGTACGTGACCCTGTCGGAGACAGAGCGCGAGCTGGCCGGCGTGGCGCGCTCGCACGGCTGGGACCTGAGCGGCATCCACGTGCGCGAGATGCTGCCCACCCAGGGCACGCTGGAGCCGGACGAGCAATACACGATGTTCCACCCCTCCGAGGTGGAACTGAGCGAGACGACGCTGAAGATCCTGGCCGACGTGGACGTCATCCGCCCCACGCGGGTGGTCTTCGATTCGCTCTCCGAGCTGCGGCTGCTGGCCGGCAGTTCGCTGCGCTACCGGCGCCAGATCCTGGCACTCAAGCAGTTTTTTGCCGTGCGCAACTGCACCGTGCTGCTGCTGGACGACATGACCGCCACGGCGCACGACCTGCAGGTGCAAAGCATCTCGCACGCGGTGCTGCGGCTGGAGCAGCTCCAGTCGGATTACGGCTCCGGCCGCCGGCGCCTGGTGGTGGCCAAATACCGCGGGCGTGACTTTCGCGCCGGCTACCACGACTACCGCATCGTGCGCGGCGGGATGGAGGTCTACCCGCGCCTGATCGCGGCCGAACACACGCAGCCGGTGGACCAGACACGCATGCCCAGCGGCTTGCCCGCCTTCGACGTGCTGATGGGCGGTGGGCTGGAGCGCGGCACCAGCACGCTGATCGTCGGCGCGCCGGGCACCGGCAAGTCCACCGTGGCGCTGCAGTTTGTGCTGGCGGCCGCACAGCGCGGCGAGCACTCGGCCTTGTTCGTCTTCGACGAGAGCCTGCACACGCTGCGCACGCGCTGCGGCGGCATGGGGATGGACATCGAGCCGCATCTCGCATCCGGCTGCATCCAGTTGCGCCAGGTCGACCCGGCCGAGCTGTCGCCGGGCGAGTTCGTGCACCTGATCCGCCAGGCAGTGACCGGGCACCAGGCGCGCCTGATCGTCATCGACAGCCTGAACGGCTACACGAACGCCATGCCGGACGAGCGCTTCCTGATCGTGCAGCTGCACGAGTTGCTCAGCTACCTCGGCCAGCACGGCGTGGCCACGCTGCTGGTGGGCGCGCAGAGCGGGCTGATCGGCGTGAACATGGCCTCGCCGGTGGATGCCAGCTACCTGGCCGACGCGGTGATGCTGCTGCGCTACTTCGAGGCCGAAGGCGAAGTGCGACAGGCGATCTCGCTGCTGAAGAAGCGCGGCGGCGCGCACGAGCGCACGATCCGTGAGTTCACGATGAGTGACACCGGCATCGCCATCGGCCCGCCGCTGCGGCATTTCCGCGGCATTCTGACCGGCGTGCCGGTTCCCATCGACGGTGTTCGGAGCGCGCAATGAGCCTTGCCCGGCATCCCGAAAGCGCGCTCTCCCCCTTTCTCACCGGGGCGCAGGGCGCAGCGCGCGCGGCTCAGCCCGCAGAGCCGGTGCATCCCTGCGCGCGCAGCGACCACGAGGGGGCGGCGAACGCGGCGCCGCACCCGGACAGTGGCGTTGCCACCCTGGAGCGGCGCGTGCTGCTGCGCGCCGCCACGTTGAAGGACGGCCTGATGTCGGTGGCCGTGCTGGAGCGCGCCGGTCTGGTGGCCCACGTGTGCTCCTCGCTGCAAGCATTGGTGGCCGAGGTCGACCGTGGTGCCGGCGCCATCGTGCTGTGCGAAGAAGCGCTGGGCGATCCGGCCGCTTCGCAGCTGGTGGCATGGCTGCAGGGCCAGCCCAGCTGGTCGGACCTGCCGGTGCTGGTGCTGGCGCGCCAGGGTGCCGATTCGCGTGTGATCGGCCAGGCCATGGACACGGTGGCCAACGTGACGGTGATCGAGCGCCCGGTGCGCGTGGCCTCGTTCGTCAGCTCGGTGCGCTCGGCGCTGCGGGCGCGTGCCCGCCAGTACGACCTGCGCGCCACGCTGGAGGGCCTGCGCGATGCGGACCAGCGCAAGACCGAGTTCCTGGCCACGCTGGCCCATGAGCTGCGCAACCCGCTGGCGCCGCTGATGACGGCGCTGGCCCTGCTCAAGCGCAAGCGCCCCGGCCCCGACGAGGCCACGCGCTACCACGACATGATGCGCCGTCAGGTGGACCACATGGTGCGGCTGGTGAACGACCTGATGGAGGTCTCGCGCATCACGCGCGGCAAGATCGAGCTGGACCCAACCGCGCTGGACCTGCAGCGCGTGCTGGAAGAAGCGGCCGACCTCAGCCGCCCGCTGCTCGAAGGCGCGCAGCACCAGCTGCACGTGCACATGCCGGCGCAGCCGCTGGTGGTCCACGGCGACGGCGTCAGGCTGACGCAGGTGTTCTCGAACCTCCTGAACAACGCGGCCAAGTACACACCTCGCGCCGGCCACATCACGCTCAGCGCCGAGCGCGAGGGCAACGACGCCGTCATCACCGTGCGCGACGACGGCATCGGCATCGCGCCGGACATGCTGGGCGATATCTTCGACATGTTCGTGCAGGTCAGCGGCACCGCCAAGACCGCCCAGGGCGGGCTGGGCATCGGGCTTACGCTGGTCAAGAGTCTGGTGGAACTGCATGGCGGCCAGGTCTGGGCCGACAGCGCAGGGCCGGGCCAGGGCAGCACGTTCGGCGTGCGCCTGCCGTTGGCCGAGGCCGCACTCGCGCCAGCGGAGCCGTTGGTCAGCGACAAGGCGCCAGTCGGCCGTGCAACCACCGTGCTGGTGGTCGACGACAACCAGGACGCGGCCGACAGCCTGGCCGAGGCGTTGCGCGCGATGGGCCTGCAGGCCGGCGTGGCCTACAGCGGCCCGCAGGCGCTGGCAGCTCTGGCCGAACTCAAGCCCGGCGTGGCGGTGCTGGACATCGGCATGCCGGGCATGGACGGCTGCGAGCTGGCCTCGCGCATCCGGCAAGACCCGGCGCACGCCGGCATGGTGCTGGTGGCGTTGACCGGCTGGGGCCAGCAACGCGACCGCGAGCAGACCCAGGCGGCCGGCTTCGACCACCACCTGGTCAAGCCCATGGATATCGACCGGCTGGTGGCCATCCTGCAAGGCGTGCACACGCCGGCGGCCCTGCCCGGTTCAGGCGCTGAGTAGCTCCCCGACCGGCTGCAGATCTTCCACGTGGTCGCAGATGGCTTTGAGGACCATCATGATCGGGATGCCCAGCAGCAGGCCGGGAATGCCCCACAACCAGCCCCAAAAGATGACGCCGACGAACACGGCCACCGGGTTCATGCGGCTGGTGCGGCTGGTGAGCCAGGGCACCAGCAGCTGGCCCACCACGGTATGGATGAACAGCGAGCTGCCGGCCACCGCGGCGGCCATCTCCCACGAGTTGAACTGCACCAGTGCGAGCAGGCCCGCGCCCACCATTACGACGAGCGAGCCGACATAGGGAACGAGGTTGGTGACGCCGGCCACGATGCCCCAGACGGCGGCGTTCTCCAGCCCCAGCGCCCAGAACACCAGGCCGGTGGTCACGCCGACGACCACGCTGGTCAGCACCTGCACAATCAGGTAGCGCTCCACGTGCCCGGTGATGTCGTCCAGCACGTGCAGCGTGATCTTCTTCTTGCTGAGGCTGGCACCGGCGATGCGCACCAGCTTGCGCCGAAACGTGCTGCCCGAGCCGAGCGCGAAATAGGTGAGGAAGGCCACCATGGTCAGTTGCCCCGCCAGGCCGATCAGGCCGACGGTGCCGGTCCACAGATAGTCGTGCACATTGAAGCGCGCCCGTTCGATCTGCACCCGCGTCACGCCGCGGGCCGCCTGGGGGCGGGCGTCGGGCGCTTCGGCGGCCTGCTCCAGCTGGGCAGCGGCCTTCTGCACGGTCTCCAGCGTGCTGGTGTCGCCGCGACGCTGGCTGTCGTGCATGCGCACGCGCAGCTTCTGCGCCGCCAGGGGCAGTGACTCCACGAGCGACGCGGCGCTGTCGGACAAGGCATAGGCCGTCCACCCCGTCGCGCCCATCAGGCTCAACAGCACGACGCCGGCGCCGATCCAGCGCGAGATGCGCAAGCGCTCCAGCGCATCGACCAGCGGCGCCAGCGCATAGGTTCCCAGCAGGCTGAGCATCAGCGGAATGAAGACCGGCGCCGCCCAGCGCAGAGCGAAGACCGACGCCAGCACGGCCAGCACCATGACGGCGACGCCGCGCATGTCGACGGCGGCGTCCGGCAGAACATGGCCACCGTCCAGCGCGACGGGCTCGGTGGGGCCCGGCTCCCCCGTCTCCTGGCCCGATTCCTGACCTGTCTCCTGCACTGTTGTCATCGTCCGCTCCAAATTGGGCGCATCTTGGGGCCGCAATGCCCCGACTTCGGCCGGAGGCCGCGCAGCGCCGACGACAGACAACGCCGCGTCGACAGACGGTCGCATTTCCTCTTCCCGAAGATCGAAGCGTTGACGCCGACGTAAGGCCACACCCACACACCTGCAGCCTGGCCACCGGCATACCGGCCAGTCACGCGCCGTCATGCTGCGGCATCACCATTGGAGCTCTCACTGCATGTCCTACACGAACGTTTCACGCCCCACCCTTCCCCTGTTGCTCGCGCTCGTAGCCAGCGCCGCCCTGGTTGCCTGCGGTGAGACGTCGAAACTGCCGCCGAACGCCGTCACAGGCCCGGACCCCCAGTTGCCCGCCCCCTCGGGCAGCCTGATCCCCACCGTACAGACCGCGCTCGCCAAGGGCTGGCCCGAGGGCGCCATGCCCGTGGCAGCGGCAGGCACCAGCGTGACCGCGTTCGCGCGCGGGCTGGACCACCCGCGCTGGGTCGTCACGCTGCCCAACGGCGACGTGCTGGTGGCCGAATCCAACAAGCCGGCGAACGCCGGTGAGGGCAAGAAGCCTTCCATCAAGGGCTGGGTGCAAGGCCTGTTCATGAAGCGCGCCGGCGCCGGCGTGCCCAGCGCCGACCGCATCAGTCTGCTGCGCGATGCCGATGGCGACGGTGTGGCCGAGGTCAGGAGCGTGCTGCTGCAGGGCCTCACGTCGCCCTTCGGCATGGCGTTGGTGGGTGACACGCTGTACGTGGCCAATGCCGATGCGGTGATGAAATTCCCCTACCAGGCAGGCCAGACGCAGATCACCGCGCCGGGCACCAAGCTGCTCGACCTGCCTTCCAAGATCAACCACCACTGGACCAAGAACCTGATCGCCAGCGCCGATGGCAGCAAGCTCTATGTGACGGTGGGCTCGAACAGCAACATCGGCGAGAACGGTTTGGAGAATGAAGGAGGCCGCGCCGCCATCTGGGAGGTGGACGCGAAGACCGGCACGCACCGCATCTACGCCTCGGGCCTGCGCAACCCCAACGGCCTGGCCTGGTCCGGCAGTATGCTGTGGACGGTGGTCAACGAGCGCGACGAACTGGGCAACGATCTGGTGCCCGACTACATGACGTCGGTGCAGGACGGCGCCTTCTACGGCTGGCCGTGGAGCTATTTTGGCGACGTGGTCGACACACGTGTGGAGCCGCCCCGGCCCGACATGGTGGCCAAGGCTATCAAGCCCGACTACGCGCTGGGCGCACACGTGGCGGCACTGGGCCTGGCGATCTCGGACGGCAAGCCCATGGGCGGCGCCTATGGCGAAGGGGCCTTCATCGGCGAACACGGGTCGTGGAACCGCAAGCCACCGAGTGGCTACAAGGTCGTCTTCGTGCCGTTCACCGGCGGCAAGCCGACGGGCGCGCCACCGCAGGATGTGCTGACCGGCTTTCTGAACAGCGAGGGTGAGGCCCTGGGGCGGCCGGTGGGCGTGGCCTTCGACGCCAAAGGCGCACTGCTGGTGGCCGACGACGTGGGCAACGCCATCTGGCGCGTCGCCCCGGCAGCGCGCTGAGCCAGCCGCAGCGCCTGGCATGCCGGGCGCCGGCCACAACGCCCATTCGGCGCGGCTTCGGCCTCGGTCTGGCGGTGATTCCGCCTGCCGAACGACCGGCCCGGGTTGACCGGGTCAGCGAGGCGTGTGCCTAGAACGTCGCCTGCGGCAGATCCTTGCGCGAGAACACCAACGAAACCTTGGCCTCCTCGGGGATGGGTGGCAAGCTCGCGTTCCACGACTCCCAGGCGGCCCGCAGCTCGGCCAGCAGCGCTGGCAGGCGGTCGCGCAGGTTGGCGCGCTCGCGCGGGTCGACCGCCAGGTCGAACAGGTACTCCACACCATCGACCTGCAGGTACTTCCAGTCGCCCCGCACCAGGGCGCGCTGGCCGCGGTGGTTCATGCGCCAGCACAGATCGCGCGGGTCGGGGCCGGCGGCAGCGCCCTCGCCCCCCGCGGCCAGGTGCGGCAGCAGGCTGCGGCCGTCCAGCGGGTAGTCCGCGTGCGGCGCCACGCCGGCGGCGTCGAGGAACGTTGCGGTCCAGTCCATGGTCAGGCTGGCGACATCGCTGGTGCCGGCGGCGGCGATGCGCGCCGGCCAGCGCGCCAGCAGCGGCACGCGGATGCCGCCCTCCAGCAGGTCCATCTTGCCGCCGACAAACGGCCAGTTGTTGGAGAAGCGTTCGCCGCCGTTATCGCTGGTGAACACGACCAGCGTGTTGTCGGCCAGGCCCTTGCGCTCCAGCGCATCGAGCACCCAGCCGATGCCCTCGTCCATGTGGTGGATCATGCGCTGGTAGGTGGCGATCGAGCCGCCATCGGTGTGCTTGCCGATGCCGGCGATGCGCTCGGACTCGGCCTGGTCGTCACGCGTCAGCCACGGCCAGTGCGGCGCGCTGTAGTGCAGGCTGAGCAAGAAGGGCTGGTCGGCGCCCTGGCGTCCGACGAAGTCCGCCGCGCGGCGGCTGAGCAGGTCGGTCAGGTAGCCGGCTTCCTGGATCGGCGTCTCGTTGTGCCAGAAGTCGGGCACCCCGCGCGGGTTGCAGTGCTTGAAGTAGTCGGCCCCGCCGGCGTGAAAGCCATAGAACTCCTGGTAGCCCGACTTGCGCGGGCCGAAGTGCGGCGGGTAACCCAGGTGCCACTTGCCGACCAGGGCCGTGGCGTAGCCGGCGCTTCGCAGCAGCGAGGCCAGCGTGGGGTGCTCCGGTTGCAAGCCCAGCACCTTGTCGCCGGCGGTCGCGCTGGGGATGGGCTCCTCCGCCCCGCCGCGCAGTCGGTACTGCCAGCGCCCGGTGGCCAGCGCGAAGCGCGTGGGCGAACAAACGGCCGAGTTGGCATAGCCGCGCGTGAAGCGCAGGCCCTGCGCGGCCATCGCGTCCAGGCGTGGCGAGACATCGGTCGCCACGTTGTAGGCGTCGCGTGCACCAGTGCAGCCGAGGTCGGCATAGCCGAGGTCATCGGCCAGGATGAAGATCAGATTGGGGCGGGTGGTCATGCGGGTCATTTTGGTCCCACTACACTGCCGCGCTGGCCCGCACGGGCACTTCGGGCACCACGCCGCATGACCTCCATCGATCCCCAAGCCCCCTTTGCCGCTCTCGGCCTGCTGCTGCCCCTGGCGCAAGCCGCCGACGCGCAAGGCTATGCCGCACCGACGCCGATCCAGACCGAGGCCATCCCCGCCATCCTGGAGGGCCGGGACCTGCGTGGCCGCGCCCACACCGGTTCGGGCAAGACGGCCGCCTACCTGCTGCCGCTGCTGCAGCGCTGGCACACGGCCCCGCGCCACCGCTCGCAACGCCGTCTGCACACGCTGGTGCTGGTGCCCACGCGCGAGCTGGCAGCGCAGGTGGCCGACAGCCTGCGTACGCTCGCGCAGGGCCTGCCGGAGCAACCCAAGGTCGTGCGCGCCATCGGTGGCCTGTCGGTCAACCCGCAGATGCTGGCGCTGCGGGGCGGCGCCGACTTCGTCATCGGCACGCCGGGCCGCGTGCTCGACCTGGCCGAGCGCAACGCCTTGAAGCCGGGCGAGCTGTCGGTGCTGGTGCTCGACGAGGCCGACCGCCTGTTGGACCTGGGCTTTGCCGAGGAGCTGAACCGCATCCTCGCGCTGCTGCCGGCCGAGCGCCAGACGCTGTTCTTCTCGGCCACCTTCCCGCCTGCTGCGCGGGCGCTGGCCGACACGCTGCTGCGCACGCCGGTGCAGATCGACACCCCCGTGCTCCCCACCTCGGTGCCCGACATCACGCAGCGCGCCATTGCCGTGGACACGGCCCAGCGCACCCAGCTGCTGCGCCACCTGATCGCCACCGAGGGCTGGGCGCAGGTGCTGGTCTTCGTGGCGACCAAGCATGCCTGCGAGACCGTGGCCGACAAGCTGCGCAAGGCCGGCCTCATGGCCGAGCCGCTGCACGGCGAGCTGAGCCAGGGCAAGCGCACGCAGGTGCTGGCCGACCTGAAGGCAGGCCGTGTGCAGGTGGTGGTGGCGACCGACCTGGCGGCGCGCGGCATCGATGTCGTGCAGCTGCCGGCCGTCGTCAACTTCGACCTGGCGCGCTCGCCCACCGAGCACCTGCACCGCATCGGCCGCACCGGCCGCGCCGGCGCCAGCGGGCTGGCGATCAGCTTCGTGCCGGCCGCCGCCGAGGCGCATTTCCAGCTGATCGAAAAGCGCCAGGGCCAGGCCGTGCCGCGCGAGCAGATCGAAGGCTTCGTGCCGACCGAGCAACCGCCCGCCGTGCCCAACGTGGGCGGGGTCAAGGGCAAGCGGCCGAACAAGAAGGACAAGGCACGGGCAGCGGCGGCGCGCACCGGTGGGACAGAACAGGCATGACCTGCAGCCGGCTGCCCGCTGACGTGCACCGCTGGCATGCGGCAGTCACCGCGCCATGACCACGCTGCACTACCTGCTCTTCGACACCAGCGAGGCCAGCGACGGCACCGGTCTGTTCGACGCCATGGCGGCCGTGGAGCCTGCGCATGCCGCTGCCGTTCAAGCCGAGATCGACCTCGTGCTGCAGTGGGCGCACACGCATTTCCCGGACGGACCGGCGCCGGTCGAGGATGGCGGCGATTGGGACGCCACCTGGCAGGCCGACGACGAGCCCGATGCCCACGGCACGCGCCGTGTGTTCACGCTGTCGATCGGCGGCTCGGCGGCCTTTTGCGCGGCGTTCGCCGAGCGGTTTGCAGACGCGCTGGCCTGAACGACCAGCCACCCTCGGCCCATCGCGTCCGCTCGCCGCAACCGGTCACGGCAGACGAGTGTCCGCCTCCCTCGCGCCAGCGGCGTCCGGCGTGTGGGCCACGCCCAGGCCCATCAGCCCACCGGCAGCCATGCCGCCACCGCCGCCACCTTGCCCACCGCCACCCCTGCCGCCGCGCGCCGCCCCATCCGACCGCGCCGCGCCGGCGCGACCGCCCGCGCCAGCCGCACGCACGGGGCCCTGGTTGGGGATGGTCATCTCGTCGGGCAGGGGTTCCAGGTCCAGCACCTCGCGAATGAACACGCGCAGCGAGCGGACCAGCGCGCCCGTCTCGATGGTGCGACCGGCCACCATGTCCTGCGCTGCCTGCGCAGCCAGGCGCACCTGCTCCTGTGTGCCCAGCAGGATCACGTCGGACAGCGCCGCCTCCACCGCGTCGCGGGTGCGGCGGCGGCGCTCGGAGCCGGCCTCCTCCGTAACGGCGTCTTCGTCGGGCGAGGCCATCTCGGGGCTGCCCTCCGCAGCATCGACCGCTGCCTGCGCCGCAGCGGCACGTAGCCGCAATTCGCGCAGGTGGCTCGGGTCCACGGCCAGGTTACCGGTGAACGATCCGCCCAGCGTCTTGTAGGCGGCGATCAGCGTCTTCAATCGCTCGTTGATCTGGCGGTTCTGCCGCTCACGCCGCTGCTGCACGCGCTGCATGACCAGCAGGCGGATGCCCACGGCGACGAGCGTGAACACCACCAGACCGAGCAAGGTCGACAACACGCCCTGCCAGGAACTGAAATCGATGAGGTTGCGCATGAACATCCCGCGAGCGAAAGAGCGCTAGCGTAGCCGCTGCGCGGCACGCTGCGCAGGCCGTCAGGCCGCCCGCGCGCCCAGCCCCGCCCGCACCTTGTCCACCGTGATCGGGAACTTGCGTACCCGCACGCCGCAGGCGTTGGTGACGGCATTGGCCACCGCCGCACCAGCGCCACAAATGCCCAGTTCGCCCACGCCCTTGATCTTCAGCGGGTTGGCCTTGTCGTCCACCTCGGGCAAAAAGTGCACCTCGATGGCTGGGATATCGGCATGCGACGGCACGTGGTAGCCGGCCAGGTCATGGTTGGCGAAATAGCCGAACTGGGGATCGATCAGCGCCTCTTCATGCAACGCGCTGCCGGCGCCCCAGATCATGCCGCCCACGGCCTGGCTGGTGGCAGTCTTCACGTTCAGGATGCGGCCGGCGGCGAACACGCCCAGCATGCGGCGCAAGCGCACTTCGCCGGTATCCAGGTGCACCGCCACTTCGGCGAAGTGCGCACCATAGCCCTGCTGCGAATAGCGCTTGAGCATGCTGCCGGGCTGGATCTCGCCAGTGGCCTCCATGCCCAGGGTGCCGGCCAGCGTGGCCAGGCTTTCGGCCTTGCCGTCGCCGCGGATGCGCCCGTCGGCAAAGATCGCCTGGGCCTCCGGGATGCCCAGCTTGCGGGCCAGTTGGCCGCGCAGGTTGGTGCAGGCGTCGAACAGGCCCGATCCGGCGCTGGCGGCGCCCCACGAACCGCCGGAGCCCGGCGTCTTCGGCAGGTCGCTGTCGCCCAGTTCGACACGCACCCGGTCCATCGGCAGGCCCAGCATCTCGGCGGCGATCTGCGTGAAGATCGTATAGCTGCCGGTGCCGATGTCGGTCATGGCCATGCGCACCGTCAGCACACCCTGGCGGTCCAGCGCCACCTTGCAACTGGACGCCATCAGCAGGTTGCTGCGGATGGCGGCGGCCATGCCCATGCCGACGGCCCAGCGGCCCTCCATGCGCGCCAGCGGCTTGGCCGTGCGGGCCGACCAGCCGAAGCGCCGCGCGCCATCGCGCAGGCACTCGGCGAACTGGCGGGTCGAAAAGGGCACGCCCTGTTCCGGGTCGGTCTGCGTGTCGTTGCGCAGCCGAAGCTCGACCGGGTCCATGCCCAGCTGCACGGCCAGCTCGTCCATGGCCTGCTCCAGCGCCAGCATGCCCACGGCCTCGCCCGGTGCGCGCGTCGAATCGGCCAGCGGCAGATCCAGCTTCACGAAGCGGTGCGTGGTCGAGCGGTGCGGCGCGGCGTAGAGCGTGCGCGTCTGCTGGCTGGCGTTCTCCATGAAGTTGTCCATGCGCGCGGTGTGCGCGATGGTGTCGTGCGCAATCGCCTGCAGCCGGCCGTCGCGGTCAGCCCCCAGCCGCACGCGCTGCAGCGTGTCGCTGCGGTGCGTCGTGAAGTGGAACATCTGCTGGCGCGTCAGCGCGGTCTTGACCGGCCGCCCAAGCTGGCGCGCGGCCATGGCGCTGAGCATCACCTCGCCGTAGACCGGCAGTTTGCCGCCAAAGCCGCCGCCGATGTATTTGCTGACGATGCGCACCTTGTCCGGCGCCACCTGCAGCGTGTTGGCCACGGCGTTCCTGGCGCTTTCCAACAGCTGGGCCGCGCAATGCACGACGACGCGACCATCCGGCCCATCAGGCCAGTAGGCCAGCACGGCGTGCGGCTCCATCTGCGCGTGGATGTGCACAGGTGTCGTGTAGCTGGCGTCGACCTGCACCGGCGCCGCCGCGAAGGCTTGCGCGAAGTTGCCCTTGGCCGTGTCGGCCTCGGCATCGAACAGCTTGGCCGGCTTCTCGGCGGCGCCCTTGTGCGTCTCGGTCTCGAATGCACCCGGTTCGACGCGGTAGCGCGCCTGCACCAGCAAAGCTGCGGCGCGCGCCTGCTCGAAGCTGTCGGCCACGACGAAGGCCACCGCCTGGCCGTAGTGCTCGATGCGCGTGTCGGCCAGCTGCGGATCGGCGCGGGCATAGCGGTCCTGGGCGTCCACGGGCCCCCAGGCAGCCTGCCTGGGCGCGTTGTGGTGCGTCAGCACCAGGCGCACGCCACTGGCGCGCTCGGCAGCGGCGGTGTCGACTTGCTCCAGCGTGCCGCGCGCAATGCTTGCGCCGACGATGAAGCCGTACAGCGGCCCGGGGCCCTCCTGCACCTCGTACGCATAGGCGGCGCGGCCCGTCACCTTGGCGATGCCGTCGACCCGGTTGACCGGCGCGCCGATCAGGCCGTTGCGGTTCTCGTCGATGGCGTTGCGCGCCGCCGGTTGGTTCATGTCCATCACGCCACTCCCTGTGCCAGGGCCGCGCGCAGGGTACCGCGCAGCAGATCGATCTTGAAGTCGTTGTGGCCGCGGCCGCGCGCGCCTGCCAGCACCTGCGCGGCAGCGGCATCGCTGATGGCCGCATCGCCACGGCTGCCCCGCAACGCGGACTCGGCCGCCGCCACGCGCCAGGGCTGGTGCGCCACGCCACCGAAAGCCATGCGCGCCGAACGCACGGTGCCGCCAGCCACATCGAACACGGCCGCGACGGACAGCAGCGCAAACGCATACGACGCCCGGTCGCGCACCTTGTAGTAGACGTGGCGCCCCGGCAGCGGGGGCGGCAGCGTCACCGTGGTGATCATCTCGCCAGGCTGCAACGCCGTCTCGCGCTCCGGCGTGTTGCCGGGCAGGCGGTGAAAGTCGGCGATCGGGATCACGCGCAGGCCGCGTGTGGAGACCACCTCGACCTCGGCGTCCAGCACGCGCATGGCCACCGCCATGTCGGACGGGTGCACCGCGATGCAGGCATCGCTGGCACCCAGGATGGCGTGCATGCGGTTCTGCCCGTGCAGGGCCGAGCAGCCGGTGCCCGGCTGGCGCTTGTTGCAGGGCCGCGCCGTGTCGTAGAAATACGAGCAGCGCGTGCGCTGCAGCAGGTTGCCAGCCGTGGTCGCCTTGTTGCGCAGCTGGCCCGAGGCGCCACTCAGCAGCGCCCGCGACAACACGGCGTAGTCACGCCGCACGCGCGCGTCGGCCGCCAGGTCGCTGTTGCGCACGGTGGCGCCGATGCGCAGACCGCCCTGGGGCGTGGGCTCGATGCGGTCCAACCCGAGGCGGGTCACATCCACCAGATGCGTGGGCACCTCGACCTGCAGTTTCATCAGGTCCAGCAGATTGGTGCCGCCGCCGATCAGGCGCGCACCGGGCCGCCCGGCGGCGGTGGCGGCCGCCTGCACCGTTTCGGGCCGTTCGTAGGTGAAAGCTTTCATGCCGCGCTCCCCGCCACGTCGCGGATGGCCGCGACGATATTGGGGTAGGCGCTGCAGCGGCACAGGTTGCCGCTCATGCGTTCGCGGATTTCCTCGTCGGTCAGCGGGCCGGGGGCCAGCAGATCGCGCGAGACATGGCTGGGCATGCCGGCGCGCGCCTCGGCCAGCATGCCGACGGACGAGCAGATCTGCCCCGGCGTGCAGTACCCGCACTGGAAACCGTCGCGCTGCAGAAAGGCCGCCTGCGTGGGGTGCAGCACCTCGCCCTTGGCCAGGCCTTCGATGGTGGTGATTTCGCTGCCGTCGTGCATGACGGCCAGCGTCAGGCAGGCGTTGGTGCGCCGGCCGTCGACGAGGACCGTGCAGGCACCACACTGGCCGTGGTCGCAACCCTTCTTGGTGCCTGTGAGCTGCAGGTTCTCGCGCAGCATGTCCAGCACCGAGGTGCGCGTGTCCAGCTGCATCCGGTGCTGCCGGCCATTGACGGTCAACTCGACTCCGACCATCTGCGGCGGCAGGTCCGCCGCAGCGGCTGTGGCGCCGTCGGGCGGCGCCGCCGTGGCGGCACAGCCGGCGAGCCCGGCGCCGGCCAGGGCGGCGCCAGCCTGCATGGCGCTGCGGCGCGACACGGGCCATTGCCCGCTGCCCGCCAGCCCGCAGCCCGTGGCGGCGGGCTCGTCGGGCCGCGCGTTCGCCGAGGGATCGGAGCGGTGATCGGCCCCATGCACCCGCCCATCGTGAGGCGTGTGGAGGTGTTGGTCGTTGGGCCGGTCGGTGCCGTGCCGAAGCTGTGCGGAAGCGGTGCGCATCATGGGTTCCTCGTCGTGGTGCCCGCGACGTTAGGGCCCGGCAGCAGGCCTGCACGTCGGCCTGCCGCGTGCGTGCGCGTAGGCGACGGGCGCCGCCCGCAACCCCTACTGCTCGATCATGTCGCGCACCTTGAGGGCCAGTGCCGCGATGTCGAACGGCTTGGTGATCACCTGCATGCCATGCGCCAGCAGGCCGTTGCCGATGGCGGCGTTCTCCGCATAGCCCGTGATGAACAGCACCTTCAGCGCCGGCCGGTTCACGCGCGCCGCGTCGGCCACCTGGCGGCCGTTCAGCCCGCCAGGCAGGCCGACGTCACTGAGCAGCAGATCGACGCGCGCATCGGACTGCAGCACCTGCAGCGCCGAGGGGCCGTCGCCCGCCGTGACGACGCGGTAGCCCGCTTCCTCCAGCATCTCTGCGATCAGCGTGCGGATGGTCGTCTCGTCCTCGACCACCAGGATGGTTTCCCCATCGGAGCGCTCCAGCTCCGGCGCGCTGGCTGCGGTGCCATCGGCGCCCTCGTCTTCGCCCAGCTCGCCCACATAGCGCGGCAGGTACAGGCACATGGTGGTGCCGCGGCCCACTTCCGAATAGGCACGCACCTGCCCGCCGGACTGGCGCACGAAGCCATAGACCATCGACAGCCCCAGGCCGGTGCCCTGCCCCATGGGCTTGGTGGTGAAGAACGGGTCGAAGATGCGCGCCACCACCTCGGGCGACATGCCGCAGCCTGTATCGGTCACGCAGACGGAGATGTACTGGCCGGGCGTCAGGTCGCGCTCCTGGCCGGCGCGTTCGTCCAGCCACTTGTTCGCGGTCTCGATGGTCAGGCGGCCACCGTCGGGCGCCATGGCGTCGCGGGCGTTGATGCACAGGTTCAGCAATGCGTTCTCCAGCTGCGGGCCGTCCACCATCACGGGCCACAGGCCGCCGGCGCCAACCACCTCGACACGCACCGACGGCCCCATCGAGCGGCGCACCATCTCCTCGATGCCGGCGACCAGCCGGTTCACGTTCAGTGGCTTGGGGTCCAGCGTCTGGCGGCGCGAGAACGCCAGCAAACGCTGCGTCAGCGAAGCAGCGCGGCGCACGGCGTCCTGCGCCATGCCGATGTAGCGCTCGGCGTTGTCGGTCTTGCCGATCAGCAGGCGGCGCTGCAGGATCTGCAGACTCGAACTCATGCTGCCCAAGAGATTGTTGAAATCGTGCGCGATGCCACCGGTCAGCTGGCCGATGGCCTCGGTCTTTTGCGACTGGCGCAGCGTGGCCTCCAGCTCCATCAGCTCGCGCGTGCGGGCCTCGACCTTGGCCTCCAGCGATTCGTTGGCCTCGCGCAGGCGCGCCTCGCCTTCGCGCACGGCGCCCTCGGCGCGCACGCGCTCGGTGGCGGTGCGGGCGCGGTCGGCCACCTCGCGGATGAAGGCCAGATCCTGCGCCGACCACGCTCGCGCCTCGACGTGGTTGACGAAGAACACCGCCACCAGCCGGCCGTGTTCCAGCACCGGCATGTTCACGAACGAGCGCGCGTGCCGGGCCTCCAGCGCCGCAGCCGCGTGCGCGGTGCGCGCATCCTCGCGCACGTCGGCGATGCTGATGAACTCATCGCGCTTCAGGCTGTCGATGAACGAGCCGAAATCGCGCAGCTGCACGACGCCGGACAGCGTCTGCACGCCAGGGGCCGTCCAGTCGCGCACCACATGCAGGGTGTCAGCCTCGGCCACGACGCTGCCGTATCCGACACGGCTCACGCCCAGGGTGTTGCCCACGAGGCGGGCCGCCACATACCCGATCTCGACCGCGTCATCCAGCGGCCGCAGCGCTTCGGACAGCGTGATCAGGGCCTCGCCGCGCTGCGCGTTGAGCGTGCGCTCGGTCACGTCCACGCCTTCGACGAACACGCCGCTGACGGCATGGTCGCCATCGCGGATCGGCTGGAACACGAAGTCCACATAGCGGTCCAGCACCGGCCCGCCAGGCGTGGACTGCACGGCATAGCGCGAGCCGACCGCGTGGTAGGCCTCGCCGCTGCGCAGGACCTGGTCCAGCAGCGCCAGGTAGCCCTGGGCCACGGCGTCCGGCAGCGCCTCGGCCACCGTGCGGCCCAGCAACGGGCGGTGGTCGACCAGGCGCTGGTAGTTGGGGTTGGCCATCACGAAGCGGTGCTCCGGCCCCTCCAGCATGGCCATGAAACTGGGCGCCTGCTGGAACAGGCGCTGCAGGCTTTCGCGCTCGTGCAGCAGCGCACGCTCGGCCTGCACCTTGCCGGTGGTCTCGACCACCAAGGCCATGACGCCGGCCGGCACGCCGTGCTCGTCCAGCAGGGGCGAGTAGTCCAGGTTCATCCAGACCTGCTCGGCGCGGTCATGGCGGTACAGCGTCAGCTCCTGGTCCCGGTACTGCAGCACGGCGCCGGCGAGGCAGGTGCGCATGACGTGGTCGTTGAAAGCGGCCACCTCTTTCCAGCCCTCACGCACGTTGGATCCCAACAGCTGCGGGTGGCGCCGGCCGGCGATCTCGGCATAGGCGTCGTTGTAGACCATCACGCCAGGCTCGCCCCACAGCATGACCATCGGCACCTGGCTGCGCAGCATCAACGCCGTGGCGGTGCGCACATGCGCCGGCCACTGCGCGATCGGCCCCAGGGCGGTGCGGCCCCAATCGAACGACGCCATCAGGCCGGCCATGGCTCCGCCGCCGTGCAGGAACGGCCATGGGTAGGGGTCTGTGGTCAACATGAAGCGCGTTCTCCGGCAAGGCTCAAGACAACAGGAAGAAATTGTCGAGGCGGCCGCAGGGTGCAGGCGCGGCGCCGCCACGTGTCGCGGCGCTGTCTGACAGACAGTGCGGTGCCGGCGCAACGGTGCGGCGTCGGCGGCGCGTCGTCGTCGCGGCGGCGTCGCGGCGGCGTCGTCGGCGCGTGCCTTCAGCGGCGCCCGGCCCGGCGCGGCGGCCAGCGCCACCAGCATGCGGCCACGGCCAGCGCGAACAGCGTGTAGGCCAGCGTGAAGACCCAAGCCGGCGCGTCCCAGTACAGCAGGCGCTGCAGCCAGTGCGCCACGAAGTCGCCGCCGTAGGTGCTGCCGCCAGCCTGGCGGCGCAGCCACATCTCCAGCGTGGTGAGCGGGCAGACGATGCCCCACCAGGCCTGCGCCGCGACATAGCCGATGGCCGCCAGATGCGCCAGCCGCAGCCACCAGCGGTTGACCCAGCCCCAGCCCAGCTGATTGCCCACCACCACCAGCACCAGGCCGCCAACGACGAACAGCACCACGCCCACGTGGAGCGCCAGCACCAGGTCGGCCAGCAGCAGCAGCGTCACGGATGCATCTCGTCCACTGCCTGCGGCGTGCGGTGCGCCGACAGGCACGACACCACGGCAGCGGTCACCAGCACCATGGCCGCTGCCTCAAGTGCGGTCGGCCAGCGCGCCTCCCAGATGAAGCCGTACAGCAGCGCGAACAGCGTCTCGAACACGATCATCTGGCCCACCAGCGTGAGCGGCAGCAGGCGGCTGGCCTTGTTCCACAAACCGTTGCCGATGACCGATGCGAGCAACGCCACGCCGGCCGAGACGCCGACGAAGCGCAGCCAGTCGCCGTGGGTGCGCGCCGACAGGTCCGCGAGCAGGAAGGCCGGCACCGCCAGTGCCAGCGCCTGCGCGCCGGTGACGACGCCGGTCAGCAAGCTCCAGTCATGCGCCGATACATGGGGCAGCCGCGTCAGCCAGCGGCTATTGACCACGGCATAGGCCGTCCACGACGCCAGCGCGCCCACCGCGCAGGCAAAGCCGAGCACGCGCGTGGCCAGCGGCACGTCGGTGGCCGTGGCGATGGCCTGCCAGCCGATGCAGGCGATGCCGGCCATGCCCAGCGCCAGGGAGGTCGCCAGGTGCCGCAACGGCACCGCGCCTTCGCCCCGGCTGCCGATCACGGTGACGGCCACCGGCAGGAAGCCGATCACCAGCGACGTCATCGCCATGCCGCCCAACTGCACGGCCGAGGCCAGCAGCACGTAGTACAGGATGTTGCCCAGGATGCTGAGCCAGAACAGCGCGCGCCATTCCGTGCGGCCGAGCTGGCCCGTCAGCATGCGCCAGCGCGGCAGCACCAGAGCGGCGGCGATCAGCCCGTAGGCCAGGTAGCGCGCGGCCGACAGCTGCATCGGCGTGAACATCGGCACCAGCTCGGGCGCGAGGAAGACCAGCCCCCAGGCCGCGCCGGCGGCGATGCCGCAGGAAACGCCGGCCCAGTGGGTTCGGGGGGAGTGGGAAAGGCTGGACGACATGGGGTGGGGAGCTTAGCCGGTCAGGTTGCGGACCCGATGGCACCACCCCCTGGCGTCACCCAACGCCGGCCCGATGTCTTCAATAATGGGTATATTGAAGACGTAATGCCTCACTGGAGCTTGCCATGTCCCACACCACCACCATGACCGTGCGCCTGAACGCGACGCTCAGTGATTTTGTCGCCGCCAATGTGCGTGAGGATGGCGCCTACGAAAACGTCAGCGAATACATGCGCGACTTGATCCGGCGCGATATGGAACGCAAGGAGCTAGTGGCCTTCGAGCGCCTCAAGACCGAACTGGCGCACGCCTTCGCGGCACCCGACACCGCCTACCGGCCCTTGACGGTTGCGGAAGTGCTGGCACGCAACGGCGCGGCGGGCCAGAAAGGCGCCTGAGCGATGCCTCGCGTCCGTGTTCAGGAGGCCGCGTCCTGGCGGCTGGACGAGATCTTCCGCTACACACGGAATCGCTGGGGCGAGCCGCAGGCGACGCGCTACATCACCGGGCTGTTCGAGGCGTTCGACCGCATCGAGGCGCATCGGGTGGCCTCAAAGCCCGTACCAGCCGATTTCGGGGTCGAGGGCTTCTTCTTCCGCTACGAGCGCCACTTTGTCTACTGGAAGCGCCTGCCTGACGGCGACATTGGCATCGTGACCATCCTCCACGAGCGCATGCACCAGATCGCTCGCTTCAAAGACGACTTCTTCAGCGAACACCCGTCGCCTGCAGACGGTAGAGAAGACGCATAGCGTTCAACATCGCGACAAGGTCGGCTCCACGGTCGGCGTGCCGAAGTTGACGGCGACAGCGCTCGGCACGCCCCCCTCACGCCTCCGCCAGCACCCTTCCAGCGTCTTCCCGCCCCTGCGCAAACATGCCCTGCAGCTCCATGCGCAGCTGGTAGGCCCGCGTCGTCGTGTCCATCGCCACGTCGTCCCAGCACAGGCTCTGCCCTTTCTTCACTGCCCGCACCAGCTTGATGCCGTGCGCCAGCCCCAGCGGCAGGCCGCCCATCTGCAACGAGCGTTGCGCCGGTAGCAGCTTGCCCCAGACGGTGTAGCCGCCCTCGCCATCGAGCACCTCGCCGGGCGACAGGTCGCGCTTGGCGGTGGCCACCACGTCGGCGTTCCAGCAGGTGGCAACGCCCGTGGGCTCGCCACGCAGCGCCACGCTGGCCACCGACATGCCGACCTCCAGCCCGATCAGGTGCCAGCGCTTGTACAGCGTGAAATAGCGCCCGCTCGGGTCGGTGTGGGCGTTGTATTCCTCAAAGCAGTTCTTGATGTACTCGGTCTCGGCCTCGACCGTGACCCACACGCCCATGCGGATGTCATAGCCGATCTGCCGGCCGTCCGGGTGCAGCGAGGACACCACCTCGACCATGCCCTTTTGCTCCAGCACGCCGCCCTCGCTGCGTGGCCGCGTGACGACCGGGATGTCTTCGATGCTGGCCGGCGGGTACAGCAGCCCATCGGATGGCACCAGCAGCCCCGTGGCGTTGGCCACGGCCGCGCTTTCGATCGACGGCTTGGAGCCATCCAGAAAGCTGTTGAACATCTTGGGGTTCAGCCCACCGCGCTGCGCCTGCTCGGGTGTCAGGCCGTAGTGGCCCCACACCGTCTCGGGCGTCGATTCGCTGAAGTGCGGCAACCACTTGTGGCCGCGCCCCGCCGCGACGACCGGAAAGCCGCAGGTGCGGGCCCAGTCCACCAGATCGCAGATCAGCGCCGGCTGGTCGCCGAACGCCAGCGAATACACCACGCCTGCTTCTTGCGCGCGGCGTGCCAGCAGCGGGCCGCAGAAGGCGTCGGCCTCCACCGTCACGTTGACCACGTGCTTGCCGTGCGCGAACGCGTCCAGGCAATGGTCGACCGCCGCCACCGGGTGGCCGGTGCACTCGACCACCACGTCGATGCTGGGCTCGCGCGTCAATGCCTGCCAGTCTTCGGTGATCCAGGTCTGGCCGGTTCGCAGCGCATCGCTCACCGATCGCGCGGCCGATTGCTGGGGCTGCCAGCCCACCCGCGCCAGGTTGGCGCGCGCGGCGTCCGGCGACAGGTCGGCAATGGCCACCAGGTGCACGCCCGGCGTGCGCGGGATCTGCGCCAGATACATCGAGCCGAACTTGCCGGCCCCGATCAGCCCGATGCGGATGGGCTTGCCGGCCGCCGCGCGTTGCTGCAGTTTGGTGTAAAGACTCATCACGCCTCCACCGCGTCGATGGGCTCGAGCGAGGTCTTCAGCGCACTCTCGGGCAGCCCATCCTTCCACGGCACCTCCACCGGGTAGGGCTTGAGCAGGCAGTCGTCCGGCAGCATGGCGATCGGCGTGAAGTCGCGGTGCGCGATGAACTCGGGCCGCTTGAAGCGCCGGATGTGGTTGCTGACCGCGCACAGGCTCAGGTACACGGCCACGCGGTTGAACGGCGACAGGTTGCTGCCCGAGGCATGCACCAGGCAGCTGTGGAACAGGATCATCGAGCCGGCCGGGCCCTTGGGCGAGACGATGCCACCCCCGACGTGGCGGCCCGCCGAGTCGTAATGTCCTTTGCCACCGGCCCGCTCGACCAGCTGGCCGATCAGCTCGTTGTCCACCGTCCACAGCGGGTAGCTGGTGGTGGTGAGGTCGTGCTTGGCATCGACCACGCCCTTCTGGTGGCTGCCCGGAATGAACATCAGCGGGCCGTTGTGCTCGTTCACGTCGTCCAGAAAGATCGCCACGTTCATCGCGCGCTCGGTCGGCATCTGGTCGTCGTTGAGCCAGGTGCCGTAATCCTGGTGCCACTGCCAGACATCGCCCTCGAAGGCCATCTTGCCGTTGATCTTGAACTGGTGCATGTAGACCTCTTCCTCGAAGAGATCGGAGACCGGGCCGACCATGCGCGGGTGCCGCGCCAGCCGCGCGAAGGGCTCGCTGATCAGATGCGCGGCGAAGTTCGTGCGCACGGCATCCTTGCCCTTCTCGCGCACGTTGAACGCTTCGCGCCGGCGGTACAGGTCGGGCACGGCATCGGTCAGGACCTTCGTCTCCTCGGGCGAGAAATGGCCCGGAAAGAACAGATAGCCTTCACGCTCGAACTGCGCGCGTTGCTCGGGGCTGAGTTTCATCGTCTGTCTCCTTGTTGCGGTTGAGGGGTGGTCGCCAAGCGTTCGGCCAGGCGCTGCGCCAGCATGGCGCTGGCCTGCGTGCCGTGTTCGTCGGAAAGCTGCGCGGCGCGCTCGACATCGCCGGCGGCAATGGCCTGTGCGATGGCGGCGTGCTCGTCCCACAGCGAGGCGCGCTGCGGTGCCGCCTGCAGCACCGCGCCCATGGCCCGGCGCAGGTGGCGCCAGTGCTGGTCGGCGCTCTGCGCGATCAATTCGTTGCCCGAGGCCACGTAGATGGCCTGGTGGAATGCCATGTCGGCGTCCAGCATGGCCTGCACGCTGCGACCCTGGGCCGCGCGCCGGCCCGTGGCGATCAGCTTGGGGTCCAGCTGCGTGTGCTGCGCCGCTGCCAGCCGCGCGGCCAGCACGTCCAGCGCGCCGCGCACTTGGTAGACCTTGGCCATCCACCCAGCGTCCAGCGGCGCGACCAGTACACCGCGGCCGGGCGCGTCCAGCACGAAGCCGTCCTTCTTCAGCAGGCGCAGCGCCTGCAAGACCGGCTGGCGAGACACGGCAAGCCGGTGGGCGATGTCCTCCTGCGTGATGCGCTCGCCCGGGGCCAGTGCACCGCTGCTGATGGCGTCCAGCAATGCGCGGTACACCTGGTCGACAAGGTCGGGTGCGGCGGCAATCTGGACGAGGTGAGCGGGCATGGTGGTGGTGGCAATCGTGTTCCGTATACAGAATACGGCAAAAGCTTCGAGTGAAGTCACCGGGGTTTCCCGCGCCGGCCGGCCCCCTTTGTCAGCCATTTCCGACACGATGAGGGCCTCATCGCTGCCCTGCCGATGTCGCGCCCGGCTCTGGCCCGGCGCGCGGCCGCACCCTACGCTCGTGCGATGCGCAAAAGCCTGGGTCTGCCCTCCAAGATCGCACTGGCGCTGCTCGCGCTGGTGATCCTTTTTCTGTTGCTGTTCGACTGGAACTGGCTGCGCGGGCCGATGAACCGCTACATCTCGCAGAAGACGCAGCGCACGTTCGACAGCTCCGACCTGGATGTGAAGCTGGGCTGGAACCCGGTGATCCGCCTGCGTGACGTGTACTTTGCCAACGCCGACTGGGTCAAAGGCAGCGCCGACAAGCCCATGGCACGCATCGGCACGCTGGAGTTTTCGGTCTCGCTGCGCAAGTTGTTCGATGGCGAGGTGCTGGTGCCCCGCGTCGCGCTGGACCAGGCCGACCTGAACTTCGAGGTCAGCGGCGAAGACCAACGCAACTGGGTACTGTCAGAGCCGTCGGAGACCCAGACGGAGAGCAAGTTCAGCATCAGCAGCTTGTCTGTCACCCAGGGCAAGCTGCAGTTCGTCGACCGCGGCATGCCGATGCAGATCGACGTGGCAGTGGACACCTTCGACCCGGCCGCCGCCGCCAAAGCCGGCGATGCGAAAGCCGCCCCGGTGAACGAGCGCTACACCACGCGCTACCGATTCAACGGCAACTACCACGACGCCAAGTTCCGAGGCGAGGCGCTGACGGGCGACGTGCTGAGCTTTCAGGATTCCAAGGTGCCCTTCCCGCTCAAGGGCACGCTGAACGCTGGCACCACGCGGCTGGACGTCGAAGGCACCGTGGCCGACGCGGTCAACATCAGCGGCATCGACGTGCGCCTGAAGATCGCCGGCCAGACCATGGCGAACCTGTACCCGTTCTTGCTGCTGCCGCTGCCGGCCTCGCCGCCCTACCAGCTGACCGGCCACCTGACGCTGGACGGCAACCGCTACGCCATGGAGGAGATCGTGGGCCGCATCGGCAAGACCGATGTGGCGGGCCAGGCCGCGTATGTGGACCGCGACGAGCGCCCCTTGCTCACCGCCAAGCTGCACAGCAAGCTGCTGCGGCTGGAGGACCTGGGGCCGCTGGTCGGCGTGACCACCAAATCCACCAAGGACGCTTCCCCGCCCACCCAGGCGCAGACCAGCACGCAGGCGCGTGCCGCCAAGACGGAGCGCGCGGCCAACGGCGAACGCGCGTTGCCGGCCGGCACCATCGGGGGCGAACGCCTGCTGCCCAGTGGCAAGTTCGAAGGCGGCCGCCTTAAGGCGATCGACGCGCAGGCCGATTTGACGGTCGAGCGCATCGACGCGCCCGATTTCATCGCGCTGCAGAACCTGCGCGTGGGCCTGAACCTGACCGACGGCGTGCTGCGGCTGGACCCATTCGATGTCGACCTGGCGGACGGCAAGATCGTCTCCAAGATGACGCTGGACGCGCGCGAGCCGACGCTGAAGATGAACGTCGACGTGCAGGCCAGCAAGCTGCGCCTGGCACGGCTGGTGCCACCCTCGCCTCGCCTGGCGCCAGCACGCGGCACCATCGGCGCGCGGGCGGTGCTGACCGGCAGCGGCAACTCCATTGCCGACCTGGCCGGAAAGGCCAACGGCGAGATCTCCGCCGTGTTGTCGCAGGGCCAGATCTCCAACCTGCTGGACGCGGCCTCGGGCCTGAACGGCGGCAAGATCATCACGCTGCTGATGGGCGGCGACAAGCCGATCCCGATCCGCTGCGGCGCGGTTGCCTTCGACGTGCGCAAGGGCCAGGGCACCTCGCAGGTGTTTGTGGTGGACACCGACGAGACGCGCATCGAGGGCAGCGGCGGCTTCGATCTGGACAAGGAACGCCTGGACCTGACGATTGCCCCCAAGCCCAAGAATGCCGGCATCCTCTCGCTGCGCACGCCTGTCCATGTGTTCGGCACCTTTCGCGAGCCTGACTACGCGCTCGACAAGGCCGGTCTGGCGCTGCGTGCCGGTGGGGCGCTGGCGCTGGCACTGATCAACCCGCTGGCAGCCCTGTTACCGTTGATCGAGACCGGCCCAGGCGAAGATACCGACTGTGCCCGCTTATTTGCCTCCGCCCAACCGGGCGCGAAGGCTGGCCCCAAAATATCCAAGAAGCCATGATCACCCTGACCGAGCCCAAAGTTGTCACCCCCACCCGCAACCCCGGCGCGCCCGCACGCCCGCTGCGCCCCACGCTCAAGCAGTGGTGGCAGCTGGGCAAGCAGGCCCTGGTGTCCTGGTCCGACGACTACGCGCCCAGCATGGGGGCGGCGCTGTCCTACTACAGCGTGTTCTCCATGGCGCCGTTGCTGCTGATCGTGATTTCAGTGGCCGGGCTGGTGTTTGGCGAAGAAGCCGCGCGCGGCGAACTGTTCGGCCAGCTGGCCGGCCTCATGGGCGCTGAAGCGGCCAAGACCATCGAGAGCCTGCTGGTGAGCGTCAACAAGCCAGCCCAGGGCATCGTCTCCACGCTGATCGGCATTGGCGTGCTGCTGCTCGGCGCGACATCCGTGTTCGGCGAATTGCAGAGTGCGCTGGACCGCATCTGGCGCGCCCCCGTGCGGCCCGGCCAAAGTGGCTTGTGGACGCTTCTGCACACGCGGCTGCTGTCCTTCGGCATGGTGCTGGGCATCGCCTTCCTGCTGATGGTCTCGCTGGTGCTCGGTGCCGTGGTGTCGGCGCTGGGCAAATGGTGGGGCGACGCCCTGCTGGGTTGGGAGATCCTGGCCCAGCTGCTCAACATCGTGGTCGGCTTCGCACTGACGACCGGCGTGTTCGCCATGATCTACAAGCTGATGCCGCGCGTGCAGGTGCGCTGGTACGACGTGTGGATCGGCGCGGCCGTCACCGCGCTGCTGTTCACGGTGGGCCGCTTTTTGATCGGCCTGTACATCGGCAAGAGCGGCGTGGCGTCCAGCTTCGGCGCGGCCGGCTCGTTGATCGTGATCTTCGTGTGGGTGTTCTACTCGGCCCAGGTATTTCTGATGGGCGCGGAATTCACCTGGCTGTTCGCCAAGCAATACGGCTCGATGCGCGATCTGCCGGGGGATCCGACCGCGCCGGCGCCGACGACGGTGAAGGGCTAGAAGCGCAAGCGTCCGCTTTCACAGGACTGCGCTCAGGCGCAATGCGTCGGCTGCCGCCGCTCCGGACGCCGTGTTGTCGAAGACGCACCAGCAGTTCGCCCCCTGGGGCCACATCGACAGTTCAGCCGCACGCGCGCGCAGCCAGTCGTCTTCGTAGGGCGAAAAGTACATGCGTGGCGAGCCGTGCCAGCGGTGGTAGAGGACGGCGCCAGCCCCGTCGCCTGCCGGGCCCATCCAGCCGCCGGGGACGGCCGCCGCCGGCCAGCGCGCAGGGTCTGCAGCCACACGGCCCACCTGCAGCTTCACCAGCAGGCGATCAGCCACTGGCTCGAACCATGAGGCGTGGCGTGGCTCACAGACCACCGGGCCGTCGTACATGCCGGCCAGCAGGCCGAAGAAGGTGCGCACCGGCCTGGCCTCGAAGACCAACGATGGCGGCAACTGCACCAGCAGCACGCCCAGACGATCGCCCAGTCCCGACACCTCGGCCAGGAACTGCGTCAGCAGGGTGCGCGAGGCGCGCAGGCGTTGGTCGTGGGTGATCGCGCGCGGCAGCTTCACGGCGAAGTGAAAGCCGGCCGGCGTCTGCGCCGCCCATCGGGCGTAGACCTCGGGCCGGTGGCTGCGGTAGAACGAGGTGTTGATCTCGGCACAGCCCAGCACGCGGGCATAGCGCGCCAGGTGGCTGCCCTCTCCCGCAAAGCCCTCGGCCACGGCGCGCGGGATGGTCCAGCCAGCGGTGCCGATGCGCACCCCACGTTGGGCCTGTGTCATGCGAACCGCCGGCTGACGAAGCGAGACCCCAGCAGCCCGAAGCGCCACGGCATGTCCTGCGCTTTCGAAATGCCGATGCGCACGCCCACAAGCACCTGCGGCGCGTCGGGTGCCGACCGCAATTCGAATGGTGCGCTGTCGAGCGGCAACCCATCGTGCGCGCGGGTGATGCCCAGGGCCTGCCCCACGCGGCCAGGCCCCGCGCACAGCAGGCGCGCATCGGCGACGGCGCGACGCTGGTGCATCAGGTCCAGCCCATCGGCGGGCTCCAAGGCGCGGATCAATACCCCGGCGCCGTGGCCGACCTCGCGGCAGACGAAATTCAGGCACCAGTGGATGCCGTAGGAGCGGTACACGTAGGCATGCCCTGGCGGGCCGAACATCGATGCGTTGCGCGCACTGGGGCCGCCATGGCTGTGCGAGGCGGGATCGTCGGCGTCATACGCTTCTGTCTCCACGATGCGGCCGCCCACGCCGTCGACCCGCAGCACCACACCGATCAGCGCACGCGCCACATCGATGGATGAAGCACCGAAGTCGATGCCTGAGATCTCGGACATGCTGCGCAGAGCCGAGGCAGGCGGCCTAACCGACGGAGCCGGTGATCGGCAGCACGATGCCGCTGATGTAGCTGGAACAGCTCGGCGCGGCCAGGAACACATAGGCCGGCGACAGCTCTTCGGGCTGGGCAACGCGCTTCATGTCGGTGCCGCTGCCGAACTTCTCGATGTCGTCGGGCGACTTGTCGGCCGGGTTCAGCGGTGTCCACACCGGGCCGGGCGCCACCGCGTTCACGCGGATGCCCTTGTCCATGAGATTGGACGCCAGCGCCATCGTGAACGCGTGGATCGCGCCTTTGGTCGCTGAATAGTCCAGCAGCTCCTTGCTGCCCTTGAGCCCGGTGACCGAGCCGGTGTTGATGATGCTGCCGCCACTGGGGAGGTGGGGCACCGCGGCCTTGGCCATGTGGAAGTAGCCGTAGACGTTGGTCTTGAGCGTCTCGTCGAAGCGCTCTTCGCTGAGGTCTTCGATGGACTCGGCATGCTCCTGGAACGCTGCGTTGTTGACCAGCACATCCAGCTTGCCAAAAGCCTGCACGGTCTGCTCGACCGCGCCCTGGCAGAAGGCCGCGCTTTTCACGTCGCCCGGTATCAGCAGGCAACGGCCACCCTCGGCCTCCACATGCTGGCGGGTCAGCTCGGCGTCTTCGTGCTCGCTGAGGTAGACGATGGCCACATCGGCCCCTTCCCGTGCGAACAGCACGGCCACCGCGCGCCCGATGCCAGAGTCGCCACCCGTGATGAGGGTGGAAAAGCCCGTCAATTTGCCGCTGCCCTTGTAGTGCGGGGCCTCGAACCGTGGCTTCAGGACCATGTCCGCTTCGAGCCCCGGCTTGGTCAGGTGCTGGCGCGGCATGGGCGGCCGGGGTTGTGCGCGGTGCGGGCCGGGTGCAGCCTGCGCGGGATGGTCCTTCGAGGCATCGGCCTCGCTCTTCGCTTGGCCGGCGCGCTTGCCGTCTTTCTCGTCTGCGTCGCGCGCGTCTTGCTCGCGCTGGATGCGGCGCTGCTTGTCCGTGGTGTCCGAGGCCATGGAGGCGGACTGGGACTTGCGCTCGGACTTGAACTTGGACTTGACCTTGGACTTGGATTTGGACTTCGAAGCAGTCGGTGATTCTTTGGACATGGCGTGGGCTCCAGGGATGCGCAAACCTCGATCCTGGCGCCCCGCCCCCGGCCCGCGGCTCGGACGCGCGCGCTGCGCGCTGTCATCCCTCATCCCGTCCATCGACACCTGCGCGCCCCAGCGCTGCTTGGACCCAAAAGCCACAACCTCCTACATCGGCAGGCGCCTGGGCCTACAGGCGCTTTTCGCGCATCTGCCTAAGCTTTCGGGACCGCACAAAACCAGGAGATCAGACATGGCACGCAGCAGCATCATGGGGGGCGACCCAGCACCGGCCCGCGCCCCCGGCAACGACGTGGACGCACTGGGCCCCAGCAACAGTTCTGACAGCGGCAGCGACGTGCAGGGCGCCCGCCCGATGGCCACCGCACCCGACAACGCCGCCGAATGGGGCGCCATCGTGGCGGAGGGCGATTCGGACACCGACGCCGATGGCACGGGTGAACGTGCCGCCGCCGCTGGCGACGCAGGGCGCGCCAGCGGTGACATCCTGCCCGACCGGATCATCACGCCTGGCATGCGCGGCGACTCCACCGACGCCCTGGGCGACGTGGCCGACATCGCGGGTGATGACGGCGAAAGCCTGGACGACGGCATCGAAGGCACGGGCGCGGACGACGACGCCGTCTGATCGCCGGGAATCAACTCTTGTGGTGCACCTGCTGCAGGCCGTACACCGGCGTCGGCAGGCCCTCATAGCGCGCCTTGAGCTGCAAAGCCAGGTAGCGTGAGTAATGCCGAGACTGGTGCAGGTTGCCGCCGTGGAACCACAGGTTCTGCTGCGCCGTCGGCTTCCACATGTTGCGCAGCTCGCCTTCCCAAGGGCCGGGATCTTTGGTCGTGCCCGAGCCCAGGCCCCAGCATTTGCCAACCTTGTCGGCCACCTCTTGCGACACCAGCTTGGCCACCCAGCCGTTCATCGACCCATAGCCGGTGGCGTAGACGAGCAGGTCTGCGGGCAGTTCGGTGCCATCGGTCAGCAGAACGGAGCGCGGCAGGATCTTCTCGATCGTCGTGCGGCTCTTGAGCTTGATGTCGCCATTGGCCACCAGCTCGCAGGCGCCGACATCGATGTAGTAACCCGAACCACGGCGCAGGTATTTCATGAACAGGCCCGAACCGTCGTCGCCGAAGTCCAGCATGAAGCCGGCTTTCTCCAGCCGCGCGTACAGATCGGCATCGCGCCGCTGCATCTCTTCGTACACCGGAATGTGGAAGGTGTGCATGATCGTGTAGGGCACCGAGGCGAAGATCATGTCGGCCGTGTCGGTGGTGATGCCGCTCTCGACCGCCTGCTCCGAATACAGCCCGCCCAGCGCCAGTTCCATCAACGAATCGGAGCGTGCGATGTGCGTGGATGTGCGCTGCACCATCGTCACATCGGCGCCGTGCTCCCACAGGTCGGCGCAGATGTCGTGGGCCGAGTTGTTGGCCCCCAGCACCACCGCGCGCTTGCCGCGCCAGGCCTCGCCGCCAGCGTGCTGGCTGCTGTGCACCTGCAGGCCTTCGAAGCTCTCGGCGCCGGCAATGTTGGGCGTGTTGGCGATGCCCGACATGCCCGAGGCAAACACCAGTTGCGTGGGGCGCAGCACCAGTTCCTTGCCGTCACGGCGCACCTTCACCTCCCACTGCTGCGCGGCCTCGTCGAAGCGCGCGCTGGTGCACTCGGTGGACGTCCAGTAGTTCAGCTCCATGACCTTGGTGTACATCTCCAGCCAATCGCCGATCTTGTCCTTGGGCGCGAAGACGGGCCAGTCGTCGGGAAACGGCAGGTAGGGCATGTGGTCGTACCAGACCGGGTCGTGCAGCGCCAGCGACTTGTAGCGGCTGCGCCATTGGTCGCCGGGGCGGGCGTGCTTGTCGATGATCAGCGTGGGCACCTGCAGGCGTTTGAGCCGCGCCCCCAGGCCGATGCCGCCCTGCCCGCCGCCGATCACCAGCACATAGGGCTGCTGCGTGATACCGAGTTCGGCTTCTTCCTGCTGGCGCCGCTGCAGCCAGGTCTGGCGGTCGCGGTGTACGCCGTGCTCGGCACCCATCGGCCGGGAGCGGCCCTTCTTCTCTTCGAAACCCTTGAGCTCGTCGGCGGTGGTCAGCAGCGTCCAGCACAGGCCGTCGCGCACACGGGCGTAGCCACGGCCGCGCGCGAGGGCGGTCTCGAAGGTGAACCAGCCTTCGACCAGGCCGCCGGCGGCGGTCGGCTCGCCGTCCACCTGCCAGGCTTGCGGCTGCGTGGTGGCCAGCGTGTGGTCCAGCAGATCGCGCACGCCGGCCGGGCCGTCGACGGTCTTGATGTTCCAGGTAAAGGCGACCAGATCGCGCCAATGGCGGTCGGGCGTGAACAGCGCGGCAGCGGCGGGCGCATCGCCCCGCGCGAGCGCGGCGCCAAAGGCCGCAAGCCAGCGCTCGAAGTCAGCGCGCGGCAGGGTGGACGGGGGCGCGACAGCGGGCGCCTCGGCGGTGGCTTGGGTCATGCAGTGTCTCCTTGGGCGTTGCGGGTGCCACATCGGGTGATGGCCGCTGCAGTGTTGCCCAAGGCGCGCCCCGAAGGAAGCGGGTTCACCCAAGGGGCCATGCCGCCGTGCCGCAGGTGCAGGGCCACCGCCGCCGCACGGTTCAACCCTCGGCGCGCGCCCCGTGCTGCTGCGCCTGCCGGAACTCGCTCGGGCTCATGCCCGTGTGGTCGCGAAACACGCGGCTGAAGTGCGAGAGGTTGCCGAAACCCCAGGAGAGCGCGATGTCGGTGATGGCGCGTGGTGTGGCGCTGCTCCCCTGGCGAAGCTCCTGGATGCAGGCCTGCAGCCGCTGCTGCAGGATGTAGCTGGCAAGCGTCTGGTCGCCGTCGGCAAAGGCGTTGTGCAAGTGGCGCTTGCTGCAGTTCAGCGCGCTCGCGATGCCGTCGATGGAGAGTTGCGGATCGCGCAGGTGCCGTGCCACATGGTCGCGGATGCGGTCGTGCAGGGCCTCGCGCTGCGTCACGCCCGTGCCCTGGCCCCCCAGCTCCAGGAGTGACAGCCGCACCAGATGCATGATCAGTTCCCCGGCCCCGCGCGCGGCCGTCTCGCTCATGGCGGGCAGCTCCTGGTAGGTGGTGCGCATGGCCTCCAGCGCCACGCGTGAAATGCCGGTGGCGCCGCCCACCTGGCGTGCCATCAGGCTGTCCAGCCGCACACCGCGCTCGGCCATCTGGTCTTTGGGCAGCATCACGATCAGGTGCTCGGTCGGCTCGGGGTTGTCGATGGCGTAGCTGCCGGTGGTGTCGTAGATGATCCAGCCGCCGGCGCGCACGCCGGCCTGGCGGCCCAGCTGTTCGACCTGCGCGCAACCCTGCCAGGGCGCGACGATCTTGAGGTAGCCCACATCGCTGCGGCGCGCCATCTGCGGCGTGCGCAGCACGCGGTGGCGGCCGGCTTCCAGCTTGGTCAAGATCACGTCGCCGGCGCGCGAGGCCGACAGGTGGCCATCGAAATCCACATCGCCATACAGGTCCGACTCCAGCCCACCGAAGTGGCGCCAGACCCATTCGCGCCATTGCGGCGCCCGGTCGCGCGGGGCGACCACGTCAGTGCTCAGCACCAGGGACGGGGTCATGGGCAGCTCCGGTCGGGGAAAGAGGGCGGATTATGGGCGCCGGGCCCATCTGGCGCTGCCGGCTGCGGGTTATCCCCATGCGGTGTGCGCGCTGGTGCAAGCCCTTCGTGCACGCAGCGCACAGCGACCAGGGCGCAGGCTTTCTACGATCGCGGCACACCAGCGCAACGGAGACACTGCCATGCCCCAGACCACACGCCGCCACCTGATCCAAGGCGCCGCCGCCCTCGGCGCCGCCGCCATCGCACCCACGCTGCGCGCCCAGGCCACGCCGGTGCGCATCGGCTATGCCATGTCGCGCACCGGGCCGTGGACGCCAGGCGCGCAAGTCAGCCAGGAACCCAACTACCTGCTGTGGGCCGAGCAGGTCAATGCGGCGGGCGGGCTGTCGGTCAAGGGCACCAGGCGGCCGATCGAGCTCATCAGCTCGGACGATCGCAGCGAAATCGAGACCTGCGTGCGCAGCTACCAGAAGCTGATGGGCAGCGATAAGGTCGATCTGATCCTGCCGCCGTGGGGCAGCAACGCCAACTTTGCGATCGCACCGCTGGCGCAGCGCTTCGGCTACCCGATGCTGGCGCCCACGGCACTGTCGCGCAAGCTGATCGACATGAACCTGCCGTTCTACTTCTCGGTGCTGCAGCAGCCCGACCGCATGATGGGCGCGTTGGTCGACATGCTGGTCGGAAGCGGTGTCAAGAGCATTGCCATCGTCTACATGGACGACCTGTTCGGGCTGGAGAATTTCGCGGCGCTGAACAACGCCTTGAAGAAGACGCAGATCCAGGTGCTGGAGCGCAAGAGCTACCCGCTGGGCGTGAAAGACCTCTCCCCCGTGCTGCGCGGCATCAAGGACTTGAACCCCGACGCGTTCATCGGCATCACCTACCCGCCCGACACCATCCTCGCCAGCAAGCAGGCCAAGGAGGTCGGCTTCAACCCCAAGTTCTTCTACGCCTCGGTGGGCACGGCCTTCCAGGTCTACAAGAACGTGATCACGCCGGCCGGTGCCGAGGGCGTGCTGGGCATGGGCTCGTGGAACAGCAAGACGAGCCCCGGGGCCAAGGCCTATTTCGATGCGCACGTCAAGAAGTTTGCCGGCAAGGAGCCGGACCGCTGGGCCAGCGGCCACACCTGGGCCGCCCTGCAGATCCTGCAGGCGGCGGTCGAAAAGGTGGGGCTGGACCGCAAGGCCATCCGCGACTACGTGGCCAATGGCACGCACGCCACCATCGTGGGCGACATCAAGTTCACCGGCAGCGAGAACACCGCCACGCCAGGCAGCGTGGGCCAGTGGCAGAACGGCGAGTTCGAGATCGTGTGGCCGGCGTCGATCGCCACCGCCAAGCTGAACGCTGCCAAGCCGGCCTGGAAGTAAGCGGCCCGTGTCCCTCACCGCCTGGTTCGAGCTGATCGCCAGCGGCCTCATCACCGGCGGCATCTACGCGCTGGTGGGGCTGGGGCTGAACCTGCAGTACGGGCTGATGCGCATCCTGAACATCGCGCATGGCGAGTTCCTGATGCTGGGCGCTTACCTCACCTGGATGGCGCACACGCAGTTCGGCCTGTCGCCGCTGGCCATGCTGCCACTGTCGTTCGCGGCGCTGATGCTGCTCGGCCTGGTGGTGCACCGGCTGTGCTTTGCGCGGCTGGCGGCCAACGCGCCGAATGTGGATGTGTTCGAGGCACGCGGGCTGATGGTGGCCTTCGGCCTGATGTTCCTGGTGCAGAACTTCGCCTCGTGGGTCTGGGGCGGCGACCTGCGCGGCTACGACTACCTCACCTCGCCGGTGGTGATCGGCGGCGAGGGCGGCGCGCAGTTCGCCGGCAACAAGCTGCTGGTGTTCGGCCTGGCGCTGCTGATCGCGCTGGCGCTGATGGCCGTGCTGCGCATGACGCTTCTGGGCAAAGGCGTGCGTGCGCTGATGCAGTCACCTGTGGGTGCGCAGCTGGTGGGCATCGACACGCGCCGGCTGCACCCGCTCATGTTCGGCGTCGGCCTGGGCCTGTCTGGCGTGGCCGGTTGCCTGCTGTCGATGGCCTACACCATCACGCCGTCGATGGGGGAGCCCTACACCGTGACGGCGCTGATCGTCATCACGCTCGGCGGCTTCGGCAGCATGGGCGGCGCGCTGGCCGGCGGGTTGCTGCTGGGCGTGATCGAGGCGCTGGGCATGCATTTCACCAACCCATCGCTGAAGGCGCTGCTGTCGTACGCAGTGTTCATCACGGTTCTTCTATGGAAGCCCAACGGGCTCTTTGCGCGACGATGAGCCAGACGATGAGCAACACCATCCGCAGCACGGTGCCGCGCGACATCTCCGTCCTCGCCGTGCTGGCACTGGCCGGCGTGCTGCTGCCGCTGCTGGCCAGCGAGTTCGCGCTGTCGCTGGCGCTGTCGTGCCTGATGTACGTGGCACTGGCATCCAGCTGGAGCCTGTTCTGCGGCAGCACGCGCTACCTCTCGCTCGCCACCTCGGCCTTCTTCGGCATCGGTGCCTACACCAGCGCGCTGCTGCTGGAGAGCGTGCCCTGGCTCGTCGCCGTGGCGCTGGGCGCAGGCATCGCGGCCGCCGTGGCGCTGGTGATGGGCGCGGCCGTGCTGCACCTGCGCGGCACCTACTTCGCGGTGCTGACCTTCGGCATGACGGAGCTGATCCGCCACGCCGTCACCTATTTCGAGAAGCAGGTCACCGGCACCGTGGGCCGCGTGCTGGTGACGGTGCCCGACGACACCACCGTCTACTACACCGTGCTGGGCATCGCCTGCGCGGCCGTCGGCGTGGCCATGGGCGTGAAGCGCAGCCGCTTCGGGCTGGCGCTGGCCGGCATCGGCGCAGACGAGCAGCGCGCGCAGACACTGGGCGTGCCCACACGCACGGTGAAAACACTGGGTTTCGCGCTGACGGCCGCCTTCGCCGGCGCCGTGGGCGCGGCCATGTCGGTGCGCTGGACGTACATCGACCCGGTCACCGTGTTCAACCCGTTCATCGGCTTTCAGACGGTGCTGATCGCGCTGATCGGTGGTGCCGCGACGCTGTGGGGGCCGCTGGTCGCAGCCGTGGTCTTCAGCGTGCTGGCCGAGACGCTGCGGCTGCAGTTGCCGCAGGCCTACATGATGGCGCTGGGGCTGCTGCTGATCCTGTCCGTGCTGTACCTGCCGAACGGCTTGGGTTCACTGCGCTGGTCGATGTTCAGCGTCAAGCGCAAGGACGAAGATGGTTGAGGACCACCCTGCCCTTCACCGTGCCGTGGGCGTCGCCAGCCGGCGCGCCGGGGGGCCCTCCGATCTGCTGCTGGAAGCCCGCGCGCTGACGGTGCGCTTCGGTGGCCTGACGGCCGTGGATGCGGTGGACGCGCGCTTTCACGCGGGCGAGTTGATCGGCATCATCGGCCCCAACGGCGCGGGCAAGACCACCTTCTTCAACGCCATCTCGGGCGTGGTGCCGCCCACGGCCGGCGCGCTGCTGGTGGGCGGGCGCGACCTGTCTGGCCAGGGTCCGCACCGCTTCGCCGCGCAGGGCATTGCGCGCACCTTCCAGACGCCGCGCGTGTTCGCCGAGATGAGCGTGGCGGCGAACGTGGACTTCGGTCTGCAGTTCGCAGGCAAAGGCCGCGCTGCGCCGCCGTTGTTGGCCGATGGCGCGTCCATCCTCGCGCTGATCGGGCTGTCGCAGCAGGCGGCGCTGCCGGCATCGGCCATCACACCCTCCCAGCAGCGGCTGCTGGAAATCGGCATGGCGTTGGCCACTCGCCCGCGCCTGCTGCTGCTGGACGAAGTAGCCGCCGGGTTGACCGAGTCCGAGGTCGAGGCCATGGCCCGCCTGATCGCCCGGCTGCGCAACGACATGGGCCTGGCGGTGGTCTGGATCGAGCACGCGGTCACCACGCTGCTGCGCCATGTGGAGCGCGTCATCGTGTTGCACCAGGGCCGCAAGATCGCCGATGGCACGCCGGCGGAAGTGGTACGCAATGCGGAGGTGGTTGAGGCTTATTTGGGTGATGAGGTGGTGGGATGAGGCGGGATCGGGATCCGGGTTCAGGGGACCACGCTTCGGGGTGGGACCACGCCGACGGTGTACTCCACTCCGCGAATGTCCCCCGCCCAGGGCCGCAGGCGGCCCAGGGCTCCTCCTTTATTTCTACAGGGACTTCCCACCACGTCAACAACCGGTCATGGATTTTTTCTTCCATTGATAGACAGTCTTCGTTGTCGTTCAAAGCAGGCACGCAGTAAGAGAAGAG
>NZ_JBWMBB010000017.1:0-145706 GCF_056521305.1 Rhodoferax sp. RT4P68
ACGACTGAGATACATTGAACACCTCGCTTGCGCGCAACCCCCGCGCGTCCACGATGGCGCTGAAACGCCGTCCACGATCAGCCTGAAACAGGCGTCCACGATCGCTGAAATGCGCACACGCGCGGCGGACGAACCCTCTCGAGCTTCTTGTGCACGCTGTCTTTCTTGGCCATTAATGACTCCTGTTCCAATCGGTTGTATGAGGTCAAATTAATTCAAGGCACCAAACGGGCTGGACGATGCTGATGGTTTCGGCGTCGCGCCCGGCGCGCCAGACACAACCGGCGACACAGGCGCAGCAGGTGGCGGCGCAGTGCGCAACTTCGCGCGCGGTTTCACGGCAGCCCTGGGGCGCTGATGCAGTTCTGCGTCGATGGCCTGCGGGACCAGAACCGGCTCTCCAAGTATCGAGCGCAGGTTTTGCGCCATGCCTTCTGCCTCTTGACGCGTTGACGAGTTCAACTCGCTGGGACTGCGCAGTGTGGAGAGCGCAGCCGTTGAAATTCGCAGACCGCTGACAGCCAACAAGCTTTGCGCAGTGACATCGCTTGAATCGCGCTGCACGACTTCCTCAGCCGCCAAGACGGCATTGCCATAGTCACGCGCATCGAAGTAACTTTGTGCAAGGCGCAACCAAGGGCGTTTGTCTGCCGGATAAGCCTTGGCGGCCGACCGGTAGATCTGACGCGCCTGGCCCCGGCCGGCCTCGCTGGCCTCCAGAGCCTGTGCGCGACTCAGATACTCCCCGATTGGCTCTACGGAAGGGGCAAGCGGTTTTGCCTCCTCAACTTTTGCCGGTGCGGTCGTACAACCAACCAGCGCGAGAATGAGCATTGCGGCTGTCGCGCTACGCGCCAACCGGAGTGGGGCCCTTGCACTGCAACTTGGCCTTGTAACCAAACACGTCATAGGTGTGCGACTCAACTTCATGGCTGCCATTATGACTCCATTGTTGAGTCGTATACATAGTGAATAAGTCACACGAATTTTGTGTTTTGTCTACAACCACTATGTTAGTATTCGTGTAACAGTTCGATAGACGATCTGTATGCATCTTTTACGTCACTCACACACGTCACTTCCAGAGCCGCATGCATTGCATAACCCGTTTCGGCCGCGTCGCTTGCCGCACGCGCTCACACGCATCGGGCGTCGCCAAGTGCCACACATTCTGTTCACGGTTTCCGTACACACGGTGGCTCTACGCTGCGTCAGTGCTGCTGCTCGTTGGCTTACTCACGGGGTGTGGAACCAGACCCGCTCAGGGTGGGATGATCGAACAGGCGCTTAAGTTGGTAGGACTGGAGGCAGTTGAAGTGCCTGCGGAGATCAAAGCTGCACGAGAGGCTGTAGCCAAGCTCGCTCCACCCACAACCATGACGGTGCGCCTGCATGCAGGTGAACAATTGAACAACAACACCTCGGACAGAGCGTTGTCAGTGGTAGTCAAGTTCTACAAGCTCAAAGGCTACGAGCACTTCATGCAGCTCGGATACGCCGCCTTTACCCAGACGCAACTGCAAAGCCCGGAGGTGCTTTCATCGCGAGAAGTGATCTTGCTTCCCGGCCAGCGCTATGAGGTCGAGGAGAGTCTTCCCACCGGTACGACCCACTTGGCAGTGGTCGCACTTTTCGCAGCACCCGAAGAGTATCGTTGGCGCTTCGTGTTCGACACGCGTCAAACGGCTACGCAGGGGATCACGCTTGGCGCCCACCGGTGCGCACTCAGCGTTGCCCAAGGACTTCCGGTCGGGAGCCCGCCGGAAGCGCTCCGGCTCGCCGGCACGACCTGCCGCTAGTCACCAGCACCCATCAGCATAGGAAGACGCATGTTTCGAGCATCAAAAGTTCTGTGGGGAGAAGGTCTATTTCTGCGTCCCCAACACTTCCAGCAACAAGATGCCTATCACGAATGTCGTCTGGCCGACATGGCGAGCAGCCTACATCCATACGCGTGGGGTGTACGCAAACTCGTGATTGATACGGAAGCGCTGGCTAACGGCGTGCTGCGAATTGAGCAGCTGCAGGCCATCTTCCAGGATGGTGAGATCTTCAATGCTCCACAGGACGATCCGCTACCAGATGCGATCTCGCTTCAAAACAGCGATCCCGGAGTCACAGAGATGACCTACCACGTTGCGCTCGCACTACTCCGCAAGACCGGCAGCAATTTTGCTGCAGACGAGAGAGCAGGCGACGGCGCGGTCCGCTTCACTCAGAAGAATCAGGTGGTGCCTGACCTGTATACACAGGCCACAGAGGGCGAGGTCTCAACTTTGCACCGTGTTGCCCGAATACTGCCTAACGACGAACCACGCGATCATTTGGTGAGCCTTCCGCTCTGTCGCATCAAGCGCACGGCCACTGGTCGAGTCGGGTTAGACACACGGTTCATACCCCCGTGCACGTCGATCGATGCGAGCCACGCACTGCAATCCATGCTGCGTCGCATTCTCGACATCTTGCAGGCCAAGGTGAGCGCGCTACACGGCTTCCACCGCGAACCCTCGCGCCATGTCATTGAGTTCCGTTCTGGCGATATCGCGTCTTTTTGGCTGCTGCATACGGCCAGCAGCGCGTTCAGCGCGCTGTCCCACTTCCACCACCACCAAGGCCTGCATCCCGAACGGTTGTTCCAGCAGCTTCTTCAGCTCGCCGGCGCATTGATGACGTTTAGCAAGAATTTCACCTTGGCCGATCTACCCAGCTACCACCACCTGCACCCCGGTGAAGCTTTCGGGCGGCTCGAAACCATGCTGCATACCTTGCTTGAAACGGTCATCTCGACCCGGTACTTCTCAATTGCGCTGCGGATGGACAAGCCCTCGTTCTACAGCGGCGTGCTCGAGACCGACAAGATCACAGCGCAGACAACGCTCGTGCTCGGGGTTAAGGCGGCGCTGCCGCCCTCCGAACTCGTGAGCATCGTTCCAGTACGGCTGAAAGCCGGTGCTCCGGACGATGTGGAGAAGCTTGTGCTCTCGGCGATGGGCGGTATTCGCATCACACACTTGCCGCAAGTGCCTGCAGCAATCCCAGTGCGCCCTGGCAACTACTACTTCGAACTCGATGCCCGTAGCCCCTTGTACGAGCGGATGCTTCAGTCTCAAAGCGTCACGATCTATGCACCGGCTGGTATTGCCGAGCTGGAACTCGAGCTGTACGCGCTGAACCACTGATTCCACTTACGCCTCACATTGCGTCTTACATACGCCTGTTCGCCATGAATGCCCCATCGTTGCTGCCGACTTCGCAAGCCACCCCAGCCCGTCGGGGCGTCCGAACTCCACTGATCGCGGTGCGCGAGGCCCGCTCGCTCTTGGACTTGATGTACGAAGGCTTGTTTGTAGTTTTCATGCTCAACAACGGCCACCGACCGTCACACGCAAAAGATTTCAAAGACCGTATCCGCGCCGTCTTGAGCGAATTCGAACGCGGCGCGCTGGCGATGAACGCCACGGCCGAAGATGTCCACGCGTGCAAATTTGCCTACTGTGCGCTGATCGACGAGACCATGTTGGCAATTTCTTCCCCTGCGCGCGACGATTGGGAGCGTTGTCCGTTGCAGCTTGAACTGTTTGGCGAGCAACTGGCCGGTGAACGCTTCTTTCAACACTTGGAGCAACAACGCAGTGCTGTACCGCCGAGGGTTCAAGTGCTCGAGGTCATTCATATGTGCCTACGGTTGGGATTCCGGGGGCAGTACGCGCTTGACGGCTCGGAAAAGCTGCACTATCTGACTGCCCGCCTCGGTGATGAGATTGCCCACATCAAAGGCAAGCGCGTCAGTTTTGCCCCGCACTGGGCACCGCCAGACCAGATCCTCAATACACTGCGCAACGAAGTGCCACTGTGGGTGCTGGGCTCGGTGTTTGCCTTCCTAGGACTTGTGGCGTATGCAGGCCTGCAGTGGACCCTTGCGCGTCAGACCGATTCCGACTTGGCGCCGTACCACCAGATCGTGGGCATGCCCACGCAGGTGGCCAATGTCACGATCACTTTGCCCTAGCCAGGACCGCGTATGAACGCTCTCCCAGCTGAGCGCTCCGGCATAGCGGCGTACGTTGATGGCCGCCCCCCACTGCTTCACCAACAAGGCCGCCTGCTGCAGATGCGCAGCAGCCTGCCCTGGTTGTCCCTGGTCCCCGAGCGCATGCGGCTGCGTGAAGCCCTGGGCCAGCCGTTCGAGATCTCGTTGCAGTGCCTGTCGCCCTCGGCCCATCTGCCGCTGGCGGATCTGCTGGGCGAGCAGGTGTCGCTGTGGTTGTTGCAGCCCGATGGCAGCGAGCGGCCCTGGCATGCCTATGTGCACCGCGCATCCCAGTTGGGCGCGGACGGCGGCCTGGCCCGCTACCAGCTGGAACTGCGCCCCTGGCTGAGCGCCCTGGGACTGCGGCGCAACACGCGGATGTTCCATGATCTTGGGGTGGACCAGATCCTGGAGACGCTGTTCGCCGACCACCATCCGCATGCGCACTGGCGCTTCGAGCTGGCCGCGCCCCTGCCGGTGCGCCCGCGCTGCACCCAGTACCGCGAGACCGACCTGGCCTTCCTGCACCGGCTGCTGGCCGAGGAAGGCTTGCTGTATCGCTTCGAGCACCTGGAGGGCTCTCTCGCCAAGGAAGCCGATGCGGCCGGCCACGCCCGCCACGTCCTGGTGATCTTCGATGCGGAGGCTGCCGTGCCTGCCCTCGGCCCGCTGCGTTTCACCGGCCGCCACGTCACGGCCAACCTGCCCGGCCAGCGCGACAGCCTGACGGCCTTCATGGTCCAGCACCAGGTGCAGGCCAACGCCGTCACGCTGGGATCGTGGGACCACCAGCGCCTGTCCGGCCTGACCGGGTTGGACAGCACGGCCCCGCTGGGCGCCCTACCGGTGCTGGAGGTCTACGACGGCTCGGGGGCCATGCGCTATGCCGACCCTGCCGCCGCCCAGGCCGCCGCCGAACGTGCCCTCGCCTGCCTGACCCTGGGCACCGTGCGCATCGAGGCCCAGGGCAGTGCCCGCCACCTGGCCGCCGGCGCGTCCTTCGACCTGGTCGAGCACCCCGATGCCGATGGCGCCTACACCGTGCTGGCCGTGGAACACCAGTGCGCCAACAACCTGGGCCCCGGCATCGCCGCGCTGCTGTCGGGTGGGAGTCTGGCGGGTGGGAACTTGGCGGGTGGGAACTCCCCCGATGCCGACCTGGAACGCGGCAGCTACACCAACCACATCCACTGCGCCCCCACCGCCACCCCGCTGCGCCCACGCCACTGGCCGCGCCCGCAGGTGCTGGGCCTGCAAACCGCCACCGTCGTGGCCAGCACCCCCGCCCAGAGCGGTGGCGATGTCGCCGTCGAGCTGGACCGCAACCACCGCGTGCACATCCGCTTCCCCTGGCAGGACGCCAGCGGGGACGCCCCGGCGAACGCCGCCGGCACCTGGGTCCGCGTGGCCCTGCCCTGGGCGGGAGCCGACTGGGGCGCCGTGCTCCCCTTGCGCATCGGCGCCGAAGTGGCCGTCACCTTCGAGGACGGCGACATCGACCGTCCCGTCGTCATGGGCGCGCAGTACAACGGGCAGGACACGCCGCCGCTGGCCGCCGGTGTCGATTCGGGCATCGACCACCCCGGCGTCATCAGCGGCTGGCACAGCACGGCGCTGGACGGGGCCGGCTTCAACCAGTGGGTGCTGGACGACGCCACCGGCCAGCTGCGCCAGCGCCTGCACTGCAGCTGGACGGCGGCCGAGCTCGGGCTGGGGCACCTGATCGCGCAGGACACCAGTGCCAAGCGTGGCGCCTGGAGGGGAGCCGGCTTCGAGGCCAACACGCAAGGCTGGGCGGCACTGCGGGCCGGGCAAGGGATGCTGTTGTCCACCACGGCGCGGGCCGGCACCTACGGCTCGGCCCAGGGCAACCAGATGGACGTGCCAGAAGCAGTCGCCCAACTGCAGGCCGCGCGTGACCTTGGCCAGCGGCTGTCCGGTGCCGCGCAGGCGGCAGGGGCGGCGCCACAGAGCGCGCACGACGATGGCCAGACCGTACCGAACCTGCTCACCCAGATCGACCCGGCCCAGCAAGGCAAGCTCGACGCCCCCATGAACGGCCAGGACGCCCGGTACGACCCCGCCGGTGGCCGCGAACCCACCACCGCCGTCCCCGCTTTCGCCCAGCCCGTGCTGGTGCTGGACACCCCGGCCGCGCTGGCGCAACTCAGCGATGCCGGCATCGCCCACTACGCAGGGCAAGACCTCACCACCGTCGCCCAGGGCGACATCCACCTGGCCGCCGCCCACACTGCCTCCCAGGTCAGCGGCGCCACCACCAGCCTGTACACCCACCAGGGCGGCCTCCAGGCCCGCGCCGCAGAAGGGCCCGTCTCCCTGCGCGCGCACACCGACACGCTCAGCCTGCTGGCCGACCAGGAGATCCAGATCCTGAGCGTCGGTGACGAGATCACCATCCTGGCCAAGACGAAGATCGAACTCACCGGGGGTGATTCCTCCATCGTGCTGGAGGGCGGCGACATCACCTTCACCACGCCGGGAACGTGGACGGCCAAGGGCGGGTTCAAGGAGTTTCTGGGTGGGGCCAGAGGCAAAGCGGCGTTGCCCGTGCTCCCAGACACACTGGCCAAACTGTCCAACGAGCAGCTCATCGCGCGCAACGCGATCAGCGGGTCACCCGTGCCAGATATGCCATACAAAGCCCTGCCGGTGCGTCTGTTCTCCACGACACAGTCCGGCTCCGTGGCGCCTGTTGACCGTCACGCCGTGATGGGTTGCTGAAGTGGGTACCCTCGCCCACAGCCAGACGAAGCAGAACACTCAAGGCGGACTGACATCGGTGACAGCGACGCCGCCACGCAAGGCCACGGCTGTCTTCAACACGGCCCCCGTGAAAGCCGGCACGCACACGGACGCCGATACGCCAGCCTGGAACGTCGAGCCCGATACCAAGGCGGCAGCTGCAAAGACCTCGCACACCCACGCAGCGCCGCTGACGGGCGACGTCTGGATGAGGTTGCCCTTTAGGTGCGCGCCGGCGGAAGTGGAGATGCGCATGCCCGTCGGCACTAGCGACGCACTCAAGCAGGGCGTCAAATCCACCTACTCCCGGGTGGCGAACCACTCATTTTCGGCGAGCGAGCCCGCAGCATCGGGACACCCGGCGCGCACCGTGACCGTCACGTTTTCGGATTCAGACAACCCACGCACCATTGCTACCGCCCACAAGCTGCTGCAGGACGGCCTGCCGCGCATGCTGCCGCGCGGCTATGCGGTACTTTCGACGGCAGCGCTCGGCAACGGCAGCCTGACCTTGACGGTCTCATCAGTGCGGCATGGGGAGATAAAAAAGTTCAGCGAGTATGAGGACGCTATCGTCGCGCAAAAGACTGAGAAGGCTGTGGAAGATACCGCCGCCCGGGAGCTTGGCGCCGCGATGTTGCCTGGAGAGCTTGCTGACCCAAGCCGTACCCAAGCCCGTCATCGGCAAATAAGAGGCCGACTGGTTCTGCCAGCACGAGTGCCCCGCCGGACTGTCGCCCCGTCTGCTTCCGGACATCAAAGCCTGGCTGCGCGCAACGGCTGGCCCGCCCACAAGTGGCCATGCGCGCCTGTCTTCCTCGATCCGCCCGGCAAGCCAGGCACGTATCAGCAATGACGTGACGCCGCGTGGGCCGCAGCGCCAACCGGCAATGAGACCAGCCATGAACAATGAAACCCTCCTCTCCCCCATCCGCCCCGATTCCCCCTGCGGCGACGACCTGTCCTTTTCGCCGGAGTTCGATCGCATCACCGAACTGCGCCGCGCCGACGACCCCAGCCTGAACCAGGGTGAGTGGCTGCGCGATTTGAAGTCGGCCGATTTCCCGGCCGTGCAGGCGCTGTGCGTCGAACTGCTGACCACGCGCACCAAAGACCTGCGGCTGGCCGGCTGGCTGGCTGATGCGCAGGCCCGCACCGATGGATTTAGCGGGCTGGCCCAGGGCCTCGGTCTTTGCGCTTCCCTGTGCGACCAGTACTGGCAGGGTCTGCACCCTTTGCCGGACGAAGACGATGTCGAGCAGCGCATGGGCAACCTGACGTGGCTGTTGCAGCAGGTGGCAGAAGCGGCGCAGACCGGGCCGCTGTTGCTAGGCACTGCGCTGCGCTGCGGACGGCGCGTGATCGAGTCGGCTCGCGCCCGCAAGCCTGCCGCAGACGCCGGCCAGGGGCCAACGGACGAGAGCATCGCACAAGCGCTAGCGCAAACCCCGGCCCAGCACCTGCTGTCTCTGCCCGATGCACTGGACGCATGTCTGGCTGCGCTGGCCCGGCTGCAAACAGCCGTGGATGCACGGGTGGCCGACGGCCCGGCCTTCGCGCCTGCGCGTGATGCGTTGCAAGACACCCTGCACCTGTCGCGTCGCCTGATCCGCGAGCGCGGGTTGAGCGCTTCCGACACCGCGCCCGGCGCGTCTTCGGCCCCCGCAGCCGTGCCGGGTGGTGCCGCCGCCACTCAAGCATCCGTCGCCACTTCCGGCCCGCCCCAGACCCGCGCCCAGGCCCTGGCGCAGCTGCGTGCTGTGGCCGAGTTCTTTCGCCGCACCGAGCCGCACAGCCCTGTGGCTTATCTGGCCGACAAAGCCGCCCATTGGGGCGATCTGCCCCTGCATCTGTGGCTGCGTGCAGTGCTGAAGGACCAGGCCATGCTGACCCAGCTCGACGAGTTGCTAGGCGTCAGCCCCCCGCCGGAAGCCTGAAATTTCGTGCGGCAGCGCACGTCGCAGCGGTTGACGGACTGCGCTACTGCGGCGCAATGCCGGCACGGTGCGCCAGTGCCCGGTAGCGTGCGATCTCCGCACCCATCTGCTCCTTGAAAGCGGCCGAGCCGATCATCACGGGCTCCAAGCCCTGCGCGCGCAGCTGGGCCTGCAGGGCCGGATCGGCCATCACCGCGCTGGCCTCGTGCGCCAGGCGCTGCAGCACGGGCGCGGGCGTACCGGCCGGCGACGCCAGGCCGTACCAGGCATCGAAGGTGGCATCGGGCAATTGCTGCTCGGCCAATGTCTTGACTTCGGGCAGCAAGCTCGAACGGGTGGTGCCCACGATGCCCAGTGCGCGCAGCTTGCCCGAGCGGATGTGCGGCGCCACCGTGGCCACCGTGTCGACGCTCATCTCGACCTCGCCGCTGATGACGGCCAGCAGGCTCTGGGCGCCGCCCTTGTAGGGCACCTCCTGCAGTTTGGCGCCGACGGCGAGCCCGAACAGCTCGCCCGTCAGGTGCGGCGCCGAGCCCGTGCCGAAGCTCGCGTAGCGGATGGACAGCGGCTGGGCGCGCGCCGCCGCAGCCAGATCCTGCACCGACTGGTAGGGTGACTGCGCTCTCACCACCAGCACCAGCGGCGTGCGCGCCACGATGGCGATCGGCACCAGGTCGACCAGGGGGTCATAGGGCAACTTGGCCCGCAGTGCCGGGTTCACGCTGTAGGTGGTGGAACCGGACAGCAGCAAGGTGTAGCCGTCGGGCGCGGCCTTGGCCACGGCATCCGCGCCGATGATGGTGGACGCGCCGGGCTTGTTGTCCACCAGTACCGGCTGGCCCAGCCGCCCTGCCAGTTGCTGGCCCATGGCGCGGGCCACGATGTCGGTGCCGCCGCCGGGCGGGAACGGTACGACGACTTTGACTGCACGGGCTGGCCAGGCCGGATCGGCATGGACGGACGGGACGAGGCAGGCCAGCACGAGAGCGGCGGAACGGGCAAAAGTGAGCAGTGGCATGGTGGTAGAGGCGTTAGGTTGACAAGTGGATCGGTCAGGCGCTGGCAGCCGCGAGCGCGCCGGCAGCCCAGGGCGCCCCGGGCTCGCCAAGGTCCCAGTACAGGCCGGCCATGGTCTGCAGGCCTTCGCGCACGACGGGCGCCAGCAGGTGCTCGTTGGGCGCATGCTGGGCGCAGGCGGCGTAGGAATGCGGCACCCATAGTGTGGGCAGGCCCAACTGGCCCGCGAAAATCTCATTGGGAAGTGAGCCCGCCAGGTTGGGCAACAGGTCGGCGCGCTGGCCACTGCTGCGAGCCAGTGAGTCCAGCGCCCAGTCGACCCAGGGGTTGTGCAGATCCAGCCGCGTGGCGGCGCCGGTCAAGGTGACCTGCAGCTGCACGTCGGCAAAGCCCTGCGCATCCAAGTGAGCGCGCACGATGCGTTCCAGGTCTTGCCAGGGCGTACCGACGACGAAGCGCAACTGGCAATGCGCCACCGCCTCACCCGGGATCGCGTTCACCGGCCGCGTGGCCGACCCAGCGCCCAGGGCCAGCACCTCGAGGGTGTTCCAGCCCACCAGCCGCTCGGCGGCCGACAGCCCAGGCTCGCCCCAATCAGCGCTGAGTTGCGGGTCGTCCGCGCCGCCGCCAATCGTGATGTCGGCCAGCGCGGCGCGCAGCTTGTCATCGAGTGGCGGCGGGCGCAACGCTTCGACCAGGATGCGACCGCGCGCATCGACCAGCGAGGCCACCGCATGGCTGACGCGTGTGGCCGGGTTGGCCAACACGCCGCCCCAGTTGCCCGAGTGATAACTGCGCGGCCGGCTGGCCAGACGCAGGCTGAAATTCACTGCACCGCGCGAGCCCAGAAACAGCGTGGGCCGGCCCGCCTGCACGCGTGGCCCGTCGCTGGCCAGAAACAGGTCTGCGCCCAATGCATCTCGCTCCTGTGCGCACAGCAGATCCAGACCAGGAGAGCCAGCCTCTTCCCCCATCTCGAACAGCCAGGTCAGGTTGAAGCCCAGCCGACCCCGGCGGGCCGCCAGCACCGCCGCCAGCGCGCCCAGAGCCACCGTGTGCTGGCCCTTGTTGTCGGCGCTGCCACGTCCGTACCAGCGCTCGCCTTCCACACGCAGCGCCCAGGGCGACAGACCCTCGCGCCACTGAGCGTCCTGGCCGCTGACCACATCGCCATGGCCGTAGCTCAACAGCGTCGGCAGATCCGGATCTTCGATACGGCGCCCGATCAGGAACGGCCCCGCGCCCGGCACCGGGTTGGGCAGAACGCGGCACGCGAATCCCAGCGGCTCCAGACACGGCTGCAGCTCGTCGCGCAGGTAGGCCTCCAGGGCGGGCGGCACGCTGCCCGGCTCACTTTCGGTGCGCTGCGCGATGCGGCGCTCCAGATCGGTGAAGAAACGGCCGTCGTCGAAGTAGGCAGTGGCGGTTTGAAGTGCGTGGTCACGTGTGGTCATGGTCATGGCTCATGGAGTCGGTCAACACCTGCAAGTACAAAGCCAGATGGATATTGCTTCCAGCACCGTTTTAGCAGGCTAGCATTGCCTCAAAGGCAACAGGCGAGATCCATGGCACCGTACTTCCTCAGCATTCCCATGCGCCATTTCCTGGAGGTGGCGCGCAGTGGCTCCGTCAACCAGGCGGCGGCGCGGCTGTTCGTCGCATCGTCGGCCGTCAGCCGCCAGATCGTCAAGCTGGAAGACACGCTCGGCACACCCCTGTTCCAGCGCCAATCGCGTGGCATGACGTTGACCGCTGCGGGCCAGCGCCTGGCCGCGCACCTGGGCAATGCGGTGCTGGACGCCGAACACGTGCTCGAGCAGGTTCGCCATCTCGGCGACCAGGCCGCCGGCCGCGTGCGCGTGTGCTGCACCGAGGGCTTTGCCAGCGGCTTCATGCCGGCTCTGATGCGCGCCTTCCAGGCCGCGCACCCGGCCAGCCAGATCGAGCTGCACGTCGGCGCGCCAGACGAGGTCAGCCAGCTTGTGCTGAAAGGCGATGCCGACATCGGCCTGAAATACGTCGTCGCGCCCGAGCCCGGCCTGCGCGTCGAGCACTCGGCTGCCGCGCCGGTGCTCGCCGTGATGCGCCCTGGTCATGTACTGGCCCGTGCACGGGTGCTGGCGTTGGCCGACGTGGTGCGCCATCCGCTGCTGCTGGGCAACCGGGGCGTCACCGCGCGCCAGCTGTTCGACCTGGCGTGCAGCGCCGAGGGACTGCGCTACCAGCCCGTATTCGCAAGCAACTTCTCGTCGGTGATGCTGACGGTGCTGCGCGACGGCGACATCCTGTTGTCCGGCCAGTTGACCGTGGCGCACCTGATCGAGGCCGGCACCGTCGTGACAAGGCCTTTTGCCGACCCGATGCTGCAGCAGCGCCGGCTGCAGGCGCTGTCACTGGAAGGCCGCACCCTGCCGCCGCTGGCACGTGCCTTCGTCGTGCAGCTGGTGCAGGCGGTGGCCAGCTCGGCGCGGCGCAAGCTGGGGCGCGCCGTGCGGGCGCCCACAGCGTGACCTGCGCGCCGCCGCGCCGCACTCAGCGCGCTGGCCGCCCCGCGGGCGCCGGCGGCCGTTCCCACTGTCGAGCAGGTTCGACGTGCGGCTACTTCGGGGTCTGGTTCAACGAGGCATTTCGTCGCGGATCCAGGCCAGTGCCGAGCCGTGGCGCGGCGTCCAGCCGAGTTCCAATCGGGCACGCCTGGCGCGCACCCGGCTGTTGCTGCCGAAGGTGTAGAACGCCTTGGCTTCGCCCCACTCGGCAGCGGCGGCTTCGGCCGGCACAGCGGTCACCGGCCCGAATCCCAGTCGCAGCGCGATCGCCTGGCCGATCTCGGCAAACGACGACTCCCCGTTCTCCGCGAAGAAGAACGAACCCGGCGCCGCCTTCTCCAGCGCCAGCAGGTACAGGTCTGACAGGTCGTCGACGTGCACGGTGGACCAGCGGTTCAGCCCACTCCCCACCACGCGCACCGAGCCTTGCAGACGCGCCTGCTCGGCCAGGAACGGGATCTGAATGCTGTGCGGATTCAGGCCGCGCCCCTGCCCGTAGATCAGCGTCGGGCACACGACCACGCTGCGCACGCCGTTTGCCGCCGCACCCAGCACGGCCTGGTTCAGCGCGTGGCGCGCCTGCTTGAGCGGCTGCACGACGAAGGGTGTGTCCTCATCGAAGACCGTTGGCGACACCGCGTTGCCCCGCGCATCGTCGCCCACCACACTGGAGCCGCTGGTGTGCAGCAGCGGCTTGCCGGTGCCGGCCAGCGCCTCCAGCAACACCTGCACGGACGGCAGATGGTCCGCATTCGCTGCGTTGACCACGCCATCTGCTTCGCGCGCAGCGCGCGTCAGCACCGCGTGGTCGTCCAGGCTGCCGATGACAGGCTCGATGCCTGTGGCCTGCAGCGCGGCTGCCTTGGCGCCGTCGCGCACCAGCCCCATCACGGCATGCCCCTTCGCACGCAGGTGCGCTGCAACGCTGCCGCCGATGTAGCCGCCAGCACCGGTAATGAAAACCTTCATGAATGCCTTCCCGCCGTTGCACGGCGACAGTGGAAATGACCGGCAATGCCTGTCACTGCGGCCGTTGACTGTATGCGCCATAGCCCGCGCATCCGCCACTACAAGGCGTGATCGCCGCGCCGCGTCAGACGCCCTGAAACCCGCCCGCCCGAAACGTCAGCACCAGCGTGTCCCGGTGCCCGCCCAGCTCCAGCGGCTGGATCGGCGTGGACTCGTGGATCACGCGCGCATCGTCCAGGAACAGCAGCGACCACGGCTCGGTCAGCGTGAAGCGCTGGCCGTTCGGCCCTTCGGCCTCGAAAACACGGGTCTCACCGCCCTTGATGCCGTGGCGCCCGACCAGCAACACGGCGACGAAGTCCACACCGTCGCGGTGCGCGCCCTCGGGGGTCGGGCGGCCGATGCCGTCGGTGGTGTCGATGCGGAACTGGTGCGCCTCCACGTACCAAGTCGCACCGGGCTGGCCGCGCAGCTGGCTGCACAGCCGACCGAGGCCCAGCAACAGTTGCGCCCAGGCGGGCTGCAGTACGTCGCTACCGTGCATGGGCTCGAACCAGCGCTCCATGCCGCCGTGCAGCGCGTTGTAGGCCACCGGCTGCCAGTGGGCGCGGTGCGCCACCTGGTTCAGCGTGTCGCCCTCGACGACGAAGCACGAATGCCGCCGCCGCCGGTAGCGCCCGCCGTCCTTCAGGTAGCCGTCGGGCGGCAGATCGGCCCAGCCGGGCTCCAGCACCTGCAGCCCGTCGGCAGTGCAGCCTGCCAGCTCGCAGACAGCCGCCGCGCCCAGCACGGCGTAGCCCTGCCGCTGCACGGTGGCCACGGCGTCGGAAGATGGGGTCAGCGAAGGAACCAGCACGGCATGCTCAAGCGAGGGTGGCGGGGACGGCATGGTACCCAAGCCGCCGCCGCACCCGCTTGTCGAACGGCGACACTCCCAGCGCAATGCAGCGATTTGCCTTGCGCGTGGCCATCAAGATTTGAAACTGACCCCCTTCGGAAGCCTGCCCATGACCCCGACCTCTTCTCCCTCCCAACGCGTGGCCGTCATCACTGGCGGTGCGCGCGGTATCGGACTGGCCGTCGCGCAGTGGTTTCTCGCACACGGGCACCGCGTGGTGCTGCTGGACATCGACGGCGCCACGCTGAAGCAAACCGTGGCCATGCTGGCAGACCCGCAGCGCGTGTTGGGCTTGGCTTGCGATGTGTCGGACGCTGACCACGTGCAGGCCGCCATCGACCAGGCTGCCCAGACTTTCGGCCGCATCGACGCGCTGGTCAACAACGCCGGCATCGCCGTATTCAAGCCGATCGGTGAGACCAGCTTTGCCGAATGGCGCGCGGTGCTGTCGGTCAACCTGGACGGGGCTTTTCTCTGCAGCCAGGCCTGCGTGCCGCACATGCGCAAGAGCGGGCCGGGCGGCGCCATCGTCAACATCGCCTCGATCTCCGGACTGCGCGCCAGCACACTGCGCGTGGCGTATGGCACGAGCAAGGCCGCGCTGATCCAGCTCACCAAGCAGCAGGCCGTGGAACTGGGGACCGTGGGCATCCGCGCGAACTGCGTTGCGCCAGGCCCGGTGGAGACGGAAATGGCCAAGCTGGTGCACAGCGTGGCGATCCGTTCGGACTACCACGACGTGATTCCGCTGGAGCGCTACGGCACGACGGACGAGATCGCGGCCACCGTGGGCTTCCTGTGCAGCCCGGCCGCCAGCTATGTGAACGGCCAGGTGCTGGCGGTGGACGGCGGCTTCGAGGCCGCAGGCGTGGGCCTGCCCACGCTGCGCAAGAACACCGATCGCTGAGCCGCAGTCAGCCCTGGATCAGGGCTCGATCTTCACACCCTTCCAGAACGCCACGCGGTCCTTGATCTCTTCTGCCGCCGGCTTCGGGTCGGCGTAGTACCAGGCCGCGTCGGTGTTCAGCTCGCCATTGACCAGCAGCGACAGGTAGCTGGCCTGCCCCTTCCAGTGGCAGGTCGTCTTGTGGTTGCTGAAGGTGACGTGTTCGCGATTCAGCGACGACATCGGGAAATACTGGTTGCCTTCGACCACGACCAGGTCGTCGCTCTGCGCGATCACGGCGCCGTTCCAGACTGCTTTCATCTCACATCTCCTCGTTGATTCATGCCCGCATCATGCCGGGGCCTGGAGCCAGTGCACGCTGAACAGGCTTTGCGGATCGGTCCACACCGGCCCCGGCGTGAAGCCGGCGCGCTCGGCCATGGCGCGCAAACCGTCCACGCTGAACTTGTAGGAGTTCTCCGTGTGCAGCGTCTCGCCCTCTTCGAACGTGAAGGCGCGCGCGCCCAGCCGCACCACCTGGCGCCGGCGGCTGACCAGGTGCATCTCGATGCGCTGCTGCGGGCTGTTGTAGAAGGCGCTGTGGGCAAAGCCGTTCAGATCGAAATCCGTGCCAAGTTCGCGGTTGGCGCGGGCCAGCAGGTTCAGGTTGAAGGCCGCCGTCACTCCCTGTGCGTCGCTGTAGGCGGCGTGCAGCGTGGCCGGCTCCTTGATCAGATCGGCGCCCAACACCAGCGCGCCGCCGCGCAGCAGCTCGGCCGTCATGCGCAGGAAGCCCAACGCCTGTTCGGGGTCGAAATTGCCGATCGTCGAGCCCGGAAAGAAACCGATGCGCCGGCCCGCGCCTGCGGCCTTGGGTGGCAGCTGCAGCGGGGCGGTGTAGTCGGCCACCAGCGGCGCAACATCCAGGCCCGGGTGCTCGGCGCGCAGGCGCTCGGCAGCGCCATGCAGGTGCTCGCCCGAGATGTCGATCGGCACGAAACGGGACGGCCGATCCAGCGCGTCCAGCAGCAGCCGCACCTTGGTGAGCGAGCCGGCACCGAACTCCACCAGCTCCGCGCGCGGCCCGCACAGCGCGGCAATGTCGGGCGCATGCCGGCGCAGGATGGCCAGCTCGGTGCGGGTGGGGTAGTACTCGGGCAACTCGCAGATGGCATCGAACAGCGCCGAGCCCCGTGCGTCGTAGAAGTATTTGGGCGCGATGCTGCGCACCGGCGAGGCCAATGCGCTGAGCAGGTCGGCGTGGAAATCGTTGTCGGGCACCGGGGCGCGGCCGACGACGCGCAGGTGGCGTGGCTGGGGGACCAGGGACACACTCATACGATCGGCTCTCCCAGAGGCGCGCCCGCTGGCACGCACGGCACGTCGCGCGCCAGGCGCAGGCCCGAGAACTGCCAGCGTGCCGCTGGCGGAAAGAAGTTGCGGTAGGTGGGCCGCGTGTGGCCGGCGGGTGTGGCCAGACTGCCACCACGCAGCACGATCTGGCCGACCATGAACTTGCCGTTGTACTCACCGACCGCCCCTGCCATCGGCTTGAAGCCGGGGTACGGTTCGTAGGCCGAGCGCGTCCACTGCCAGACCTTGCCGGTCATGTCGCGCATGCCGTCCAGGCCATGCGCGGCCTCCCATTCGAACTCGGTCGGCAGGCGCGCACCAGCCCACTCAGCGTAGGCGCAGGCCTCGTAGAAGCTCAGCTGCGCCACCGGTGCCGAAAGGTCCAGTGGCCGCACGCCGTGCAGACCGAACACCTGCCAGCCTTCGGCAGGCGCGCGCGCATCGCCCGGCGCGATCCAGTAGGCGGGCGCTTGCCACCCCTGCGCCTGCACCATGGCCCAGCCGTCGGACAGCCACAACTCGGGCCGGCGGTAGCCGCCATCGTCGACAAAACGCGCGTATTCGGCGCAGTTGACCAGCCGGTCGGCGATCTCGAAGGCGGGCAGCAGACGCCGATGGCGCGGGCTTTCATTGTCGAACGCGAAGCCTTGCGCCGACGCATCGGGCGCGTGGCCCAGCTCGACGATTGCCTCGGGCTGCGCCAGCCAGCGCAGCGGCGTGTTCGTGCTGGCCAATCGCAGGTGCGGCAACTCGGCGGGTGCATAGGCGGGCAGCAACGGGTTGCACGACAGCGCGTGCAGCACGTCGGTCAGCAGCAGCTCCTGGTGCTGCTGCTCATGGTGCAGGCCCAGCGTCACCAGGGGCACGGCCTGCTGCCAGGTGGCGTCGTCGGCTTGGGCGATGAAGGCCTGCATGGCCGTATCCACATGCCGCCGGTAGTCCTGCACGTGCGCCGCCGAGGGCCGCGTCAGCAGCCCGCGCTGCGGCCGCGGATGGCGCGGGCCCAGGGCTTCGTAGTAGGAGTTGAAGAGGTAGAAGAAGCGCTCGTCGAATGCGCGGTAACCAGGGCTATGCGCGCGCAGGACCAAGGTCTCGAAGAACCAGCTCACGTGGGCCAGGTGCCATTTGGTGGGGCTGGCATCGGGCATGGATTGCACGCACTGGTCCTCCGCCGACAGCGGCGCTGCCAGCGCCTCGGTGTGCATGCGTACTTCGGCATAGCGCCGGGCGATGGCCTCTCGTGACGCGGCCAAGGTAGGGCCGGTGACCGGCGGGCCATCTCCGGCCGGTACAGAAGGAGCGTGCATGCAGAGCCTCGTGTTGGATGTGTTGTGCTGGCGCGCAGCGCGCACAAGGCGCCACCATAACGCCAGTGTGGTGGCAGGCTTGTTCCAGCCGCACCGCACGGCTTGTAGGTGGTGGCGCCTCGTCGATGCAGGAACAGTCCTACAGGCTCACCCGGTGGGAGAGCCGATCGCAAGGGCTTTCACGGATTCGACGCCACCGGCTGGCGTGCCTAGACTGCCACCAACACCATCAAACCTCAGGGAGAACCGACATGTACAAACGCATCCTGCTGGCTTACGACGGCTCGGAGGCCGGTCAGAAGGCGCTGCTCGACAGCGCAGACCTGGCCCAATGGAGCGGCGCCGATCTATCGCTGATCGCCGTCATGCCGCTGCACATGGGCTCGATCGGGCTGGAGGTCGGCGTCTACGACCAGGCCGCCGAAGAACGTGAACGCGCCCGCTACCAGGCCATTTTGGACAACGGGCTGGCACGCCTGGCCGCGGCGAACCACAAGGCCAGCGGTGAAGTGGTCGCCGGCGACTCCGTCACCGAGATCACGCGCCACGCCAAGGCCATCGACGCCGATCTGATCGTCGTCGGCCACAAGCACCTGGACGGCTGGGCCGCGCGCTGGTGGCAGGGCGCTATCTCCGGTGCGTTGATCGAGCACGCGCACTGCAGCGTGCTGGTGGTCATCATCCGCTAACGGCAACGGCAACGACAGCGCCAACGGTGGCGGTGGCGGTGGCGGCGCCCGCTGCGGGCCGGCCCGCCGTGGCCGGTCGCGCCACCGTGCGCCCACGGCGCGTTGTTATTATTTGAAACGATGTCGCTGCGGCCGATCGGGCCCCGGCTCCGCAGCGCAGCGCACCGCGACCGCCGTTCAACGCCTCCTCTTCATGCCCGCACCGGACATCCCGCCCACCCCTCCTCCCCCTGCCCGGCCGCGGCGTTTCGGTGGGCTCGCGTTGCTGGTGCTGTTGGTGCTGCTGGGCGCAGCCGTCTGGTTCTTCCTGCTCAAGCCGAGCGCGACGCCGCCTCCCGGGCCCGGCCCCTGGCGCGGGCCGGTTCCGGTGCGCGTGGAGGTGGCCCGCAGCGAGGACTTCAGCGTCCAGGCGCGTGCCATCGGCACCGTCGTGCCCACCAACACGGTGGTCGTGCGCAGCCGTGTCGATGGCCAGCTGGCGCGCGTGCGGGTGCGCGAGGGTCAGCAGGTCACGCGCGGGCAGCTACTGGCCGAGATCGACCCCGAACCGCTGCGCGTGGCGCTGGCCCAGGCCCAGGGCCAGCAGCAACAGAACCAGGCGCAGCTGCGCAATGCCGAGAGCGAGCTGGCCCGCTACCAGCAGCTGTTCCAGCGCGACGCCATCGCGCGCCAGCAGCTGGAACGCCAGGGCGCGCTGGTGCAGCAGCTGCGCGGCACGCTGCAGGCGGACCAGGCGCAGACGGACAACGCGCGGCTGCAGCTCTCCTACACGCGCATCACCGCGCCGATCGCCGGCCGCGTGGGCCTGCGCCGGGTGGACGCCGGCAACCTCATCACCGCCAATGCGGCCGAGGGCCTGTTCACGCTGACGCAGACCCAACCCGTGTCGGTGCTGTTCAATGTGCCCGAGCCGCTGGTGGCCGACGTGCGCGCCGCCCATGCAGCCGCGACGCCGGCCGTGGCCGAAGCGTGGGACCGCGACAACCGCCAGCGCCTCGCAACCGGCCGGCTGGACACGCTGGACAACCAGATCGACGCCGCCACCGGCACGCTCAAGCTGAAGGCGCGTTTCAACAATGCCGACGACGCGCTGTTTCCCAACCAGTTCGTCAACGTGCGGCTGGCCTTGCGCACGCTCACTGGCGCGGTGACCATCACCGCCGACGCTGTGCAGCACGGCACGCGCGGCAGCTATGTCTACGTGGTCGAAGGTGGCAAGGCGCGCGTGCGCATGCTGCAGCTCGGCCCCAGCGGTGGCGGGCGCACGGTCGTGCTGCAGGGGCTGAAGGCCGGCGAGCCCGTGGTGCTGGAAGGGCTGGACCGGCTGGAAGAAGGGCGTGAGGTGACGCTGGTCGAGCCGGCCGACCTGCCGGCCACCTCGCCGCTGGCCGCGCCCGCTGCGGCGGCCTCCGCAGCACGCTGACCATGTCGCTGTCGCGCCCCTTCATCCTGCGGCCGGTTGCCACCTCGCTGCTGATGCTGGCGGTGCTGATCGCCGGCATCCTGGCCTGGCGCCAGCTGCCGGTGTCGGCCTTGCCGCAGGTCGATTACCCGGTGATCCAGGTGTTCACGTTCCAGCCCGGCGCCAGCCCGGACGTGACGGCGCGCACCGTCACCGCGCCGCTGGAACGCAGGCTGGGCCAGATCCCCGGGCTGTCGCAGATGTCCTCGACGAGCTCGGCCGGCGCCTCCGTCATCACGCTGAAATTCGCGCTACAGGTCGACCTGGGCGTGGCCGAGCAGGACGTGCAGGCCGCCATCCAGACGGCCGGCAGCCTGCTGCCTGCCGACCTGCCTTCGCCGCCCATCTACCGCAAGGTGAACCCGGCCGACGTGCCCATCCTCACGCTGGCCATCAGCTCGGAGACGCTGGCGCTGCCGCGCGTGGTGGACCTGGTAGATACGCGCATGGCCGGCCAGCTCTCGCGCCTGCCCGGCGTGGGTCTGGTGAGCCTGGCCGGTGGCCAGCGCCCGGCCATCCGCGTGCAGGCCAACAGCCGCGCGCTGGCCGCCAATGGCCTGACGCTGGAAGAGCTGCGCACGGCCATCGCCGCAGCCAACAGCAACCAGCCCAAAGGCAGCTTCGATGGCGCCCTGCGCAGCACCATGCTGGACGCCAACGACCAGCTGCGCACGCCCGAGGAATACCGCCGCCTGATCGTGGCCTGGAAGGACGGCGCGCCGCTGCGCCTGGCCGATGTGGCGCACGTGGCCGAGGGCGCGGAAGACCGCTTTCTCGCCGCCTGGGCTGGCATGGCCTGTGTGGACGGCCCAACGAAACGCCAGACCAGTGGCCAGACGCGTGGCCAGACGAATGGCCAGACGGACGGCGTTGGCCTGGCGGGCGGCCAGCGCGACGGCTGCGGCCTGGCCCCCGCCGTGCTGCTGAACATCCAGCGCCAGCCCGGCGCCAACGTGATCGCCGTGGCCGACCAGGTGCGCGCGCTGCTGCCGCAGTTGACGGCCACGTTGCCGGCCGCCGTGCAGGTGCAGGTCGTGTCCGACCGCACCGAGAGCATCCGCGCCTCGGTGCGCGATGTGCAGAAGGAGCTGCTGTTCGCCATCGCGCTGGTGGTGCTGGTCACCTTCGCGTTCCTGCGCACGGTGCCGGCCACCATCATCCCCAGCGTGGCCGTGCCGCTGTCGCTGGTCGGCACCTTCGCGGCCATGTGGCTGCTGGGCTATTCGCTGAACAACCTGTCGCTGATGGCACTGACGATTGCCACCGGCTTCGTCGTCGACGACGCCATCGTCATGCTGGAGAACATCGCCCGTCACCGCGAGGAAGGCGCAGCCCCGATGGAGGCCGCTTTGAAGGGCGCCGGCGAGATCGGCTTCACGCTGGTGTCGCTGACGGTCTCGCTGGTGGCGGTGCTGATCCCGCTCCTGTTCATGGGCGACGTGGTCGGCCGGCTGTTCCACGAATTCGCCGTCACGCTGGCGGTGGCCATCGGCATCTCGCTGGTGGTCTCGCTCACGCTCACGCCGATGATGGCCGCGCGCATGCTCACCGCACCGCCGCGGCATGCAGCGCGCGACTGGCTCAGCGCGACCATCGAGCGCTATGGCCGCATGCTGGACTGGGTGCTGGCGCGCCAGCTGCTGGCGCTGTTGTCGCTGGCCGCCACGCTGGCGCTTACGGCCCTGCTCTACCTGGCCGTGCCCAAGGGCTTCTTTCCGGTGCAGGATGCCGGCGCCATCCAGGTGGTGACCGAGGCGCCGCAGAACATCTCGTTCGCGGCGATGGCAGAACGCCAGCAGGTGCTGGCCGATGCCTTGCTGCAGCAAAGCGGCGTGGCCAGCCTGTCATCCTTCATCGGCGTGGACGGCAGCAACGCCACCTTGAACAGCGGGCGCATGCTGCTGACGCTGACGCCGCACGCCGGGCGCAGCACTTCGGCGCAAGAGGTCATCGCGGGCCTGCGCACGCGCGCGCAGCAGGTGGCCGGCATCACGGCCTGGTTCCAGCCGGTGCAGGAGTTGGGGCTGGAAGACCGCGTCAGCCGCACGCAGTACCAGTTCACGCTGAGCTCCCCCGACAGTGCCCTGCTGACCGAGTGGACGCTGCGGCTGCAGCAGGCGCTGCAGGCGCGGCCCGAGCTGGCCGACGTGGCCCACAACCTGCAGCAGGATGGCCTGCAGGCCAGCGTCGAGATCGACCGCGACGCCGCCGCGCGGCTGGGCCTGCGCATGACCGACGTGGCCTCGGCGCTGCAAAGCGCGTTTGGCCAGCGGCAGATCAGCACCATGTTCACGCATGCGAGCCAGTACCGCGTGGTGCTGGAGAGCGATGACGCCGCCGGCGGTGGCCTGCGTGCGCTGGAGGGCATCTTCGTGCAGCCGGCACCAGGCACCACCGGCAGCACCGGCAACGCCGGCACCGCCACCGGCACCGCCACTGCCACCGCCCGCCCTGTGCCGCTGTCGGCCGTCGCGCGCGTGGTCGAGCGGCGCGCGCCGCTGGCCATTGACCACCAGGGCCAGTTCCCGGCCGTCACGCTGTCGTTCAACCTGGCGCCCGGGCATGCGCTGGGCGATGCCGTGGCCGCCATCGAGCAGGTGCGTGCCGAGGTCGGCCTGCCGGTGGCGGTGGAGCTGGCCTTCCAGGGTGCGGCCGAGGCTTTTCGCACCTCGCTTGCCAACACGCTGTGGCTGGTGCTGGCCGCCGTCGTCGTCATGTACCTGGTGCTGGGCATGCTGTATGAGAGCGCCGTGCACCCGCTGACCATCCTGTCCACCCTGCCCTCCGCGACAGTCGGCGCGCTGGCCGCGCTGCTGCTGCTCAATCGGCCGCTGGACCTGATCGCGGTGATCGGCATCGTGCTGTTGATCGGCCTGGTCAAGAAGAACGGGATCATGATGGTTGACTTCGCGCTGGACGCGCAGCGCCGCCTGGGCCTGTCGCCACGCGAGGCCATCCACCGCGCCGCGCTGCTGCGTTTTCGGCCGATCCTCATGACCACGCTGGCCGCGCTGTTCGGCGCCGTGCCGCTGATGCTGGCCAGCGGTTCGGGCGCCGAGCTGCGCCAGCCGCTGGGCATCGTGATGGTGGGCGGGTTGATCGTCAGCCAGGTGCTGACACTGTTCACGACGCCGGTGGTGTACCTGGCGTTCGACCGGCTGGGCCGCAAGGCCGCGCCGTGAAGCACTTGGCGCCCTCAAAGCACTCGAAGCACACATGAACGCAGTGGCCGGCTTCTTCATCCGCCGCCCCATCGGCTGCGTGATGCTGGCCATCAGCATCGTGCTGGCGGGCCTTTTGGCCTGGCGCGTGCTGCCGGTGGCGCCGCTGCCGCAGGTGGATTTCCCGGTCATCGTGGTCAACGCCAGCCTGCCCGGTGCCAGCCCCGAGAGCATGGCCGCCACCGTGGCCGCGCCACTGGAACGCGCGCTGGGCAGCATCGCCGGCGTCACCAGCATCCGCTCCAGCAGCAACCAGGGCGCCACGCGCGTGACGCTCGATTTCGACCTCGCACGCGACATCGACGAGGCCGCGCGCGAGGTGCAGGCCGCCATCAACGCCGCGCGTAGCCAGCTGCCCGCCGGCATGCCCAGCCTGCCGAGCTATGCCAAGGTCAACCCGTCGCAGTCCGCCATCCTCGGCCTGGCGCTGTCCTCGCCGCGGCTGCCGCCCTCGGCGCTGTACGACCATGCCTCGACCATCCTGGCGCAGAAGCTGGCGCAGATCGTCGGCGTCGGTGAGGTCAGCGTGGGCGGCGCCTCTCTGCCGGCCGTGCGCGTGCAGCTCAAGCCCGAGGCACTGGCGCACCGCGGCATGTCACTGGACGCGGTGCGCCGCGCGATTGCGGACGCCAACGCCTGGCGCCCGCTGGGCCAGGTCGAGCAGGGCGCGCTGCGCTGGCAGTTGGCGCTGGCCTCGCCGCTGCGCACGGCCGCCGACTTTGCGCAGCTGGTGGTGCGCCGCGACACGTCGGACAGCGGCGTGACCCTGGTGCGCCTGGCCGACGTGGCCGAGGTCACGGACTCGGTGGAGAACCGCTACGCCAACGGCTACCACAACGACCGGCCGGCCGTGGGTCTGATGGTCAGCCGCCGCACCGACGCCAACATCGTGCAGACCATCGACGCCATCCACGCTCAGCTGCCACAGCTGCGTGCGCTGCTGCCGGTCGATGTCGAGCTGCGCGTGGTGATGGACCGCTCGCCCGGCATCCGCGCCACGCTGCGCGAGGCGCAGTTCACGCTGGCGCTCTCGTGCGCGCTGGTGGTGGCCGTGGTGTGGGCGTTCCTCGGCAGCCTGCGTGCGGCGCTGATCCCGGCGCTGGCGCTGCCGGTGTCGCTGGTCGGCGCGTTCGCGGTCATGTGGTGGCAGGGCTTCTCGCTGAACAACCTCTCGTTGATGGCGCTGATCGTGGCCGCAGGGCTGGTGGTCGACGACGCTGTGGTGGTGCTGGAGAACACGCAGCGCCACCTGGAGCGCGCCCGCGCCGCGGCACAGGGCCGCCCGCTGGGTCGGCCGGCCGTGCTGCGCGCGGCGCTGACCGGTGCGCGCGAAGTGGGCTTCACCCTGCTGGCCATGAACCTCGCGCTGGTCGTGGTGTTCGTCTCCACGCTGTTCATGGGCGGCGTGGTCGAGCGGCTGTTCCGCGAGTTCTCGATCACGCTGGCGGCGGCGATCCTCATCTCATTGGCCGTCTCCCTCACCCTCACGCCGGCCCTGTGCGCACACGGCCTGCCCACGGGCGGCACGACCCGGCCCCCCGGGCACGTGGCACGCTGGTTCCTGTGGGCGCTGGATGATCTGCGCGCCGGTTACGCGCGCAGTCTGGCCTTCGCGCTGCGCCACCGCGTGCTGACGCTCCTGGTGCTGGCCGGCGCCGTGGCGCTGAACGTGTGGCTGTACGTGGCCATTCCCAAGGGCATGCTGCCGCAGCAGGACACGGGCCAGATCGGAGGCTTCGTGCGGGGTGACGACGGCTTCTCGTTCCAGGGCATGCAGCCCAAGGTCGAGGCGTTTCGCCGGCTGCTGGTGGCCGACCCTGCGGTGGCCGATGTGACCGGCTTCAGCGGCGGCAGTGGCGGCATCAGCAACTCGTGGTTCCGTGTGCGGCTCAAGCCCCTGGCCGAGCGCGGAGAGCCGGCCCAGGCAGTCGTCACGCGGCTGCGCGCCGCCGCGCCCAAGGTGGCCGGCGCCGTGCTGATCCTGTGGGTGCAGCAGGACATCCGGCTGGAAATCCATGGCGGCGATGGCGAATACGCCTATGTGATGCGGTCGGACTCGCTGCAGGACCTGCGGCGCTGGGGCAAGCCCGTGGCCGAGGCGCTGCGCGCGCTGCCCGAGCTGGTGGACGTGGACCTGCCCGGCGGCGAGGACGCCCAGCAGATCGTGCTGGACGTCGACCGCGAGGCCGCCCGCCGCCTGGGCGTGCGCATGGAGACGGTCGCGTCCGCGCTGAACAACGCGTTCTCCCAGCGCCAGGTCGCCACGCTGTACGACCCGCTGAACCAGTACCGCGTGGTGATGGAGGCCGACCCGCGCGGCGCCGCCGAGCCGGCCGCGCTGGACCAGGTGCAGCTGCTGACCGAGGCCGGCCAGCGCGTGCCGCTGTCGGCCATTGCGACCTGGCGCTACGGCCTGACGCGCGACCGCGTGCAGCACGACGCGCAGTTCGCCTCTACCGGCATCGGCTACGGGCTGGCGCCCGGTGTCACGCTGCAGCAGGCACAGGCGGCGATTGCACGCGCGGTGGCCGGCGTGCCGCTGCCCTCCAGCATCAGCAGTGGCGAGCGCAGCCGCGACCCCAACAGCCTGCAGGCCACGCTGAAGCGCCAACCCTGGCTGATCCTGGCGGTGCTGGTGAGTGTCTACCTGGTGCTGGGCATGTTGTACGAGAGCACGCTGCACCCGCTGACGATCCTGTCCACGCTGCCCTCGGCCGGCCTGGGCGCGCTGCTGGCGCTGTGGCTGTCGAACACCGACTTCAGCTTGATTGCGCTGCTGGGCCTGTTCCTGTTGATCGGCGTGGTCATGAAGAACGCCATTCTGATGATCGACTTCGCGCTGGCCGCGCAACGCCTGCGCGGCCTGGCACCCGCCGATGCGATCCACGAGGCCGCGCTGCGCCGGCTGCGCCCGATCCTCATGACCAACCTGGCCGCACTGCTGGGCGCCGTGCCGCTGGTGCTGGGCCTGGGCGAGGGCTCGGAACTGCGGCGCCCGCTGGGCATCGCCATCATCGGCGGCCTGGCCGTGAGCCAGCTGCTGACGCTCTACACCACGCCCGTGGTCTACCTGGCGCTGGAGCGGCTGCGCCAGCGCTTTGCGCACCACGACCCGGCGACCGCCTGACACTCATGCCTTTGACTCGCTCTTGCGCCGCCCTCGCCGCCCTGCCCGCTCTGCTGCTGGCCGCCTGCGCCAGCGGCCCGCACTACGAGGCGCCGCAGCTCGCACTGCCCGCCGCCTTCGAGCACGCAGCCGCGGCTGGTTCCGACGCGAAGGCCGAAGCGAGCACCGGGGCGAGTGCCGTTGCGAGTGCCGACGCCACCATCGCTGCGGCCTGGTGGAGTGTCTACACGGACCCCGAACTCGACGCGCTGCTGCGCCAGGTCGCCAGCGCCAACGCCGAGCTGGCCCAGGCCGAGGCGCGCTGGCGCCAGGCGCTGGCGCTGGTGGATGCGGCGCGCGCGCTGGCGCTGCCGCAGCTGGGGGCCGGGGCTTCCGTCTCGCGCAGCGGCGGCAGCGGCTTCGGCACCAGCACCAACACGGACACCGGCGCGGGCAGCAACGGCACGCTGTACGCCGCCGGCCTGGATCTGGCCTGGACGCCCGACCTGTGGGGCCGCGTGGCCCGCCAGCGTGGCGCCGCCGAGGCGGGCGTGCAAGCCCAGGCCGCGCTGATCGATGCCGCCCGCCTGGCGCTGCAACTGGCCGCCGCCCAGGGCTATGTGCGCCTGCGCGCCCTGGACGCGCAACTGGCGCTGCAGGGCGAAGCCGAAACGGCCTACCGCCGCTCGCTGCAGCTCACCCGCCACCAATACGAGGCCGGGCTGGTGGCCCGCGCCGACGTGATCCAGGCCGAGACGCAGCTGCAGTCGCTGCGCACCCAGGTGTTTGCCATTGGGCGCCAACGTGCGCTGCAGGCCAATGCGCTGGCCCTGCTGGCCGGCAGCACGCCGGCGGCCTACCGCGTCGACGCCCGCGCACCGGATGCGCGTGCACTGCCCGCCATGCCAGCCGTGCCGGCCGCCCTGCCCGCCGAGCTGCTGCGCCGCCGGCCCGATCTGGCGGCCTTGGAACGCCTGCTGGCTGCCGCGCACGCCCAGTGGGGCATTGCCCAGAGCGCCTGGCTGCCCGACTTCACGCTGTCGGCCAGCGCAGGCCTGCAGGCCGGCAGCCTCGCGGGCTTGCTGAATGCGCCGGTGCGCGTGTGGTCGCTGGGCCCGGCGCTGGCCGCCACGCTGCTCGACGGTGGTACGCGCCGCGCGGTCGAGGCCCGGGCGCTGGCGGTCTACGACGAGCAGGCTGCGGCCTGGCGCGCCGGCGTGCTGGGCGCCGTGCGCGAGACCGAAGACGCGCTGGCCTCGCTGGCGACGCTGGCCGAGCAGGAGCGCCAGCAACAGCGGCTGGTGCAGCTGGCGGGCGACAACGAGCGCGTGGTCACCTACCGCTACGAGGCGGGCGAGATCAGTTTTCTGGAAGTGGCGACCGCGCAGAACCTGGCGCTGACCGCACGCCGCGAGCTGCTGGATGTGCAGGCCGAGCAGCTGGCCGCCAGCATGCAGTTGATCGCGGCACTGGGGGGCGGCTGGCAGGCCAGCCGCTGAAGTTCAGCGGCCGACCGTCAGCAGCGCCTGCAGAGCGAGCGTGCTTGTATCGCGGCCGGTCCGATCTCACCGGCCGACCGTCGGCTGCGCATGCGGAGCGTGCCACTTGGGTGACCGGTGCTTGTTCAACGCTGCTTGGCCAGCGCCTTGTACATCGAGGTGCCGATGGCCCCGTGCACCTGGGTCGTGGGGTGCAGGATGTCCCAGAACAGAAAGGACGGCAGGTAGCTGCTCGTGGGCACGTTGACACAGGCGGCCGGGTTGACGAACAGGCAGCTCGGCGCGGCGGGAGCGTTGGGGACCAGGTAGGCGATGGCAGGCAAGTCCGAGATGACCGAGCCGCTCTCGATCAGCGCCTCGCCCAGTTCATACACGTTCACCCGCACGAAGCGGGCGTTCGGCAGCGTGCGGTCCAGCACCGCCAGCGTCACGTCCAGCAGCGCGTTGTGTTCGCGTGTCAGGTTGGTGAAATGCTTGCTCTGTCCCAGCGCCTGGATCTGCGGCGTGCGGCCCAGGTTGGGCAGGTTGGGCACCAGGAAGTCGCGCGCGCCGGCGGCGTACAGTTTCTTGATGGCCAAAGCCACGTTGCCCACCACCTGGTAGGGGCTGCCGGTGATGTTCTGCAGATAGTCGTTGGAGCCGGTCCACACCGTGTACAGCGCGTCGGCACGCGCACGGTTGCCGCCCAGGGCCTGGGTGAACAAACCCACCTGGCCCAGCAGGCCAGGCACGGCGAAGCCGCTGGGCGTGACGTTGGAGATGCCCGAGGCCGAGCCGCCGAACGCGAAGCTCACGCCGGGTTTGGTCTGCACTGCGGGGTGCAGCGACGGCGCCACTTCGGCTTGGGGGTTGCTGCCCATCAACTGCCACAGGTATTCCACCGCCACCGGGCCATTGGTGAAGCGCCCGTTCCAGTAGGTGGCATAGGGCGACACGGACGGCGGGATGGCCGGCGTCATCAGCGGCGTGGTGGCGATCAGGTCGTTGCCGGTGTCGGACAGGCTGTCGCCGAAGACCAGGATCGCCGGGTACTGAACCTTTCCTGCCCAGGCGGCAGGCGCCAGGCAAACGCAGACGGCGAGACTGAGTGCTCGCGCGATGGAACGGATGTGGGGCCGCATGGATTCCTCCGATTTTTTGGGTGTGTTGATTCGCCCCCCGAGGCGCAAGGGCCGATGGAGCGGCGCGATCTTACGTAACAACCGATCAAATTCGTTACGCAATTTGGGGGATATCGGGAACAATAGGCACACTCTTACGCAAAGTCGCGGCCCTATCTTCTTGTCAGAAGTTTTGAGTTCTGCTAGGAAACAGCGCCCATGCTGGCAGGCTTATCAGGGTCGAAGCGGCTCCGGGCGGCACCACAGCCAGACCAGCACGCAGGCCATGCAGCCGATGGCCAGGGCGGTCACCCACCAGTGTTGCCCCAGCCACAAGAGCAGGGTCGCGCACACGCTCATGGCCACACTGGCGTTCCACTTGGAGCGCCGGCTGACACGCCCGCCTTGCTGCCAATCGGCGATCAGCTTGCCGAAGACGCGGTGCGACAGCAGCCAGCGGTGCAGGCGCGGGGAACTGCGGGCCGCCGCCCAGGCTGCGATCAATACGAACACGGTGGTCGGCAAGCCGGGCACGAAGATACCCACCACCCCTGTGGCCAGAGAAATGCAGGCCAGCAGGATCAGCAGCCAACGCCAGGGGGCCGGCAAGGGTCGGGGCCCAACCACAGTCGCACATGACTGGGCTGTCGCTGGCAGAGCGCCAGCCGGCGTCGGGGCGTGCGTCGGGGCGGTGTCGTCGGCGGGCGGCGCGTTCGGTCGTGGCATGCGGACGGCCATTCTGGACCAGAGCCCGCTGTGGCCTCGGCACCGCCGCCCAAAACCTCAACCCGGTGCACCGGTTCGGCACAATGCCGCCGCATGCGCAGATTCGCTCGGTTATGAAACCTATATGGTCAATTCTTCGTCTGAAAATGGAGCACCTGAGTCGCTGGACGGCCCCAGTCCGGGGCGGCACCGGGCTTTGGCGGTCTGGATCGCGGCCGCGTTGGCGCTGGCGGTACTGATCGGCAGCCTGGTCCTGCTGGCCCTGGTCGAGCGCTATGCCGGTCGCCATGCCACGCGAATGGCGGTCTCGGCGCTGGAACAGATCGGCTGGCAGATGCGGGACCAACTGGACCGCGGCATGGCCTACCGCTATGAAGAGCTGCGCATCCTCGCCGGCATGCGCGATTTGCAGGCCGGTGCGCCGCCCGCGCAGGTACGCGCCGTGCTGGAGCGCGTGCAGGAGAGCTTTCCGCTGTATGCGTGGCTGGGCTACGTCCACCGCGATGGCGTGGTCGCCGCTGCCACCAACGACATGCTGGCCGGCTTGAACGTCAGCGCGCGGCCCTGGTTCCAGCGCGGCGTCCAGGGCGCTTTCGTCGGTGATGTGCACACGGCCGTCCTGCTCAGCAAGCTGCTGCCCGACCGGGACGAGCCCTGGCGCTTCGTCGACATCGCCATGCCCGTCACCGATGCGCAGGGGGACGTGCAATACGTGCTGGGCGCGCACCTCAGCTGGGAGTGGGCGCGCGACCTGCAACGCAGCCTGATGGCGCCGACCGGGGCCCGATACGGCGTGCAGCTGTTCGTGGTGGACACCGCAGGCCAGGTGCTGCTGGGGCCGCAAGGCACCGAGAACAAGCCCCTGGCGCTGGCCAGCGCCGGCGACCTGCGCCGCGCCGCTGGTGCGGACGTGCGAGCGTGGGACGACGGCGAGCACTACGCCACGGCCATCGTGCCGACGGTGGGCCACGGCAACTACCCCGGCCTGGGCTGGACGGTGGTGGTCCGCCAGGCCCGGCAGGCAGCGCTGGCGGACTACCAGCAGCTGCAGCGCGAGATGCTGCTCGGCGGCCTGGCGGTGTGTCTGCTGGCGGCCCTGTGTGCGCCGCTGGTGGCACGCCGGCTGACGCGCCCGCTGCGCCAGCTCACCAGCGCCGTGGCCGCGCGTGCACAGGGCGGCGCCGACCCGGTGCCCCTGCTGCACGACTACCGCGAGGTCGACCTACTGTCGCGCGCGCTGTGCGAGGCCGTCGAGGAGACCACGCGCCACCGCAGTGAGCTCGAGCGCGTGAACGCCAGCCTGGAGCGCCGCATCGAGGAGCGCACCGCCGAACTGCAGATCGGCCAGGAACGCCTGCGGACCATGGCGGACAACATGCCGGCGCTGGTCGCCGATGTCGACCGCGGGCTGCGCTATCGCTTTGCCAACAAGACCTACCAGGACTGGTTCGGCGTCGACCCGGCCGCGTTGCTGGGCAACACGATGGCCTCGCTGTATGGCGACGAGGCGATGCGCGATTGGCAGCCCGAGCTGGAGCGGGTGCTGCGCGGCGAGAAGGTGCAATTCGAGCGCTGCATGACGGTGCACGGCCGGCGCCAGTTCACCAGCGCCACCTACATTCCCCGGCGCGATGCCCAGGGCCAGTTCGACGGCTTTCACGCGCTGGTGTTCGATGTGACCTCGGCGAAAGAGCTGGAGCAGCGGCTGGAGGCCGAGGCCACACACGATGTGCTGACCGGCCTGCCCAACAGGCGCTATCTGCTCAAGAACCTGCCGCACGCCCTGGCCCGCGCCGACCGGCTGGACCACAGCCTGTGCCTGCTGTTCCTGGACCTGAACGGCTTCAAAACGGTCAACGACCGCCACGGCCACGAAGCCGGTGACGAGCTGCTGCGCCAGGTCGGCGCGCGGCTGAAGGCTTCGGTGCGCAAGACCGACACCGTGGCCCGACTGGCGGGCGATGAGTTCGTGCTGGTGCTGGAGCCCGTGGCCGATGCACGGGCCGACGCGCAGCGGGTGGCGGCCAAGATCGAATCCGCCATCGCCGAGCCCTTCGCACTGGAGGCGGCCATAGTCAGCATCTCCATCAGCATCGGCGGCGCCGTCTACCCGCCGCGCAGCGGCCGCAGCGCAGAGCAGCTGCTGTCCGGCGCCGACTCGGCGATGTACGCCGCCAAGCGGGCTGGCAGCGCCCAGCGCTAGGACCGTTACATCTGCACCGCTTGCAGGCCGGGCCGGTGGCCCCATGTCCGCTGTTCAGGGCTGCATGGCCCGCATGAGGAAACGCCGATGTGGAAACGCCTGTCCCTGCTGTGGACCCTGGTCCGTGGTGACCTGCTCAAACTGTGGTGGGCGCTGCGCGACCCGCGCGCCCCCGGCTGGTTGAAGGCCGCCACCGCCGGCCTGGTGCTCTACCTGATCTCGCCGATCGATCTGCTGCCCGACGCCATCCCCTTCCTGGGCGTGATGGACGACGTGGTGCTGCTGCCCCTGGCGATCCGCTGGCTGCTGGGCAAACTGCCAGAGGGCCTGCGCGCGGATCTGCAGGCGCGTGCCGCGCAGCACGGGGACAGCATGTCCGGCCGGGCAGGCTGACCAGGCGCTGCCCGGCGCCCGCGCCGCGCCAGCAGACGGTCAACCCGCTTGCGGCATGCGGCCGAAACGCCCGCCGTTGAAATCGGCAATGGCCTGGTGGATCTCGGCCTCGGTGTTCATGACGAACGGGCCATAGCCGACCACCGGCTCTTCGATCGGCTCGCCTGCGAGCCACAGCACGGTGGCCTCGTGCTCGGCCTCGATGTTCACGCCCTCGCCCTCACGCGCCAGATGCACCAGCTGACCGGCGCGCGCCGCCTCGCCGCCGTTGACCCGCACAGTGCCATGCAGCACCACCAGCGCCAGCGTATGGCCGGGCTGCGCCGTGAAGCGGCCCGTGCCACCGGCGGCCAGGCGCACATCCCAGACATCGATCGGCGTGAAGGTACGCGCCGGGCCGTGCGCGCCACCGAAGCTGCCGGCGATCACGCGCACGCGGCCCGCGCCATCGGGCAAGTCGACCGACGGAATCTGCGTGTCCAGCAAAGTCTGGTAGCCGGCCGGCGCCAGCTTGTCCTTGGCCGGCAGGTTGACCCACAGCTGCACCATCTCGAGCGTGCCGCCGCGTTGCGTGAACGCGGGCGAATGAAACTCTTCGTGCACGATGCCGCCCGCCGCCGTCATCCACTGCACATCGCCCGGGCCGATCAACCCGCCTGCGCCGGTGGAATCGCGGTGCGCCAGCTCGCCCTGGTAGACGATGGTCACGGTCTCGAAGCCGCGGTGCGGATGCGCGCCGACGCCACGCGGCCGCGGCGCCGGGTCGAACTGGGAGGGCGCGGCATGGTCCAGCAGCAGAAAGGGGCTCAGCTCGCGCCCCAGGCCGTCGTAACCGAACAGCGAGCGGACGGGAAACCCGTCACCCACCCAATGCGGGCGCGGTGCGCTGTGGATGCCCAGGGTCTTCTTCATCGTTGTTTCTCCTCATGCGGCCGCAGCGATGGCTGCAGCACAGATTGTGAAGATGAGGGCGCCGGCAGGTTTGCACAGGTGCCGCCGGCCGGCCAGACCGTTCCATGCGTGGAACGAACCCTCACGCGCTGAAGAAGCTGGCGGCGTGTGCGAGAGTGCCAGTGGCACACAGCATCGATGCCATCGACGTGACATCCAAAGCCTGAAGCAAAAAGCCTCGCCGTCTTGCGACGGCGAGGCCTTGTCGGGCGCTTGTCGGCAAGCCGTCAGTCGCGCGATTCCAACGCCCGGTTCAGGCCCAGTGCGCCCAGCGTGCACACGGCACCGGACAGCAGGTACACGCTGACATAGCCCAGCCCGAAATTGGCCGACAGGCCCAGCGCCACCAGCGGCGCGAACGCAGCGCCGAACAGCCAGGCGACGTCGGCCGTCAACGCTGCGCCGGTGTAGCGGTAGCGCGGAGCGAAGTTCGCCGTGACAGTGCCCGACGACTGGCCATAGGACAGGCCGAGCAAGATGAAGCCGATCAGGATGAACACGTCCTGCCCCAGCGTGCCGCCGTCCAGCAGCGTCGGCGCGAAGCCGCTGAACACGGCGATCAACGCTGCCAGATGGCCCAGCGTGCGGCGCCGGCCGAAGCGGTCGGCCAGCCAGCCGGAGGCCACGATGCCGCCGGCGCACAGGAAGCCGCCCAGCACCTGGATCATCAGAAAGCCGACGATGGACTGCTCGGTGTAGAGCTGGATCCACGACAACGGAAACACCGTGACCAGGTGAAACAGTGCGTAACTTGCTAGCGCCGCAAATGCACCAATGAAGATGTTGCCGCCCTGCGTGCGCACCAGTTCGGCGGCGGACACCGGCTCCAATTCGCGCTGGTTCAACTGCTCTTCGTACTCTTCGGCCACGACCAGCCGCAGACGCGCAAACAGCGCCACCACGTTGATGGCGAAGGCCACGAAGAACGGGTAGCGCCAGCCCCAGGACAGGAAGTCGGCCAGCGACAAACTGGCGTACAGATAGGCAAACAAACCGCTGGCCAAGATGAAGCCGACCGGCGCGCCCAGCTGGCCCAGCATGGCATACCACCCGCGGCGACCTCTGGGTGCATTGAGTGCCAGCAGAGACGGCAGGCCGTCCCACGAACCGCCGAGTGCCAGCCCCTGGCCAATGCGGAACGCCGCCAGCAGCCACACCGACGCCACACCCAGGCTGGCGGTGCTGGGCAGGAAGGCGATGCCGGCCGTCGAGCTGCCCAACAGAAACAGCGCGATGGTCAGCTTGGTCGCGCGGCCCCAACGGCGCTGCACCGCCATCGACAACACGGTGCCGATGGGCCGCGCGATGAAGGCCAGCGAGAAGATCGCGAAAGCCCACAGCGTGCCGTCCAGACGCGCCATGTCCGGGAAGAAAACCGGCGGGAACACCAGCACCGAAGCGATGCCGTAGACGAAGAAATCGAAGTACTCCGACGTGCGGCCGATGACCACGCCGACGGCGATGTCGCCAGGGTCGACGTGGTGTTCCGACTCGGGGTAACGTGGTGCGGGGCTCTCGATCACGGGAGCGGTATGAGTCGCTTGGCTGATGCTGGACATCGAACGTTCTCCAGACGGCACTTGGCCGGACGTCTTCAATAGACTGCGTATCTTCTCATGGGCTCGAGCGCCTTGATATAGGACAAAACGTCCTATGGCGCTCGGTACGGCGCGGCGATACATTTGCCCTTCCCATCGCAACCCGGGGTTACCCGCGTGCGGTCTTTGATAACCCTGTACTGCTCAGCATGCGCCTCAAGAATCTACTCAGAGGACCGCTTCTGCTCGCCTTCACCGGTCTTCTGACCGGTTGCAGCAAACTGGTCGTGCTCAACCCCGCCGGCGACATCGCGGCCCAGCAAGGCCAGTTGGTCGTCATCGCCACGGTGCTGATGCTGGTGATCATCATCCCGGTGATCGTCCTCATCTTTCTGTTCGCCTGGCGCTACCGCCAGGATGGCCAGCACACCCTGACCGAGTACGACCCCGACTGGCACCACTCCACCAAGCTGGAGCTGGTGATCTGGGCGGCGCCGCTGGTGATCGTGATCGCACTGGGCGCTGTCACCTGGATCAGCACGCACCAGCTCGACCCGTACCGCCCGCTGGACCGCATCGCGCCTGGCCAGCCGGTCGTCGAGGGCATCAAGCCGCTTGAAGTGCAGGTGGTGTCGATGGACTGGAAGTGGCTGTTCCTGATGCCCGAGCTGGGCATCGCCACCGTCAACGAACTGGCCGCGCCGGTGGACCGGCCGATCCGCTTCAAGCTCACGTCCAGCAGCACGATGAACGCGTTCTACATTCCCGATCTGGCCGGCATGATCTACACCATGCCGGGCATGCAGACCGAGCTGAATGCCGTGATCAACAAGGTCGGCGTGTACAAGGGCTTGTCCACGCATTACAGCGGTGCCGGCTTCTCGGGCATGACCTTCAAGTTCCATGGCCTGAGCATCGAAGACTTCGACAAATGGGTCGCCCAGGCCAAGGCCGAGGGCAAGCCCCTGACCCGCGCCGTCTACCAGGAACTGGAGCGCCCGAGCGAGCGCAACCCCGTGGTGCGCTTCGCCTCGGTCGATGCCGATCTGTACGACCGTGTGTTGAACCTGTGCGTGGCCGATGGCAAGCCCTGCATGCACGAGACCATGGCCAAGGACGCCGCCCGCAACCGTGCCCACGCCAGCGATCGCGCCCTGACCGCCGCCGCTGAGCAGTCGATCTGCACGCCCGAGACCATCATCGAGTGACCCGTCATGTCTGTTGAAAATACTTCCGTGCCTGCCCACTGGCTGCTGGGGCGCGTCACCTGGGATTCGATCCCGATGACGCACGACCCCATCATTCTGGTGACCTTCATCATGGTCGCGCTGGGCGGCCTGGCCACGCTCGCCGTGCTGACCAAGTTCCGCCTGTGGGGCCCGCTGTGGCGCGACTGGTTCTGCAGCATCGACCACAAGCGCATCGGCATCATGTACATGGTGCTGGGCGTCGTGATGCTGCTGCGCGGCTTTGCCGACGCGGTGATGATGCGGCTGCAGCAAGCCATCGCCTTCGGCGACAACATGGGCTATTTGCCGCCGCACCACTACGACCAGATCTTCACGGCGCACGGCGTGATCATGATCTTCTTCGTCGCCATGCCGCTGGTCACCGGGCTCATGAACTACCTGGTGCCGCTTCAGATCGGCGCGCGCGATGTGGCCTTCCCGTTCCTGAACAACTTCAGCTTCTGGATGACCACCGCCGGCGCCATCCTGGTGATGATGTCGCTGTTCATCGGCGAGTTCTCCACCTCCGGTTGGCTGGCGCTGTCCAACCTGGGCAATCAGAACCCGGGTGTGGGGCTGGACTACTACATCTGGGCGCTGCAGATCGCGGGGGTGGGCACCACGCTGTCGGGCATCAACCTGCTGGTCACCATCGTCAAGATGCGCGCGCCCGGCATGGACCTCATGAAGATGCCGATCTTCACGTGGACCGCGCTGTGCACCAACGCGCTGATCGTGGCCTCGTTCCCCATCCTCACGGCGGCCCTGGTGCTGATGAGCCTGGACCGTTACGTCGGCACGAACTTCTTCACGAACGACCTGGGCGGCAACCCCATGCTGTACGTGAACCTGATCTGGATCTGGGGCCACCCGGAGGTCTACATCCTGATCCTGCCGGCCTTCGGCGTGTTCTCCGAAGTGGTGGCCACGTTCAGCCGCAAGCGCTTGTTCGGCTACACCTCGATGGTCTACGCCACGGTGTGTATCACCATCCTGTCGTACCTGGTGTGGCTGCACCACTTCTTCACCATGGGCTCGGGTGCCAGCGTGAACTCGTTCTTCGGCATCACGACGATGATCATCTCGATCCCGACCGGGGCGAAGATCTTCAACTGGCTGTTCACCATGTACCGCGGCCGCATCCGCTTCACGGTGCCGATGCTGTGGACGGTCGGCTTCATGGTCACCTTCGCCATCGGTGGCATGACGGGCGTGCTGCTGGCCGTGCCGCCAGCCGACTTCGTGCTGCACAACAGCCTGTTCCTGATTGCGCACTTCCACAACGTGATCATCGGCGGCGTGGTGTTCGCGATGTTCGCCGGCATCAACTACTGGTACCCCAAGGCCTTCGGCTACAAGCTCGACGAGTTCTGGGGCAAGTGCTCGTTCTGGTTCTGGCTGGTGGGCTTCTGGGTCGCGTTCGCGCCGCTGTACATCCTGGGGCTGATGGGCGTCACGCGGCGCGCCAACCACTTCGAAGACCAGTCCTTGCAGATCTGGTTCCAGATCGCGGCCCTCGGCGCCTTCCTGGTCGCCCTGGGCATCGGCTGCTTCCTGGTGCAACTGGTCGTGAGCTTCATGCGGCGCGAGGAACTGCTTGACCACACGGGCGACCCGTGGGACGCACGCACGCTGGAATGGGCCACCTCGTCGCCCCCGCCGCAGTACAACTTCGCCTTCACGCCGGTGGTGCATGACGTGGACGCCTGGTGGGACATGAAGAAGCACGGCTACCAGCGTCCGCTGCAGGGCTTCAAGGCCATCCACATGCCGCTGAACACCGCCTCCGGTGTCGTCATCTCGATGCTGTCGCTGGTCTGGGGCTTTGCGCTGATCTGGCACATGTGGCCGCTGGCCATCGGCTCGTTCGCGGCCATCGTGGTGGCCTCCATTGCGCACACGTTCAACTACAAGCGCGACTACTACATCCCGGCGAACGAAGTGACTTCGACCGAACACGCGCATACCCAACTGCTGGCACGCCATGTCTGAACTCGTCCACCCTGCCGGCCTGGCCGGCGCCCGCACCACCGGCGTGGCCGGTTCGCACCGTGCGCCGGCCGCACCTGCTGCGCCGGTCGTGCGCGTCTACCACCTGGAGCACGAACCGCATCCAGAGAACGGCACCGCGCTGGGCTTCTGGATGTACCTGATGAGCGACTGCCTCATCTTTGCCGCGCTGTTCGCCACCTACGGCGTGCTGGGCCGCAACTACGCCGGCGGCGCCGGTGGTGCCGAGCTGTTCGATCTGAAGCTGGTGGCCATCAACACAGCCTTCCTGCTGCTGTCTTCCATCACCTTCGGCTTTGCGATGTTGCAAAAGCAGCAGAACAAGGTAGGCGGCACGCTGGGCTGGCTGGCCGTGACAGGCCTATTCGGCCTGTGCTTCCTGGCCGTGGAGCTCTACGAGTTCTATCACCTGATCCACGTGGGCGCCACGCCGCAGAGCAGCGCCGCCATGTCGGCCTTCTTCACGCTGGTCGGCACCCACGGCCTGCACGTCACCTTCGGCAGCATCTGGCTGGTGGTGCTCATGGTGCAGATCAAGAAGCACGGCCTGATCCGCGAGAACAAGCGCCGGCTGATGTGCCTGTCGATGTTCTGGCACTTCCTGGACGTGGTCTGGATCGGCGTCTTCACCTTTGTCTACCTGATGGGAGTGCTGTGAGCACCGCCCGGCCGCCCGAAGGGGCTCGCATCGCAGGCCGCAAGGCCGGAGAGTATCTATGAGCACGCACGCAACGCACGACGCGCACGCTGGACACGGGCACGACGACCACCACGACGACCACCATGACGGCGCGCCGCACAGCACGATGCGCGAGTACGTGATCGGCTTTTTGCTGTCGGTCGTGCTGACGGCCATTCCGTTCTGGCTGGTCATGGCCGACGTCATCAGCAACCGCACCGTTGCCGTGCTGGTGCTGGGCGGTTTTGCTGTCGTGCAGATTCTGGTGCACATGGTCTTTTTCCTGCACATGAACGGCAAGGTGGAAGGCGGCTGGACCATGCTGTCCACCATCTTCACGGTGGTCTTCGTGGCCATTGCCATTGCCGGCACGCTGTGGGTCATGTTCCACATGAACACCAACATGATGCCCTCGCACGACCAGTACCAGCAGAACCTGCAGCACCAGCAGCACGGGCCCAAATGAAACCTGGCCGGGGCCTGCCCTGGCTGGTCGTGTTGGCTGCCGCGATGCTGTGCGCAGGGTTTGCCGCGCTGGGCACGTGGCAGCTGCAACGCATGGGTTGGAAGCACGACCTGATTGCGCGCATCGAGGCACGCATCGGCGCCCCACCCGCCGCACCGCCAGCCTCCGACGACTGGCCCGCGCTGCAGGCCGACCCGCAAGCCTTCGAATACCGCCGCGTACGCCTGCAGGGCGAGTTCCAGCATGCCGACGAGGCGCTGGTGCAGGCCACCACCGACCTGGGCGCCGGCTTCTGGGTGCTGACGCCGCTGCGCTTGGCAGACGGCAGCGTGGTGCTGGTGAATCGCGGCTTCGTGCCGCCGGATCGGCGTGATCCCGCCCGCCGCGAAGCCGTGGCGCCACATGGCCCCGTCACGGTGGAGGGTTTGCTGCGCCTGAGCGAACCCGGTGGCGGATTTCTGCGCGAGAACGACCCGGCCGCCGACCGCTGGCACTCACGCGACGTGGCCGCCATCGCCGCCGCGCGCAAGCTGCCCACCGAACGCGTGGCGCCCTACTTCGTCGATGCCGAATCCACACTGCCGCCGGGCCAGTGGCCGGCCGGTGGACTGACGGTGCTGCGCTTCACCGACAACCACCTGGTCTATGCGCTGACCTGGTATGTGCTGGCACTGATGGTGGCGGCAGCCGGCGTCTACGTGCTGCGCAGTGGCCGCCACCCTGCGCAGTGACGCCACGGGCTTGCGCGCCCTGCGGCGCATGCCGTGACAATCCGCCCCCATGCCGCTGACCCCACCTGCCACCCTGCCGCCGCCCGCCGCAGCCCGCAGCACCAGCCCCGACAAGGCCGCCGGCCTGAAGAACCTGCAGCAGCTGATCCAGCTGCGCTGGATCGCCGTGTTCGGCCAGGTGCTCACGATCGAGGTGGTGCATTACGGGCTGCGCATTGCGATTCCGCTGCAGGCCATGCTGACACTGCTGGCCGCGCTGGTGGCGTTCAACGTGCTGTCACAGCTGCGCTGGCGCACCGGGCGCCACGTCACCAGCGCCGAGCTGCTCTTCGCCATGCTGGTCGATGTCGCCGCCCTCACGGCCCAGCTCTACCTGTCCGGCGGTGCGACCAACCCGTTCGTGTTTCTGTACTTGCTGCAGGTGATCCTGAGCGCCGTGCTGCTGCCCAACTGGGCCACCTGGACGGTGGTGGCCGTCACCACGCTGTGCTTCACCGGCCTGGCCTGGCTGGCGCCGCCGCTGGCCCTGCCGCTCGACCACCACCGTGGCCTGGCCAGCCCCTACATGCTGGGCACGCTGCTGTGCTTTGCGCTGAACGCGGTGCTGCTGGTCACCTTCATTGCGCGCATCGTCGGCAATCTGCGCGAGCGCGACGAGCGCCTGGCCGCGCTGCGCCAGCGCGCCGCCGAAGAGGAGCACATCGTGCGCATGGGCCTGCTGGCCTCCGGTGCAGCGCACGAGCTGGGCACGCCGCTGTCCACGCTGGCCGTGATCCTGGGCGACTGGCAGCATCTGCCGCATTTCAGCTCCGAGCCCGAGCTGGCCACCGACGTGGCGGAGATGCAGGCCCAGGTCGCGCGCTGCAAGGCCATCGTCAGCGGCATCCTGCTGTCGGCCGGCGAGGCGCGTGGCGAGTCGTCCAGCGCCACCACGCTGAACACCTTTCTGGACGAGGTCGTCGCCCGTTGGCGCGGCCGCCGGCCATGTGCCGGCTTCGTCTACGAGAACCGCTTCGGGGCCGACCTGCCGATGGTGTCGGACTCGGCCGTGCAGCAAATGATCGGCAACGTGCTGGATAACGCCGTCGAAGCCTCGCCCGCTGCCGTGCACTTCCAGGCCACGCGCGAAGGCGACGCGCTGGTGCTGACAGTGCGCGACCGTGGCCCCGGCTTTGCGCCGCACATGCTGCAGCAGCTGGGCAAGCCCTACCAGTCCAGCAAAGGCCGGCCCGGCGGCGGGCTGGGGTTGTTCCTGGTCGTCAACGTGGCGCGTACGCTGGGTGGCCACGTCAGCGCGCGCAACCTGGAAAGCGCAGGCGCGGAACTGCGCATCACCCTTCCGTTGGCAGCCATTGCGCTGCCGGAGGAAGATGCGCACGATGCACGATGAAACCCTGGAACGCCGGCTGCTGATCGTCGAAGACGACGCAGCGTTTGCGCGCACGCTTGCCCGTTCGTTCGATCGCCGCGGCTATGCCGTGCGCACCGCCACCAGCCTGGAAACCTTGCTGGTGCAGCTGCAGGACTTCGCACCCACGCATGCCGTGGTCGACCTGAAACTGGCCGGCGAGTCGTCGGGCCTGGCCTGCGTGCGTGCGTTGAGCGCGCGCGACGAGGCCATGTTGATCGTCGTGCTCACCGGCTTTGCCAGCATCGCCACGGCTGTGGAGGCCATCAAGCTCGGCGCCTGCCACTACCTGGCCAAGCCATCGAACACCGACGACATCGAAGCCGCCTTCGGCCGTGCCGAGGGCACGACCGAGGTCGAGCTGACGGGGCGCCCCACGTCGATCAAGACGCTGGAGTGGGAGCGCATCCACCAGATGCTGGCCGAGACCGACTTCAACATCTCCGAGACCGCGCGGCGGCTGGGCATGCACCGGCGCACGCTGGCGCGCAAGCTGGAAAAGCAGCAGGTGAAGTAGCGGCGCGCCCGGCGGCGGCGGCCACTGCGCGCCTGTCGACTGCGCGCAAGCCCTGCGGATAAACTGCCCGCGCCCCCGAGAACTACACGTGCCCATGGATGACTTCAACGCTGCTTTGAGACGCCCGACCGGTACGTTCGTGAAACCGTGTAGCAGCCTTCTAGTCCGAGCGGCCGTGCGTGCGTGCTTCGGCACCTCGTACGGTGGAGCTTCGCGACGCCAGAGCCCGTCGCCATGAGCAGCGCTTCCCCGGGGGCCAGCAGACGTCGCTCCCCGTCCAAGACCGCCGGCAAGCCCAACCTGCAGGCGGTGGCGGACGCGGCCGGTGTGTCGGCCGCCACCGTGTCGCGCATCCTGAATGGCACGGCAGGTGTGCGCGAGGACAAGCGCCAGGCCGTGGACGAAGCCATCGCGCGCCTGGGCTTCGTGCCCGACCCGGCCGCCCGCAGCCTGGCGGGCGGGCGCACGCTGAGCATCGGCGTCGTGACGCAGGCCATCGACAGCCCCTTCTACGGCGGCGCGCTGCGCGGCATCGAAGAGCAGCTCGGCCGCTCGGGCTACAACGCGCTGTTCGTCAGCGGGCAATGGAGCGCCACGCACGAGGCGCGCTGCATCGACACCCTGCGCACGCGGCGCGTGGACGGCATCATCGTGCTGACCGGGCGCCTCAGCGATGCGGCCCTGACCCGCTGCGCGCGCGACCTGCCGGTGGTGGTGACCGGGCGCACGCTGCAAGCGCCCGGCCTGTTCGCGCTGGACTTCGACAACGTCGAGGGCGCGCGCCTGGCCACCCGGCACTTGCTGGACCTGGGGCACCGGCGCATTGCCTTCATCGCCGGCGACCTGCGCCACGCCGACGGCGCCCAGCGCCTGCGTGGTTACCGCGAGGCGCTGGAGGCAGCGGGCATCGCGTATGACGACGCGCTCGTCGAGCGCGGCGACTTCACCGAAGCCAGCGGCCTGGCTGCTGCCGAACGGCTGATCGAGCGCCGCGAGCCCTTCAGCGCCATCTTCGCGGCCAACGACCAGATGGCCTTCGGCGCGGCCCTGGCGCTGTACCGACGCAAGTTGCGTGTGCCCGAGGACGTCTCGCTGGTCGGCTTCGACGACATCGCCGGGGCCGTCTACGCCACGCCGCCCATGAGCACCGTGCACCACCCGGTGCACGAGCTCGGCAAGCTGGCCGCCAAGGCCATGCTGCAGCTGCTCGCAGGTGAGAAGCCCGCGCTGGCCCTGCCGGCGCCGCAGCTCATCGCGCGCGAGTCCACTGCACCCCGCACGCCTGTGGGCTCGCGCTGAATCCGTCAGCCAGCCGCCAAACCCCCCGCACCCACCGCACACGCGTTAACCCTAGATTGACGGTTGAAGACGGGCCCGCGACACTTTGAAAGCGCTTTCATAATTGGATCCGTTCGATGGCTGCCGTTTCCCCTCGGAGCTTCCCCATCGAGCCGTCTCCAACCCCTTACGAACGACCCCATGACCCACGACTCCGCCGCCCTGGCCGACCGCACCCACCATTTCCCGCCCGATTTCGTCTGGGGCGTGGCCACCAGCGCCTACCAGATCGAGGGCGCCGCCACGGCCGATGGCAAGGGCGAATCGATCTGGGACCGCTTTTGCCGCGTACCCGGCGCCATTGCCGACGGCAGCGACGGTCAAACCGCCTGCGACCACTACCACCGCTGGGAATCGGACCTGGACCTGATCGCCGACCTGGGCGTTGACGCCTACCGTTTCTCCATCTCCTGGCCGCGCGTGCAGCCGCTGGGCCACGGCGCGTTCAACGCAGCCGGCATGGCTTTCTACGAGCGGCTGGTCGATGGCTTGCTCGCGCGCGGCATTCAGCCCTACGTCACCCTGAACCACTGGGATCTGCCGGCAGCGCTGCAGGACGCCGGTGGCTGGGCGGCGCGCGACACCGTGCACCGTTTCGTCGAATACGCCTGCCATGTCGCAGCCCGCCTGGGCGACCGCGTGGCGGCCATCACCACCCACAACGAGCCCTGGGTGGTGGCCGTGTTGGGCCACCAGCAGGGCATCTTCGCGCCCGGCGTGCAGAACCGTGGCGTCGCCATGCAGGTGGCCCACCACCTGTTGCTGAGCCACGGACTGGCACTGCAGGCGCTGCGTGCCCAGGGCTGCAAAAGCCGCCTGGGCATCGTGCTGAATCTGTCGCCCATCGTGCCGGCCACCGACAGTGCCGAGGACGTAGCGGCCGCCCGCCTGCAGGACGGCCACTCCGTGCGCTGGTACATGGACCCGCTGTTCAAGGGCCAGTACCCGCAGGACGTGTGGGACGACCTGGGCGCCGACGCCCCCGCCGTGCAGCCGGGCGATTTGCAGGCCATCGCGACGCCGATGGACTTTCTCGGCATCAACTACTACACGCGCGGCGTCGCCAGCGCCAGCGGCGCCTTCAGCGTGCACACCAGCGGCAAGGCCCTGACCGACATGGGCTGGGAGATCGTGCCCGAGGGCCTGACCGACCTGCTGGTGCGCATGCACCGCGACTGGACACTGCCGCCGCTCTACATCAAGGAGAACGGTGCTGCATTCCAGGACCAGCTGGTCGATGGCGAAGTGCACGACGTGGAACGCAAGCTGTACATCGCCAACCACATTGCCGCCGTGGCCGATGCACTGGCCCATGGCGTGCCCATGGCCGGCTACATGGTGTGGAGCCTGATGGACAACTTCGAGTGGGCCAGCGGCTATGCCAAGCGCTTTGGCATCGTGCACGTGGACTACGAGACCCAGAAGCGCACGCCCAAGGCCAGCGCACTGTGGTACCGCGACTTCCTGCGCCGGCAAAAGGCGCTGCGCGCCGCCTGAACGGAGACGAACGCACATGAACGACCCGCATCCCCGCCCGGCCGAATGGAGCCTGGTCTGGGCCGACGAATTCGAGGGCGATGCCGTGGACCGCACGAAGTGGGACTTCGACATCGGCAACGGCTTCTACGACTACCGCAACCATGTGTGGGTGCCCGGCTGGGGCAACGAGGAACTGCAGTACTACACCGGCGAGCCCGAGAACGTGGTGGTGCAGAACAGCTGCCTGAAGATCCGCGCGGTGAAGTCGGCCCTGCATGGCTGCGGCTACACATCGGCGCGGCTGCGCAGCAAGGCGCGCGACGGCCGCGTGTTGTTCGCCAAGCAGTACGGCCGCATCGCGTTCCGCGCGCGCGTGCCCTGGGGCAAGGGCCTGTGGCCCGCGCTGTGGATGTTGCCGGTGGACGATGCCTACGGCGGCTGGGCCGCCAGCGGCGAGATCGACCTGATGGAGATCGTGGGCGAGCGGCCCGAGCAGGTGCTCAGCAGCCTGCACTTCGGTTCGGCAGCGCCACGGCGCACGCTGATCACCGCCACGCATCCGCTGCCGCCGGGGCAACGCGTGTCCGACTGGCACACCTACGCCGTGGAGTGGGAACCGGGCGAGATCCGCTTCTACGTCGACGGCGAGCCGACCTGCCGCTACGACCACTGGTGGAGCTGCGGCCTGACCGAAGGCGGCCAGGGCCTGGAGGCCACCTCAGAGGCCGACCTGCACCCCTGGCCTGCGCCCTTCGACCAGCGCTTCTACCTGCTCATGAACGTGGCCGTGGGTGGCAACTTTCCCGGCAAGCCCGACGCGCAGACCCGCTTTCCAGCCGAGCTGGTGGTGGACTGGGTGCGCGTGTACGACAAGGTCGGTGGCTATGGGCCGGCCACACCGCGCGGCCCCGGCGTGATGCCCTGGGAGCCCGGGCACGAAGCCGAGCGCCAGGCCGTGCCACTGGCCGGCAAGCGCAGCTCGAACTGACCGCGGCGACCACGCGCCCGCACCGTCCGCCCTTCGCGGGGCACTTGTTCCGGAGTCCACCATGCTCACCTCGCCCGCTCTCGCCACCGAGCCCGCCGTCCGCAGCAGCTCGGCCCCTGCGCAGCCCGCTTTTGCACTGGCCCCCGCACCCGGCCCCGCAGCCGGCCATGCGCCAGGGATGGCCAACGCTGGCACCAGGCCGGCCGCTGCACCGCCACCGCTCAGCCCCAGCGCCCGGGCCCAGCTCGATGACGCCATCGGTGCGCTGCTGCAGCGCGGCCTGCACGGCCTGTGTTTCAGCCCCTACCTGGACGGCCAGCAGCCGGGCGACCAGATCGGCGAAGCGCAGATCCGCGAACGCCTGGCCATCGTGCGCCCGCACACGCGCTGGGTGCGCAGCTTCTCCTGCACAGACGGCCATGAACAGACGCCGCGCATCGCCCACGAGATGGGATTGAAAACCCTCGTCGGCGGCTGGCTGGGCACCGATGCCGCCATCAACGAGCGTGAGATCGAGGGCTTGATCGACGTCGCCCGTGCCGGCCATGCCGACATCGTCGCCGTCGGCAACGAAGTGCTGCTACGCGGCGACATGGAAGAAGACCAGCTCATCGCCACCATCGAGCGCGTCAAGCAGGCTTTGCCCGGCGCGACGGTAGGCTACGTGGACGCGTACTTCCTGTTCGAGAAGCACCCGCGCGTGGCGGCCGCCTGCGACGTGCTGCTGATCAACTGCTACCCGTTCTGGGAAGGCTGCCCGCGCGAGCAATCACTGGCCTACATGCAGACCATGTTCGAGCGCGTGCGTGCCGCTGCGCCCGGCAAGCGCATCGTCATCAGCGAGACCGGCTGGCCCGACCAGGGCAGCGCCTTCCACGCCGCCGTGCCCGGCCACGAAGCTGCCATGCAGTATTTGCTGGACACCGACGCCTGGGCCACGCGCGAGGGCATCGAGTGGTTTCACTTCGCGGCTTTTGACGAAGCCTGGAAGATCGCCGCCGAGGGCGACGTGGGCGCGTTCTGGGGCATCTGGGATCAGCACGCACGGCGGAAGTTCGGTGCATGAGCGCGCGCCGGGCCGCCCCAAGCAAGCTCGCACCGCAGGCGAAGCCGGAGGTACTCCTATGAGCGCGCGCCGGGCCGCCCCAAGCAAGCTCGCACCGCAGGCGAAGCCGGAGGTATTCCTATGAGCGCGCGCCGGGCCGCCCCAGGCAAGCTCGCACCGCAGGCGAAGCCGGAGGTATTCCCATGACGACACAAGCACTCGACCTGCCACGCGGCAACGCCATCTGCTACTCCGGCTACCGCGAAGGCCAGAGCCCTGCCACCCGCACCTACCCCAGCGTGGCCGAGATCCGCCAGGACCTGCACCTGCTGGCGCCCCACTTCCAGCTGCTCCGCCTGTACGACTGCAGCCCGCATGCCGAGCGGGTGCTGCAGATCATCGAAGAAGACAGGCTGCCGCTGCGCGTGCTGCTGGGCGCGCACATGGGCGCCGAGGCCAGCAACCCAGGCTGCCCCTGGGGTGCGCACTATGCCGACGCGCAACTCGCCGAACAGCGGCTGGAGAACGACGCCGAACTCGACCGGCTCGTGGCCCTGGCCGCACGCCACCCACAGACCGTGTTCGCGGTGGCCGTCGGCAACGAGGCGCTGGTCGACTGGACCGACCACCTCGTACCGCTGCCGCGCATGCTGGAGGCCGTGCACTTCGTGAAGCAACATGTGGCCCAGCCGGTCACGGTGTGCGAGAACCACGTGCCCTGGCGCACCACGCTGCAGCCACTGGCGGCCGAGCTGGACTTCCTGTCCGTGCACAGCTATCCGGTCTGGGAAGGCCGGCCTGTGGAAGAGGCGCTAGCCCACACCCAGGCCGACCTGGCGGCCGTGGCCGCCGCCAACCCCGGCAAGCCGCTGGTGCTGTCCGAGGTGGGCTGGTGCACGGCCGCCAACGGGCGCGGCTTTCCCGCGCACCATGCCAGCGCCCATGCCCAGGCGATCTACCTGGCACAGCTGCGCGATTGGAGCCGCCCCTCCGGCGTGCTGTGCTTTCTGTTTGAAGCCTTCGACGAGCCCTGGAAAGGGTCGAGCGATCCGCTGGAGCCGGAGAAGCACTGGGGCGTGTTCGGCGTGGACCGGCAGGCCAAGCCGGCGATGCGGGTGTGGACGGCACCGGCCGCAGCCTGACATTCCCACGCGCTCGCTGCGCCAGGCGCGTTGTCCCGCCCGGCGCCCCATGTGCGCGACGCACCGTGTGCGCGGCATGGCTGCAGCGCACTGCCCAGGCCCATGGCGGCGGCATCGGAGCAGCCGACGGCGCCGCGTCGTCGGTGGGCCAGCCGCACTATGCGCAAAACGAAAAATAGCCCTCAATCAAACGATTGGACACGCTGCACACCACGCTCGACTATTCACGTACCAACTTCCTGGACACCGCCGTGGACATCGCCCAATTCCCCCGCATCCGGCTCGGCCACTTCCCGACGCCACTCGAACCCATGGACAACCTCACGCGCGCCCTCGGTGGTCCGCGCTTGTGGATCAAGCGTGACGACTGCACCGGCCTGTCGACCGGCGGCAACAAGACCCGCAAGCTCGAGTTCCTGATGGCCGAGGCGCAGGCGCAGAACGCCGATGTGGTGATCACCCAGGGCGCCACGCAATCCAACCACGCGCGCCAGACCGCTGCGGCCGCAGCGAAGCTCGGCATGCAGTGCCACATCCTGCTGGAAGACCGCACCGGCTACACCCGGTCCGACTACGTCCACAACGGCAACGTGCTGCTGGACCGGTTGCACGGCGCCACCGTCGAGCGCCGCGCCGGCGGCAGCGACATGCAGGCCGAAATGCAGGCCGTTGCCGCACGGCTGACGCAGGCCGGTCGCCGCCCCTACGTGATTCCAGGCGGAGGCTCGAACCCGCTGGGTGCATTGGGCTATGCCCAGGCCGCGCTGGAGCTGGTGAACCAGTCGTCCGACATGGGGCTGCGCATCGATCACCTGGTCCACGCCACCGGTAGCGCCGGTACCCAGGCCGGCCTGGTTGCCGGCCTGCAGGCCATGCACAGCTCCATCGGACTGCTCGGTATCGGCGTGCGTGCGCCACGCGACAAGCAGGAAACCATGGTGTACGACCTGGCCTGCCGCACCTGGTCGCTGCTGGGCCTGCGTGGCGAGTTGCCGCGCAGCGCGGTGCAGGCCAACTGCGACTACGTTGGCGCAGGCTACGGCTTGCCGACGCCGGGCATGGCCGAGGCGATCACCTTGCTGGCCCGCACCGAGGGCATCCTGCTCGACCCGGTGTACTCCGGCAAGGGCATGGCCGGCCTGATCGACCTGGTGCGCAAGGGCCACTTCGCCAAGGACCGGAACATCGTGTTCCTGCACACCGGTGGATCGGCTGCACTGTTCAGCTACCCCGATGCCTTTGGCCTACCCACTTCCTGACATCTGCCCGTTCCAAGGAGAACCACCGTGACCCACTGCCGCCCCACCACCCTGCTGCGCCTTGGCGCCCTCTCGCTGCTGGCCGCCGCCTGCGCCACATCGGCCAGCGCCCAGACCACGCTGCGCCTGTCCACCTACGTCAACGAGGTGGATATTCGCTACCAAGGTTTCAAGAAGTTCGCCGAGCTCACCGCCGCAAAGACTGCGGGCAGGGTCAAGGTCGAGGTCTTCGCCTCGTCCACGCTGCATGGCTGGAGCGAAGGCATCGATGCCGTACTGGGCGGCGTGGCCGACATCAGCTGGATGCCGGCCGACAAGCGCCTGCCGTGCTACCGCATGACCTCGCTCTACCCGATGGTGGTGGACATGGGCAAGCAGATCGAACTGGACGCCGCCTACTCGGCGCTGATGAAGGCCGAGGCGGCCAAGGCTGGCCTGGTGCCGCTGATCAACTCCAACTACTCCTACGACCAGGAATGGTGGTTCAAGACCCCGGGCGCCGACCTGGGCAAGCTGGACGGCAAGCTGGTGCGCTCCATCGGGCCGCTGGTGTCCATGATGATCGAGACCTGGGGCGGCAAGCCGGTGTTCATCGCCCCCAAAGAGGTGTTCCAGTCCGCCGAGCGCGGGGTGGTCGACGGCATCAACATGGGCGTGGCCACCTACAGCGCCTGGAAGCTGTGGGGCGTGATGCCGCACATGGTCAAGTCCAACCTGTTCTACGGCAACATCGTCTACATGGTCAACAAGCGCAAGTTCGAGGGCCTGAGCCCGGCCGACCAGAGCGCCGTGCTGGCCGCCGCGCGCGAGTCCGAGGTCTGGCTCAAGCCCGCGTACGAGAAGTCGGTGGATGCCAGCATCGCCGATGCCGTCAAGCAAGGCGGCACCGTCACAGCGGTCGACCCGGCCAAGCGCAAGGCGATGGTGCAGTCCATCGCCACCAAGTGGAAGGGCGAGGTGGACGGCGCCTGCGGGCCCGAGCTGTCGAACAAGGTGCGCACGCTGTTCGACCAGAACGCGCTGTAAGCGGTCATGCTGCAGAACCTGCTGGTCCGCATCGAGCGGCTGGGTGTCTGGTTGGCCGGCGTGGGGGCGGCCATCATCGTGCTGCAGATGCTGTGGATCTCGTACGGTGTGTTCCGCCGCTACGTGCTGTCCGACCCCGACGGCACGGTCACCGAGGCCACGGCGCTACTGCTGTTCCCTGCCGCCTTCCTGGGCCTGGCCTTTGCGCTGAAGGAAGACGCCTACCCCAAGGTCACCTTCCTGCCCGATGCGCTGAGCCCCAGGGGCCGGCGCAGGCTGGAGATGCTCAACCTGGTGCTGATGACCGCGGTCGGTGGCTTCTTCGCCATCGCCGCCGTCGACGCCACGCGCAACTCGTTCGAGTCGGGTGCGGCCTCGGAGATCCTGCTCTGGCCGCGCTACCTGTTCTGGGCACCCGGGGCGCTGGCCCTGGTGGTGTTCACCCTCTACGTCATGGTCAAGCTGGCCGTCCTGCTGACGGCCCGCAACGCAGAATCCGGCCCGCGCGGCTGAATCGGGAGTCCTCATGGAGTGGTATCACGTCGGCATCGGTCTGATGGCCTTGCTGGTGGTGTTCATCGGCATCGGCTTGTCGATCCCGTTTGCGCTGGCGGCGGCCTCGCTGCCGTTCCTGTTTTACATCCAGGGCTGGTCGACCGCCCTGGTCAGCAGCGAGCTCAAGTTGTGGGGCGTGTGGATCGACTACATCCTGATCTCAGTGCCGCTGTTCGTGTTCCTGGGCGAGCTGATCGGGCGCTCCAGCATCGGGCCCAACCTGTTCCAGTTCATGCACCGCGGCGTGCGGGTGCGCGGGTCGGCAGCCTACGGCAGCATCGCCGCCTGCGCGGGCTTTGGTGCGGTGTGCGGCTCCTCGATGGTCGGCTCGCTGACGATCGGCGGCGTGGCGCTGCCGGAGATGAAGAAGCTGGGCTACGACAACCGCTTGTCCAGCGGCGTGCTGGCCGCCGGCGGCACGCTCAGCGTGCTGATCCCGCCCAGCCTGATCCTGCTGTTTTATGGCATCGTCACCGACACCTCCATCGGCGAGCTGTTCATCGCCGGCATCGTGCCCGGCGTGGTGCTGGTGCTGCTGTTCTGTCTGGTGGTCTACGTCTGGGGCCGGCTGCATCCCTCGCACATTCCCGATGCCGACAAGGCAGCGCGTACCAGCCTGCGGCAGATGCTGGTGTCGGTCGGGCCGATCTTCCTGATCGGGCTGGTCATCACGCTGTCGATCTATACCGGCATCACCACGCCGACCGAAGCCGCCGCCGTGGCCGCCTTGCTGACCGTGATCCTGGCGTTTGGCGTGGGCGGGCTGGACATCGCCGGCTTCAAGGCCGCGCTGATGGCCACCATGCGCACCATGGGGTACCTGGGCCTGCTGCTGTCGGCCGGCGTGCTGTTCGGCTTCGTCATGACCTACTACCGGGTGCCGCAGCAGTTCACCGAACTGTTCATGTCCTACCAGCTCAGCCCCTACGCGGTGCTGGCCATCGTGATCGCCTTCTACATCGTGCTGGGCATGTTCCTTGAGCCGGTGTCGATGACCTTCATCACGCTTCCGACCATCTTCCCGCTGATGCAGGCGGCCGGCTACGACATGGTGTGGTTCGGCATCGTCTACACCATCACGATGGAGATCGCAGTGCTGACGCCGCCGGTGGGCCTGAACCTGTACGTGATCCAGGGCATCAGCCGGGGCAGCATCAGCATCGGCGAGGTGATCACCGGCTGCCTGCCCTTCATCGCCAGCATGGTGGTGCTGATCGCGCTGCTGATCGCCCTGCCGGAGACGGCGATCTGGCTGCCGGCGGCGATGAAATGACCACGCCTCTCCTGCCCCACCTGCCGCACCGACGGGCCGGCGCCGGCGAAACGCTGGTGCTGGTGCATGGCTACCTGGGCGGCGCACGCCAATGGGAGGCCGAGATCGCGTTCCTGTGTCAGCACCTGGACGTGATCGCGGTGGACCTGGCCGGCTACGGCGACGCGAACCAGCTCGCCGCACCCACCGACATCGCCGACCACGCCCGTGCCGTGCTGGCCACGCTGGACCAGCTGGGCGTAGACCGCTTCCACCTGCTGGGCCACTCCATGGGCGGCATGGTGGTGCAGGAGATGGTGCACCAGGCGCCCGCACGCGTGCAGCGGCTGGTGCTCTATGCCACCGGTCCGCAGGGCAGCATCCCGGGCCGCTTCGAGACCCTGGCGCGCTCGCGCGAACGCTTAGGCGCCGACGGCGTGGAGCGCACCGCCAGGCGCATCAGCGCCGTCTGGCTGCGTGATCGCGAAGCATCGCCGGCCTATGAGGCCCTGGCCCTGCTGGCCACCTGCGCCAGCGAACAGGCCGCGCTGGCGGGCCTGCATGCGATGGAAGGCTGGGACGGCCGCCACCGCCTGGCCACTATCCGCCAGCGCACGCTGGTGGTCTGGGGCGACCAGGACCGCTCCTACACCTGGCCACAGATCGAGGCTCTGTGGCGCGGCATCCCCGGGGCCGCCCTGGCCGTGCTGCCCGACTGCTGCCACGCCCTGCACCTTGAGCGCCCGACGCTGTTCCACACGCTGCTGCTGGAGTTCCTGCGGCCGGATCCGGCACGGTGAAGCAGGATCCACGGCCCGCGTCAGCGGCAACGGCGGCCGCGCTGACAATGGCCGTCCCTCGGAGGGCAGCAGACCATGGAACTGAAGTGGCTTGACGACTACATCGCACTGATCGAGACCGGCAACTTCTCGGCGGCAGCCACGCGCCGCCATGTGTCGCAACCGGCGTTCTCGCGCCGCATCCAGATGCTGGAAGACTGGCTGGGCGTCACCCTGATCGACCGCACGCGCAAGCCCTTGCAGTTCACGCCCGTGGCGCGGGACAACCAGCTCGCATTTCGCAACCTGGTGGCGCGCATCTACGAGTTTCGCGCGGTGCTCAAGTCCGAATCGCTGGACAGCGCCGACATCACCATGGCCGCGCAACACACGCTGGCAGCAGCCTACGTGCCAGGCCTGCTGGCACGGCTGCGCCAGACCGATCCCGACCAGAACTTCAGGATCCGCTCGGACAACCGTGCGGAGGGCCTGGCCCTGCTGCTGCGCGGGGAGGCAGAGATTCTCATCACCTACGAAACACCCCAGTCCCCCTGCCACATCCCTGAGCAACTGGCCGCGCGCCAGTTGCTCGGGCAGGACGCGCTGGTGTTGGTGGCAAGCCCGCCACTGCACCGGAACCTGCGGCGGATCGCCGAAGGCGGCACCGTCCCGCTGCTGTGCTATCCGCCCGACAGCTTCTTCGGCCAGGCGCTGCGCACCGAGGCGTTGCCCGAGATGATGCGGCGCCAGCAGGTCGCGGTGCGCTGCGTGAGCGAATTCGCCATGGGGCTGCGAGAACTGGCCCTGGTCGACCAGGGTGCCGCATGGCTGCCGGCCTCGCTGATCCAGGACGACCTGGCAAACGCGCGTCTGCTGCCGCTGCAACGCCTGGGGCGCCCGGTCCCGATGGACATCGTCGCCTTCTTTGCCATGCTCCCTGGTGACAAGGGCGACCAGCTGCGACGCAGCTTCGAACTGCTGCGTAGCGATGCGCGGCCGCAGAGCGTGGCCGCTGTCCGGGCCAAGGTGCGGCGCCGGGCCGGTATCGGCATGCAGGGCGGCAAAGGCAAGCTGCCGACGGCGCCAGCCAGGCGATCACGCACGACAAGGATCCGCTGAACCTGCGGCCCTGCACGCTGAGGTCTGGCCATGGATCCCTGATCGCCGCCGCCACGCGCGGCCTGCTGTAGCGGGCCGCGCACGGCGGCGGCCCGTCACGGTGTGCGAGAACCACGTGCCCTGGCGCACCACGCACGCTGCAGCCAGTGGAGGCCGAGCTGCATCTCCTGTCCGTCCACAGCTGCCCGGTCTGGGAAGGCCGGCCGGTGGAAGAGGCGCTGGCCCACACCCAGGCCGACTTGGCGGCCGTGGCCGCCGCCAACCCCGGCAAGCCGCTGAGGTGGGCTGCAGTTGCGCGTAACACAGTGTGACGGCAGGCGCCTGCTTCGCACAATGCACACGCCAACAGATGGCCGCCAGCGTTGCATGCATGGCATGGCGGTTGCATTCGTGAAGGCAGTGCTTGTGCGCGAGCACTTCGATACAACAGACCAACAAGGAGTTTTTCATGACGCGAGGACGACGTTCCGGCACCGCCATTGCCACCACCCTGGCATTGCTGTGCTGGTGCACCGGTGCACAGGCCCAAGGCATCGATGCTGCCATCGACAAATTCTTCAACGACAACCTCGGCTGGTTCGCCTCGCTGATCTTCACGTCGGTGCCCGTGGGCGGCACCAGCTTCCCGCTGATCGCTGGCTGGCTGTTGGTCGCAGCGCTGGTGTTCACGGTGTATTTCGGGCTGATCCAGATCCGCAAGTTCAAACTGGCGATTGACATCGTGAGCGGCCGCTACTCCGACCCGAACAAGAAGGAGGCCGGCGAGATCTCGCACTTCCAGGCGCTGGCCACGGCGCTGTCCGGCACCGTCGGGCTGGGCAACATCGCCGGTGTGGGCGCGGCGCTGGCGATCGGCGGGCCGGGCGCCACCTTCTGGATGATCATCGTCGGCCTGCTCGGCATGGCGTCGAAGTTCACCGAATGCACATTGGGCGTGAAGTACCGCACCATCCTGCCTTCGGGCTCGGTGTCCGGCGGCCCCATGTACTACCTGAGCCGTGGCCTGGCCGAGCGCGGCATGGCCGGCCTGGGCCGCGTGCTCGCCGTGATGTTCGCCATCATGACCATCCTGGGCGCGCTGGGCGGCGGCAACATGTTCCAGGGCAACCAGGCCAACGCCATGCTGGTGTCCACCTTCGGCCTGCCCGACGGCTACGGCTGGGTCACCGGCCTGCTGCTGGCCGCGCTGGTGTTCTCGGTCATCGTCGGCGGCATGCCGTCCATCGCGTCCGTCACGGAAAAGCTGGTGCCATTCATGGCTGCGCTCTACCTGGGCATGTCGGTGCTGGTGATCGTGCTCAACCTGGACCAGATCGGCCCGGCGTTCGCGGCCATCTTCAACGGCGCCTTCACCGGCGAAGGCGTGGCCGGGGGCTTCATCGGCGCGCTGATCCAGGGCCTCAAACGGGCGACCTTCTCCAACGAGGCCGGCGTCGGCTCCGCCGCCATCGCGCACAGCGCGGTGAAGACCAACGAACCGGTGACCGAGGGCCTGGTCTCGCTGCTCGAACCCTTCATCGACACCGTGATCATCTGCACCATGACGGCGCTGGTCATCACCATCGCCGGGCTGAACGCCGGCCCGTACCCGAACCCGGCCGGCCTGACCGGCGTGGCCCTGACCTCGGCCTCGTTCCAGGCCACGTTCGACTGGCTCAAGTTCCCGCTGGCGGTGGCGGTGTGCATGTTCGCCATCTCGACCATGATCTCGTGGTCCTACTACGGCCTGAAGGCCTGGACCTACCTGTTTGGCGAAGGCAAGGCCAGCGAGCTGATTTACAAGCTGATGTTCTGCGTGTTCGTGGTGATCGGCTGCTCGATCAGCTTCGGCGCGGTGATCGACTTCTCCGACGCGGCGATCTTCGCCATGGGCATCTTCAACATCATCGGCCTGTACCTGCTGATGCCGGTCGTCAAGCAGGAACTCAAGCAGTTCCTTGCCAAGATCGAGAGTGGCGAGGTCAGGCGCTACCGCTGAGCGACCGTGGGCGCGGGCGGCTGCCACGGGCGCCCGCGCGCACCCGGCATGGTCTGCTGACGCCGGTCCGACCTGCGCGCGGTCGAATCCATCGCAGGTGCCGGCCCACCGCAGGATGCCGGGCTAACGCCGCCCGTACTTCGCCCGCTCGTCCTTGTCCCACAGCCCCCACTGCGTGCCCACTTCGCCCTCCTGCCCGCGCTTCCACGGCTCGTCGAACGAGGAAAAGTAGAACAGCTCCACGCTCTCGCGCCAGGCCCATTCCTGCACTTCGATGAAGTAGCGCATCGCGTTCTCGGGCGACGGCACGGCAGCGGCGACCGACTGCCCCGCACCGGGCCATCCCGTCTCGGCCACGATGACGCGCCTGCCCCCGGCAACGTCGCGCACCTGCGCGTGCATGTGCTGCAGCAACAGCGGCGCATAGGCGATGTCTGCGCCCTCCCAGAAGGGGTAGCAGTTGGGCAACAACACGTCGCAGGCCTCGACCAGCGCCGGCCTGTCCAGGAACGCGGAATAGGCATCGACACAGCCCACCGGAATGTGGGCCGGCAGCAGCGCCTTGACGCGGCGTATGGCGCCCAGCAGTTCGTGCTCCGGCAGCTCGCTGCGCAGCAGCACCTCGTTGCCCACCGCCGCAATGTCCACCAGGCCCTCTTCGGCCAACCGCACCAGGGCCAGGATCTCACGCTCGTTGCGTGCGCGGTCGTGGCCGATCCAGGCGCCCACCATCGTCTTCAATCCCTTGGCACGGGCCAGCCGGGCCATCTGCTCGTGGCCCTCGGTGCACGAGAACGAACGCAACCACTGCGTGCTGGGCGCCACGATGTCCAGGCGGCGGCGGATCTGCGCCTCGCTCAACTGATCGCCCGTGCCCTGCCCTTCTGCATACGGGCTGAAGCACAGGCCATGCATGCGGCCTGCCAGCACCTGCGAGAACAGCGCGCCGATCTGCTGCGGCGTCTGGCCTGCCAGGCGCGACTCTGGCACTGCCGACAGGTCCAGCGCCTGCAGGTGCGGCGACGTGCGCCCGCTGGGGCCTTGCGACGACGCGGGGACGGCAGGCTGCTTGCGCCGCGCAAGCTCGGCCTGCACGTCGGTGGCCCGCTGCTCGTCCAAGTCGTAGTCGCGCATGACCCACATTGCCAGCAAGGTGCCGAAGATGGGCACGCCGGAATAGAACAGCCGCAGCCCATCGACGGCGCCGTCAGGCTGCACGGCCACACCCGGCGTGAACCCGACGAAAGACATGATCGCGCCGCTGAGCAGGCCCGCGATGGCAAAGCCGAACTTCACCATCCACCAGTAGATGGCGCCGAAGATGCCCTCGCGCCGCTTGCCGGTGGCCAGCTCGTCGAGGTCGCAGACGTCGGCCGTCATCGACATCATCAGCGTGAACAAGCCGCCGATGCCGAACGAGAAGAACGGCAGCGCGAACATGAACATGTATGGCTTGCCCGGCACCATCAGGAACCACAGCAGCACGTAGCCGATGAGAGAGATGCCCTGCGACAGCAAAAAGGCATTCTTCTTGCCCATCTTGCGCGACATCCACGCCACCGTGGGGATCACCGCGAAGGTGGTGATCAGCGCACCCACACTGCCGAACAGGGTTGGCCAGATGCCGGCGGACGGCGCATTGCCGCCGAACAGGTGGTAGACCACGATGAAGAACGAGAACGCCGCCACCGTGTTGAAGGCGTTGAAGATCAGGAAGGTGGCGTAGCACAGCTTGCGGAACGGCACAGAGCTGAAGGCTTCCACGAAGCCCTTCAGGATCTCGCGCATGCCGCCGCCGAAGTTGCTCCAGGTCAGCGGGATCAGGTGCGTGTCGTCCTTGCTGGAGCGGCTGGGGATGAACAGCGCCGGCACCATGGCCAGCAGCATGCAGATCACGCCGACCCAGATCGACAGCGTGCGCGTGGCCGCGTCGGCGTTCTCGAACCACTTCGGGTCGTACATCACGACCCAGAACCACGGCGCGATCACCCAGGCCCACTGGCCGATCCACTGCGACACGGCCATGATGCTGGTGCGCTCGTGGAAGTCATCGCTCATCTCGTAGCCCATGGCGACATACGGAATGCTGAACAGCGTGAGCCCCGTGTAAAACACGAAGGACCAGCACAGGAAGTAGACGAAGTTGTAGTTCACGCCGTCGGTGCGGTAGATCTGCCACATCGCCACGAACGAGATGCCCATCACGATGGCACCGATGAACACGTACTGCTTGCGCCGGCCCCAGGTAGAGCGGGTGTTGTCGGAGATGAAGCCCATGATCGGGTCGGTGACCGAATCGAAGACGCGCGGCAGGAAGAACAGCACGCCCCACATCCAGCCCGGAAAACCCATGTCCTGCACCAGCACCACCATGAAGATGCCGAGCGCGGCCGGGAACATCTGGTTGGCCAGCATGCCCAGGCCGAATGCGACCTTCTGGCCGAACGAGACCTTGCGCGACGGGACGGCGACGGCGGGGGTGGCAGTGTCTGTGGCACTGGACGTGCCGGTGGCGATGGCGGACATGGCTCGCTTCCTTGAGGTTCTGTTCTGGTTCTGGTTCAGGTTGCGGGCCGCAGGTAGCTGCCGATGGCATGGGCCGGCAGGTGGGCGTCATGCACGGCGCCGTCAATGGCCAGCGAAAACGCCAGCGCGTCCTCACCGCGGTTGAGCGCCACCACCACGGTGCTGCCGTCGGGGTTGGCAAAGGCCGTGCACTCCAGCGCCTCGCGCGTGGCAGCGCACAACACGCGCGTCGCACCCGGCTGCACGAAGCGCGCGAAGTGGCCGATGGCAGCGTAAGAGCTTTGTGGATGCAGCCCGTCTTCGGCCGGCACGGCCAGCACCGGCGCACTGCAGAAGTTGCCGACGTGGTTCGGGCCGCCCCGCTCGTCCAGCAGCAGGTTCCAGTCGATCCACCCCACCGTCCAGCGGTTCAGGTCCGCGATGATCGAGCGGGCATAGCGCTCGGCCAGTTCCCAGTGGCCCCAGTGCGGCCCGCCTTCCTGGCAGCCTTCGGTGAACAGCAGCTGCTTGTCGGGCCAGGCGTCGTGTACCAGCTGCACGTGGTCGAAGTGTTCCTCGCCGTACCAGTGAAAGCCGGTGCCCCAGACGTACTTCGCGGCTTCGGCGTCGCCGTAGATGACGCTGGCGCGCTCGACCATCGCGTCGCGGTTGTGGTCCCACACGACGATGCGCACATGGGCGAGACCCGCAGCATGCAGCGCGGGGCCCAGGTGGTCACGCACGAAATCGCGCTCTTCCTCGGCCGTGTACAGGCACGAGTCCCAGCGCTGCCGGGCCTCGGGCTCGTTCTGCACGGAGACGCCCCACACCGGCACGCCCTCGGCCTCGTAGGCGCGGATGAAGCGCACGTAGCACTGGGCCCAGGCAGCACGGTACTGCGGCAGCAGCCGGCCGCCCTCGTTCATGCGGCCGTTGTCCTTCATCCAGGCCGGCGGGCTCCAGGGCGAGACCAGCAGCTTCAGCGACCGCGCCGCCACACGCTGCGCGGCCTGGATCATCGGCAAGAGGGCCAGGCGGTCGCGCGCGATCGAGAAGGTTTGCAGCGCCACATCGCCGGGCTTCTCCACATGCGCGTAGTTGCCCAGTGCAAAGTCGCAACTGTTCATGTGCACGCGGCACAGGGTGTAGCCGTGGCCATGCGCAGGGTCGAAGCAATCGCGCAAAAAATCCTCACGCCGCTCGGGTGACAGGCGCAGCCAGGTGGTGGCCGCGGCCTCGGTGAAGGCGCCGCCGAAGCCTTCGATGCATTGAAAGCGGCGCGTGGTGTCCACCCACAGCCGCGTCGGCGCATCGCAGGGGCCGGCCTGCAGCGGCGGCTGGTCGGCCAGCCGCGCGCCACTGTCGCGCGCGGACAGCACCCAGCGCAGGGGTGGCGCTGCCGCGTCCATCACGGCGTCCAGTGCAGACCGTCGATGCGGATGTTGGGCAGGCCCGTGAGGTTCAACGGCTTGCCGGTCATGCTGAAGCGGTCGGCGATGACGAAGCGGAACTTCACCAGCCGCAGGTCCAGCTTGGGGTTCTTGGCCAGGAAGGCTGAGACCGGCACCGCCACCTCGCACCAGGTGTTGGTGTTGCAGTAGCCGTACTCGCCCGGCGCGATCTGCAGGAAGGCCTCCTGGATGTCGCGGTCGTCGGTGTCGGTGCTGATGCCGATCTCGATCTTGCCGGGGTAGCCGTCGCTGCGCACGCTGAAGCGGATGTAGCCATTGGCATAGGCCGACAGGTTCTCGGTCGAGTCATCGGCCGCGCGCTGGAACAGGCCCCAGCCGTAGTCCACCGGGTTGGGCGTGATCTCAAACGCGGCGCCGCCGTCGGGTGCGCCGGCGCCGGCCGCATCGCGATAGCCGGTGTTGGCAAACGGATCCCAGCGCAAGCCGGTCGCGCGCGCTTCGCCGGGCACCGCCATGTCGGCATACAGCGTGTAGCGCGGGGCATTCACTGCCGGCGCGATGACCGGCGCCTGCCACTTGACGGCGTCGGCCATCGTCCATGCGCCGGCCTCGCAGGTCCAGGTCACGCCGCAGGTGCCCAGCGGCTGCACGACGTAGCGCGCCTGGCGGTTGGCGTTGAACAGGCCCCAGCCGTCGTCGCCCTGCTTCCAGGGTTCGTCGAAGGCCTGGAAGTAGAAAATGGCCTTGGGGCCGTGCACATCCAGCCGGCCCTCGCGCGCCCAGGCCTGCAGCGCGTCGAAGTACATCTTCTGGTTCACCGGGTGCGCGCGGTAGGCCAGGCTGGGGCCACCGGGCGTGTCCACCGCCGCCCAGCCGGTCTCGCCGATCACCATCGGCATATCGGTCAGGTTCAGCGAATCCAGCCCCTGGCGGGCCAGGCCGAACTGGCGCTTGGCCTCGGCGAGCGAGGCATCGGCCATGGCCTGCGCGCGCTGCGCCTCGGGCACGTTCTTCTGGCGCCAGTCGTACACCGTCGGGTTGTAGAAGGTGTCCAGAAACGGGTAGACGTGCACGGCGGCGTAGTCGATGAGGCCGGCAATCTCCTTGGGCACGGACTGCCAGAACAGGAAGTTGTCGTTGACGGTGACCGGCTGCTGGATGGCCGCACGCACCTTGCGCAGGTAGTCAGCCATGGTCGCCGGGGCGATCTTGTGGGTGGACCACTCGACCATCACTTCGTTGCCCACGCTGACAGTCTCGACGATGTCGCGGTAGGTGTTGGCGAGCCGGATCGCCGCGTCCAGCTCGACCTGGTTCTCGGCCTCGGCCGCGACGCTGCGGGCCGCATCCGGCGGGTCGAACACCACCGGGTTGGGATAGGCGCCCAGATGGACCTTGAGATCCAGGCCGTTGTCGCGGATCACCTGTAGCACGGTCTGCGAAAAGATGCGGCTGCTGAAGAGCCGGATGGTGCCGATGCCGGTGGCCTGCACCAGGCGCAGGTCTTCCAGCACGTTCTGCGGCGTGATGGTTTCGCCGTTCAGATCGGATTCGCTGCGCGACGTGCGGTAGGGCGAATAGTTGACGGCGGCGCGCGTCAGGAAGGCCTGCGACAGCTCACGCCGGTCGCTTTGCGACACGGCGGAATCGGTGTAGCCACCGCCGCCACCGCCGCAAGATGGCAGCGTCATGACCACGGCCATGGCCAACAAGGCGGCAGCCCATGGCTGGACGGTATGGCGAACGAAGGAGTGGGATGGGTTGTTCATCCTGGATACCTCAGAAAGTGAAGGTCGTGCCGATGCCGACCCAGCCGCCGCGCCGGGCGACGCGGGAGTCGACGTTGGTGAAGGCGCTGTGGCTGGGCATGGACAGCGGGGCCAGCCCCTTGCGGCCGTAATGCACGATGCCGGCCATGCCGTAGACCTTCAGCCCGTTGCGAAAGTCGTAGTCCAGGCCGATGGTGTTGATGGTGGCGGTGTTGCTCTGGCCGCGCTCGCTGGGGTTGCGCGTGCTGGCCTTGCCCAGGTGGACCATGCCGGTGGTGGCAGTCCAGTGCTGGTCGATGCGGTAGCGCAGGCCCAGCATGAAATCGGTGGAACGCGCCGAGTAGCCGGGGTTGGCCACGCCATCGCGAAAGCCGCCCCAGTCCACGTTGAACATGCTGTTCCAGCGACCTTGCGCGCCGGTGGTGGTCTGCACCGCATAGGCACCGCTCCAGCGGTTGAAGCGCACACCGCCCGAGACTTCCCACTTCGGATCCACCTGGTAGCGCGCCATCGCCATGAACATGCCCTGGTCCGATCCGCCGAGCAGCGCGTCGTCCTCGGGGAACGGCGTCAGCCCGCCGAACGGTGCCTTGCCCCAGCCCACGGGTTCGCCGTTGCGCGCGCTCTGCGCCACCGCATCGATGACCAGGTCGCCCTTGACGTACTGGCCGTAGACCTCCAGGAAGCGCGGCTTGTTGCGCTTCCAGCCGCTCTTGCCGAAGTCGTAGGTAGCCTCCAGCACCAGGTCGCCGTCCAGCACGTCGAGCTTGCGCGTCATGTAGCGCACCGAGCGGCTGAGCAGGCCATAGCCGGCGCCGCTGGCGCCCCAGGCATCGGACACGCCGACGTTGGTGCCATACGGGTAGTCGGCCACGCTCCAGCCGCGCGTGGTCATGGCGCCGACGGTCAGCCGGCCCCAGTCCTCGTGCGAGATGGCGGCGTTGCGCTCGTAGAACCAGCCCTTGAGGTCGACCTTGCCGTCGCGCCAGCGCTGGCTCAGCAGCCCATGCACGGTGAAGCCGCCGCCGATCTGCTGCTTGAAGCCCAGGTAGGGCTGGACCAGCGAGATCATCGAGTAGTGGCTGCCATAGGCCTGGGCGAAGCCAATGTCGTCGGCCCAGATCCGGTGCCGGGCCTCGCCCTGCTCGCGCTGGCACTGCTCGCAGACGTTGGTGGTGCGCTGGGCCTCGGCCTTGACGAAGCCGTTCACGCTGAACGGGCCGAGGTCGATGGCCTGCGCGACGGGTGCGCAGGCCAGCAACACGGCGGCCGCCACGGCGGCAAGGCCCTGGCGCCGGTTCGCTGGTGGGGGGGCGATGGGGGTGGGCATGGGGCTCCTTCGAGGTGGCGTGCGATCAGCGGAACTCGGTCTTGCCGCGGGTGATGCCGGTGGGATAGACCCCACCCGCGTTCGTGTTGGTCGTGTTCACGTTCGGGAAGCTGAACTGGGTGTCGACCGCCCCGATCGGCTGGGCGAGCGCATGGGCCACCGTCGTCACACCCGAGTTGAAGCCCCCGCTGTTGCAGGCCTCCACCAGCGTCATGCTGGCCAGCGTCACGGTGTAGGTGACCATCTGTGCCGTCGTCGGCGTGATGGTGCTCTTGAGCGTGACCTGACAGTCAACGCCGCTGCCGTTGCTGTATTTGGTGGAGCCGACGACGAACACCTCGTAGTCCTTGTTCGTAGGCTTCAGGAAGAAGTCCGCGTCCATTCCCAGGTTGACCGCCAGCTGGGTCTGCCCTGTCAGTGTCAATCCGGGGTGCTTCACGGACATACCAACGACACCGCCATTGGTCACGGGTGAAGTGCCCGGCGCCGTCGGCGCGCTAGTTGTGACGGCAATGTAGAAGTACTGCGCGTCGTCGGCGACGGCCGGCGACGAATCCGCGAAGCCGCCGCCGACAAACGTGCTCTGGTAGTTGGAGAAGTCGCGGCTCGCATAGCTCCAGGTGCCGCCCTGGGCGGTTGTGCCAGCGCTTTGGTAGCCGCTGGCGAACACCACCGGGGTCACCGCCGCGCCACCCGACGCCGCCGGGAACGCGATGTCGTCGATGTAGTAGGTGCGATCCGCCCCCACTGTGGCACCCGCGCGGCCGAAGTCGAAGAACACCGACAGCTTGTCGTACACGGTGGCCAGGTTCAGCGCTGCCGTGCCCGGGGCCTGGTTGGCGAAGTTGAAGCTGAGCGTCTGCCAGCCGCTGGCGGTGGTGACCGTGGCTTCGGTCTCCACCGTCTTGGTGTTGTCGGTGGCGCTCTCGACCTTCATGCGCACCGGGATGCCGGCCACCGGCGACCAGACCCGCGCCGTGATGCTGGTGTTGCCGGCGCTGAAGCCGATGGGCGAGATCGCCTGGTTGGGCAGCAGCGAGATCGTGGTGCCGGCTCTGGTCTCGGCGACGGCGGATTTGACGACGCGCGCCACGGTGTTGGCAGCGTCCGTGGGGTCTGGCACGGCGGTGCCGTCCGAGCCGCCGAAGCCGGTGAACGTCAGCGCGGAGCCTTCGCTCATGGTGATCTGGCTGCTGACTACGGCACCGCCACCGCCGCCGCCACCGCCGCCACCGGAAGCCCCCGCACACGCAGGCGAGAAGCTACTGCCGCCAAACGTCAGGTCATCGAAGTAGTAGGTGCGCGCACCGGCGGTGGCGCCGGTCACGCCGAAGTTGAAGAAGATCGAGGCCTTGTTGTAGGTGGCGGCCGGGTTCAGCGCCGCCGTGCCGGCTGCTGGGTTGGCAAAGTTGAAGGTCAGCGTCTGCCAGCCGCTGGCGGTGGTCACCGTGGCTTCGGTCTCCATCGACTGCGTGGGGTCGGCCGCGTTCTCCACCTTCAGCCGCACCGGGATGCCGGCATCGGGCGACCAGACCCGCACCATCATGGTGGTCTCGGTTGCCGAGAACGGCATGCGCGCTACGGTATCGCCGGGGCACACGGCCACGGTGGTGCCGGCCCAGAGTTCGGCGGTGCCGCTCTTGACGACGCGCGCCACCTTGTTGGAGGCGTCGGTCGGGTCGGCCACCACGGTGGCGTCTTCCGCGCCGCCGAAACCGATCAGCGTCGGGGCCGGCGTCTCCTCGAAGCTCACCAGGCGGGTGCCGCTCATCGGCGGCGGCGGTGGCGGCGCCACGGCCACGTTGTAGGCCTTCTGCGCGCTGACTGCCGCATTGGCCGCGCCGCCGGCATCGGCCACGGCCCCTGCCGGCACGGACACCTCGATCGTGCCCGCGCCCGTGCCCGGCGTGACCAGCAGCGTGGCGCTGGTGCCGCTGGCCCGTGTGAACGCGCCCTTGGTGCCGCCGGTGACGGTCACGTCGTCCGCCGTGAACGTGGTGCCGACGTCGCGGTTGAACGAGAAGGTGAAGGTGACCGCGCCAGTCGCGACACCGGCCGGCACGTTGTTGGTGATGGTCACCACCGGCACCACGGCCGTGACCACGCTGCCAGGCGCGGCGGGGGGCGGGCTGCCATCGCCCCCGCCGCAGGCTGTCAGCAGCAGCGAGAGCACGGAAGCAGAGCACAGGGCACGTGAGGCGAAGGGGGGGCGGGTCGTCATGGTGTCAAGTCCTTCAGGGAACGGGGAGTGATCGGTGCGCGGGCTGGCGTGCGGGTGCATCGCCAGCGCGCGGCTGGTGGGTCGAACAGGGGAAGGGGGGGCTCAGCGGGCGGTCGATTTCGCCAGCGCACCGGGCGCTACCTCGAGCGCATGCCCGTCGCTGAAGCGCACGCGCAGTGGCGCCTTCCCGGCGTTGAACGCGAGGTAGGTGCGGCGGCCATCGGCGCCTTTGAACACCTGGTAGAGCGTGGTGTCGGCGGTCACGCTGGTGTCCGGCGCGCCCATGCGGGCCAGGCTCAGCAGGTAGTGCAGCGTGTGGGTGCGGCTGTCGCCGAGCTCGACGGCGCCCCAGCGGTCCCAGGCCGCCAGCGCGGCGGCCGGGTCGGCCAGCGCCAGGTACTTGGCGAACACGTCCTGCCAGATGTCGGCCGGGTCCACGCGCTTGCCGCGTGCCGCCCAGACGGCCTGCTCTTCCTGCAGCGCCGCCATGTTGCGGCGGATGTAATCCGGGTGGCTGGCGAAGTAGGTGGACACGCTGGTCATCGGCAGCAGGTTGATGCCGGTGATCTGGCGCGGATCGTCGATCCACCAGGTGTTGTGCGCGTACTTGCCACCGAACACCATGCTCACGTCCACGTTCTTGTACTCGGGGGCGAACACCACCTTGTGCAGGTCGAACCAGTAGTGCTTGACAGCCTCGGTCTCGGTCACCAGCAGCCAGATGCCCAGGTCGCGCAGTGCCGCGTCGCCCTGCACCTCGCCCCACAACACCAGGCCGGTCCAGGCGTTCAGCGCCTCGCTCGAAGATTCCTGGTTGTTGCCGTGCTCGCCCAGGCCGATGCCCGACGCCCAGGAGTGGCCTTCGTACGCGTCGAAGTTGCGCAGGAACGGGAATTCGGCGTCGCCGCGGCGTGTGTGGGCGATGTCCTTGATCAGCAGATCGACCATCGCACCCCAGCCCTGGCGCGAAGCCCAGGCCGGGTCGCGCAGCGCGATCTCGGCCACGGCGCGGATCCAGTAGCCGTAGTGGAAGTGGTGGTCGTTCATCTGCACCACCGAGAAGTACTCCTCCGGGTAGGCGACCACGGTGCCCATGGCGCGGTCCCAGTGGAAGTACTTCTTGCGGTCGTCGCCGGCGAACCATTCCGCGACGCGCGTCTTGAGCAGGCCCAGGATGCGCTCGGACGCCTCGCGGTCACCCTGCTGCTCGTACACGTCCAGCATCTTCACCAGGCGCAGCAGGCCCTTGCCCTGCCAGTACGGGCCCTTGCCGATCTCCAGCATCATGCGGCGCGCATTGCGCAGGTCGGTCTTCATGACGTCCTGCAGCTGGCCCATGCGCGGCGCGGCGTCTTCGACACCCGGCCAGTACGGCACGAAGCCGGTATAGCGCGCCGTGGTGCGAAAGGCAGACGCCGGCAGCAGCCGGATGCTGCCGCGCACGGATTCATACGCCGGGCCGAGGTGGCCCTGCACCTCGGCGTTGCCGTGCCAATGGTGCGGGTACAGGCCCATCAACGCGCCGGCATCGCTGCCTTCCAGCGCCTGCGTGGTGGCCTGGAAACGCGTCTCCACGGCGCCGGTGGCACGGTCGACGTTCCAATCCACACGCGTGTCGGCCAGCCGGCTGTAGGCATGCTTGAGCAGCAGGGCCTGGGTCTGCGCGGACTCGTCCGGCAACGCGGACGCCACGACATACCCCTTGCCTGCTGGCAGGCGGCCGCGCCACTCGGCGGGCGAGACCGATTCCCACTGCACGCCCGTGGGGCCGTACAGCGCATAGGGCACGCCCTGCACGCGCAGCAGCAGCACGCGCGCGTCGGCCGAGGCGATGCGCTCCCCGGCGGCCGGCAGGCTCACCCGCACATCGCCGCGGCTCAGGCGAAACCAGGCGTAGGGGCTGCCATGCGCGATGGTGGCGTCGAACGTATCGGCGCCGTCGCCCATGGCGATGTCGATGGCCCAGTCGCTGGCGCCGGCCAGCAGCGCACGGCCGGGTTTGAAGTCTGCCGGGGCGATGACGATGGGCATCTTGTGCGCGTAGTGCACCTCGACATCGCGCCGCTCGGTGGCCACGATCTCCTTGCGTGGCAAGGCCATCTCCAGGCCCTGCTCCACCGCGCGGAAGGTCAGCGGCTGCGCGTAGATGGGCTCGGGCTTGTCCGCAAAGATCAGCGTCGAATACCACTGGTTGGTGGGCGCGGCCCGCTTGAGCATGCCCTCGGTGCGGTGGGGCGCGCGCGGCACCGCGGGATCACCGCTGTGGGGCTGCAGCCGCACCGCGCCGCTGCCGATCCGCAGCGTCTCTGTCTGGGCATGGCCCTGCAGGGCGGTCATGGCCGTCAGCAGCCCGATGCCCAGGCTGATCATGATTCTTGGCAAGCGCTTCATGCGTGTGTCTCCGTGCGTGCGCCGTTGGTCGGCTGCATGCATTTTGTTTGAAAGCGCTTTCAGTTTTGGCTATCGTTTTCCCGTATCGGGTGCACCCTGCGCAAGCGCGCCGGTGCACTAGATCACGGGATCACCGCCTTCGCGGATCGCCCGCGCAGAGGGGGCGATGCAGGCGCCGATGCGGCGCCTTGGGCGGTGAGCGGGCGAAGGCCTGGAGCACGCGCGCAGTCATCGCGCAGTACGTGCAGCAGAGGCCGATGGTGGTGGCAGGCGCGCGGCCCGCCACCGGCTGTCCTCAATCGAGCTTGATGCCCAATTCCACCGCCAGTTTGATCCAGACCGGCACTTCAGTGTCCCAATCCTTGCGCGTGCCAGCCAGATCCTTGGGCTTGTTCGGGATACCGAAGTTCTCGCGCAGCTTGTTGCCGCGGTCGGTCTCCACGCAGCCTCTGGCGATCTTGTTGAGCGCCATCAGCACGGCCTCGGGCGTGCCGGCGGGGGCCATCAGGGCCAGGCCGCCTTCCAGCGCGACCAAGGGCGAGTCGATGCCCTGCTCCACCAGCGTGGGAACGTCGGGCATCTTGGGCGAGCGGTACTTGCCGGTCACGCCGATGGGACGCACGCCGCGCCCCTGCACCGTCGCAAAAGCCTGGTAGCTGCCGATGCCGATCTGCGTGGCATTGCCGGCCACGTCGATCCACATCGGCGATTCGCCCTTGTACATGATGGTCTGGATCTTCGTGCCCGAACGGCGGTTCAGCTGGTCGGCCACCATGTGCGGGTAGGCACCCGGCGCGTAGCTGGCCATGTTGACCTGCCGATCCTTCGCCCAGGCGATGAATTCGCGCATGTTGTTGGCCGGCACGTCGGGCGCCACTGCCACGGCCAGCGGCCCGGAGGGAAACAGCGCCACCGGCGTCAGGTCTTTGTCCAGGTCGTAGGGCAGCTTGGTGTAGAGCACGCGGTTCTGCCACACCGTGCCGGAGGTGGAAATCAGCAGCGTGTAGCCATCAGGCGCCGCCTTGGCCACCTGGCTGATGCCGATGATGGCACCACCGCCGGGCCGGTTGTCCACCACGGAGGGCTGGCCCAGCGTCTGCGTGAAGTGGTCGGCGAACAGCCGCGCATAGGCGTCCGTCAAGCCGCCCGGGGGGAACGGCACGACGACGCGCAGCGGCTTGTCGGGCCAGCGCGCGGTCTGCGCGTGCAGGCCAGGCACCAGGCTGGCGGCGGCGAATGCGGCCGCGCCTTGCAGGGTGCGGCGGCGCGAGAGGTCGGATGGAAAAGGCATGCGGGTGGGTCTCCGGTGGTTGAGCGGGCGGCACACCGGTGGTGCGCCGCCTGCATCATCGTCAACCTACCCGCCAGTCGTGCCTAGCGCAATCCCCGAGAGATCAGCCCCGCGCGAGCGGCCCTGGTCGATGCGATCTGCACCAGCAGGGGATCAGCGCGCTCCAGCCGGCCGCACGCGCCCAGGGGCCACCGGGCCAGGCAGCGCCGACCGGTTCAGCAGGCCGAGCACCACCTGCCAGGCCATCGCCAGTGCGCCGACGATGAACACCACATCGCCGAAGGTGCGCACCCAGCGCAGCGTCTGCAGCAGCGGCTGCTGCATGAAGGCTTCGCTGCGTGCCCACCACAGCCCTTCACTGACGCTGGCGTGGAACTGGATGAAGCCGATCGGCAGCAGGCTGGTGAAGATCATCAGCACCAGGCCTGCGTTCAGGCCCCAGAACGCGGTCTTCATCAGCGGCTCGCTGAACACGAACTGCGGCCGCACATAGCGCAGCACCAGCAAGGTGAAACCCAGCGCCAGGAAGCCGTAGACCCCGAACAGCGCCGCATGGGCATGCACCGGCGTGGTGTTGAGCCCCTGCACGTAGTACAGCGAGATGGGCGGGTTGATCATGAAGCCGAACACGCCGGCGCCCAGCATGTTCCAGAACGCCACGGCCACGAAGCACAGCAGCGGCCACTTGAGATTGGCCATCCACGGCGCACGCGTCTTCAGGCGCCAGTTCTCCCAGGCTTCGTGGCCCAGCACGATCAGCGGCACCACCTCGAGTGCGCTGAACGCGGCGCCCACGGCCATCACCGCCGTGGTCGTGCCGGCAAAGTACAGGTGGTGGAACGTGCCCGGGATGCCGCCCAGCAGGAACAACGAGGCCGAGGCCAGGCTGGCCGTGGTGGCCATGCTGCGCGAGACCAGGCCCATGCTGCTGAAGACGAAGGCCAGCGCGGTCGTCGCGAAGACTTCGAAGAAGCCCTCCACCCAGAGGTGCACCACCCACCAGCGCCAGTACTCCATGACCGTCAGATGGGTGCGCTCGCCATACATCAGGCCGGCGCCGTAGAACAGGCCGATGGCGCCGACCGAAGCCGTCAGCAGCGCCAGCAGGTTCTTGTCCTGCCCGTCACGCTTGAACAGCGCCGGCAGCACACCGCGCAGCATCAGCACCAGCCACAAGAGGATGCCGACCCATTTCAGGATCTGCCACAGCCGGCCCAGGTCCACGTACTCGTAGCCCTGGTGGCCGAGCCAGAAGTTCCATGCAGGCGGCATCACCTGCGCGATCGCCAGGTAGTTGCCGACGAAGGAGCCGACGCACACCACCACCAGCGCCCAGAACAGCACATCGACGCCCAGCTTCTGGAACTTCGGGTCGCGCCCGCCGTTGATCAGCGGCGCCAGGAACAGGCCGACGGCCAGGAAGCCGGTGGCGATCCAGAACAGCGCGGCCTGGATGTGCCAGGTGCGCGTGAGGCTGTAGGGGAACCACTGCGAGACGTCCACGCCGTAGAAGGTCTGCCCCTCCACCGTGTAGTGCGCGGTAAAGCCGCCCACGAAGACCTGGAACACGAACAGCGCGACCACCAGGAACAGGTACTTTGCGAGCGCGCCTTGCGATGGCGTGAGCGCACCGCTGGCCAGCGGGTCGCGGGCGGGCGCGGCCGGCAGCGGCGCGTCATGCTTGCGCAGGAAGGCCCAGCCCCACACCAGAAAGCCGATGCCCGCCAGCAGGATCACCACGCTGGCGATCGACCAGACGATGTTCTCGCTGCTGGGCCGGTTGTCGATCAAGGGCTCGTGCGGCCAGTTGTTGGTGTAGGTCACCTGCGAGTTGGGGCGCTCGGTGGCGGCGGCCCAGGCCGTCCAGAAGAAGAACTGCGTCAAGGCCTGGCGCCGCTCGGCGCTGGGCAAGGTGTTCTCCTTCATCGCAAAGCTCGCGCGGCTCGTGCGCAGAGCCGGCGCATCGGAGAACAGTAGGTCGTAGTAGGCCGCGGTCTGCGCGATGGCCTCGGCGCGGCGCTCGCTCACGACCAGCCGGTTCGCCGCGTCGACACGGTTGCCCCGGTACTCGGCCTTCAGTTCAGCGCGCAATGCGCCCTGTCCGGCAGGGTCGAGCTGCGCGAAGGGCCGGCCGTGGCGCTGCTGTGCGCCCAGGTCCAGCCAGGCGACCAGCTCGCGGTGCAGCCAGTCGGCCGACCAGTCCGGCGCCTGGTAGGCGCCGTGGCCCCAGACCGAGCCCAGCTGCATGCCGCCCACCGACTGCCAGGCGGTCTGGCCGTCCAGGATCTGCTCGCCGGTGAACAGGGTCTTGCCGTCGGCGGTGGTGACGCGCTCAGGCAGCGGCGGCGCCGAGCGGTAGACATCCGCGCCGTAGTAGCCCAGCAGCGAGAACATCGCGATGCACACGCCGATCAGCGTGAACCAGTATTTCTTGTACGCACCCATGGTCTTGCCTTCCGCGCCTCAGCGCACCGCTGCCGGCGCGAAGCGCTCGAACAGGATGTTGTTCTCGGTGTGGATGTGCTGCATCAGGTCAGCGCGGAATGTGGCCAGCCCGGCGTACAGCGCACGCCAGGTGGTGCAGGCGCCGCGCGGCGGCGTGATGCCGTTGGTCAGCGCCTCCAGCCGGCGCAGTTCGACGCCGTGCGCGTCGTGTTCGCCGCGCATCACGTCGATGGGCATGCCCGCCATCGCGCCCTGGCCGCGTGCGATCAGCGGGAACAGCATCTCCTCCTCCTTGCGCATGTGGCTTTCCAGCTCCTGCGCCATCTGGCTCAGGTGGTCGGCCAGGCCGTGCGGGCAGTCGGGCCGCGCGCCATGCACCTGCTCGACCTTGCGGGCCAGGCGGATCAGCTCGGGCAACTGCTCGCGGTGCACCGCGTGGTAGCGGGCCAGGATGTGGTCGACCAGCGCGATGTCGGTGGCCGTGCTCCAGTCGGGCTCGGTGGTGTCGGCTGCCCGCTGCGCCAGCTCGCGCAGCGCCTGTGCGATGGCGTCGGCGTCCACGCCGGCTTCACCGGCAGCCTTGCGCAGGCTGCGGTTGCCCGCGCAGCAGAAGTCCAGCTGCTGCGCGTCGAAGACGCGTGTGGCGCCAGGGATGCGCCGTGCCAGCTGGCCGAGCGATTGGTCCAGGATCTCGTCGTTGCGTTCTGCCAAGGCTTCCAAGGGGTGCTCCTGTTGTGTGTGATGCCATGGGTGCTTGCGAGCAACGTGCCTGGAAAATATCGTTAGTTTTCAATGTGTTGTCCACATCGAGGTATATTGAACCTTCCTGTATCCTGGTCAGAACAACCATTAGAGGGTAATGATGACCATGAACCCCGCACATCCTCTGCTGCTGGCCGACCTGTCGGCCGAGCTGCCCGTGGCCGTGCGCCACCAGCGCCTGGTGGCGGCGCTGCGCGCGCAGTTCGGCTGTGGCGCCGTGGCCCTGCTACGGCTGGAGGCCGATGGCGAACACCTGCGCCCCATGGCCGTAGACGGCCTTGCCAGCGACGCGCTGGGCCGGCGCTTTGCCGTGCGCGAGCATCCGCGGCTGGCCGCCATCCTGCAGGGCCACGGCGTGACCCGCTTCCACCACGACAGCGGCCTGCCCGACCCTTACGACGGCCTGGTCGTCGAGCGGGCCGGCGAGCCGTCGGCCGTGCACGATTGCATGGGTGCGCCGCTGGACGTCGAGGGCCGGCGTTGGGGCGTGCTGACGCTGGACGCGTTGACGGTCGGCACCTTTGGCGCCGCAGCGCGCGCGGACCTCGCGCTCCTGCTGCCTCTGGTCGAAGCGGCCGTGCGCGTGACGCGGCTGGAGGCCGAACTGCGCGCCATGCGCATGAGCGGCCCGCCGGCCGGCGGCGGCGCCGTGCTGCGCGAAGACAGCGAGATCCTGGGCCAGAGCGAGGCCATCGCCCAGCTGCTCCACGAGCTGCAGGTGGTGGCCGACTCCGGCCTGCCGGTGTTGCTCCTGGGCGAGACAGGTGTCGGCAAGGAACTGTTCGCGCACCGGCTGCACCGGCTGTCACGCCGCGCCGCCAAGCCCATGGTGCACGTCAACTGCGCCGCCCTGCCCGAGTCACTGGCCGAGAGCGAGCTGTTCGGCCATGCCAAGGGCGCGTTCTCCGGCGCGGTCGGCGAGCGGCCGGGCCGATTCGAGGCGGCCGATGGCGGCACGCTGTTCCTGGACGAAGTGGGCGAGCTGCCGCTGTCGATCCAGGCCAAGCTGTTGCGCACGCTGCAGAACGGCGAGATCCAGCGCCTGGGCGCCGACCGGCCGCGCCAGGTCGACGTGCGCGTGATCGCGGCGACCAACCGCAGCTTGCGCGATCAGGTGCGCGACGGGGCGTTTCGTGCGGACCTGTACCACCGCCTGTCGGTCTACCCGATCCCGATCCCACCGCTGCGCGAGCGAGGGGCCGATGTGCTGCTGCTGGCCGGCCGCTTTCTGGAGCTGAACCGCGCGCGCCTGGGCCTGCGCAGCCTGCGGCTGTCGGCGCCCGCGCAAGAGGCGCTGCTGCGCTACGGTTGGCCCGGAAACGTGCGCGAGCTGGAGCATGTGCTCAGCCGCGCCGCGCTGAAGGCGTTGAGCCGTGGCGCCCGGCGCGACGAGATCGTCACGCTCGATGTGCAGCTGCTGGACCTGGAGCTGGTGCAGCCGGCGGGCCCTGCCCTTGCGTCGCTGCCGGCCGCCGCCGTGCTGCCGCCACACAGCCTGCGCGCCACGGTGGACGCGGCGCAGCGCGAGGCGATCACCCAGGCGCTGGCGCACCACGGCGGCAACTGGGCGCAGGCAGCGCGGACACTCGAACTCGACGCCAGCAACCTGCACAAGCTGGCGCGGCGGCTGGGGATGAAGGGCGGCGTGTGATCGCCGGGTGACCGACTCGCGCCACAGCACACGTCAGGCGCGCCGGCGGCTCACTGCACCGGCTTGACCTGCGACACCGGCGCGAAATCCAGCTTGCCCGCGCGCGCATTCCACAGCACCGGGCGCCAGCAGCCCCGGTATTCGGCGCGCGACATCTTGGGCGTGATCTTCTGGCCGCACAGCTGCCCGCCCACCTGCAGTTCGAGCCGGTGCGGCTGGGCGGTCTTGTCGATCCGCATGCCGAAGCCGCCCGACGAGAAAGCCGCCACCGCCTGCCCGTCGGCCGTGCCCACATAGGCCGCCACCTGGCTGCCGCCGGACCCGCCGAACAGCGATGCGGCGCCCTCGCAGATGAACGCGCCCTGGTCGACCACGAAGTCCGCCACGCCGTCGCCGCTGAGGTCGACCACGGTCAGCAGCTCAGGCGAACGGACGGCCTTGCCGCCCACCTCCTTGCACATCTTGACCATCTCGGCGAGTTCCTTCTGGACCAGCAGCGGCAGCTTCTTCTGGGCCTGCGCGGCAGCGTGCGCGCTGAGCAGGGCCAGCAGAGAACAGGCAAGGAGATGGGGGATGCGGGGCATGGCGGACTCCGGCGGTGGGTGAAGGTGGCAGCGTACGGCAAAGCGGCGCGGGCATGCAGTCCGCCACGCAGGCACGGCGCATGTCCGCACTTTGACCAGGAACAGTTCTGCGTGAGCCAGTTGAGCAAGCGCAAACATCCGCACCACCCAGGCCACGATACTGGCCCCGTACTGCGCCCGGAGACGACCGAACACCATCTGGCCATGCCCCACGCCAACACCCTGCACGCCGGCCCCGCTGCCGGCTTCGACCATCCCTTCGAGCTGCTGCAGGCCTGCCACGACCGCATGGAGCACAACCTGGGGCTGATGGAGCGGCTGGCCGCGCACATCGCCACCCACGGTGCCGATGCTCAGGCGCGCGATGCGGCGGGCACCCTGCTGCGCTATTTCGACACCGCCGCCCCGCTGCACCATGAGGACGAAGAGCGCCATGTGCTGCCCCGGCTGCGCGAGACTGGCCACGCCGCCATGGCTGCGCGCCTGCGTGGTGAGCACCAGGTGATGGAAAGCGAGTGGGCGGGGCTGCGCCCCGATCTGCTGGCCGTGCAGGCCGGCACGCTGACGGCCGACGACCTGCCCGCTGCCCGCGCGCGCTGGGTCGCCTATGCGGCCCTGTACCGCGGGCACCTCGCGGCTGAGGAGCACCATGCGTTCCCCGTCGCAAAGTTCGGCCTGCCGCCCGAGCAGGCCCGCGCGATGGGTGAAGACATGGCGCGCCGGCGCGGCGCCACCTTCACGCCCCGGCACTAGCAGCGCGCGCCTCAGCCCTTGGGCTTGTACGCGATGACGTCGATCTCGACCTTGGCGTCGATCATCAGCCGCGCCTCGGTCGTCGAGCGCGCCGGCTTGCCGTGTGGAAAAAAGCCCATGTAGACGCGGTTGAAGGCGCCGAAGTCACGCGCGTCGGTCAGCCAGATGGTGCATTTGCAGACGTCGTCGAAGCCAGCGCCGGCCACCTCCAGCGCGGCGCGCACGTTCTCCATCACCTGCCGCGTCTGCGCCTCGATGCCGCCGGCCACGATCTCGCCCTCGGCGTTCACCGGCACCTGGCCGGACACGTAGACGAAATCGCCCGCCCGCACGGCCGGCGACAGCGGCCGGGCAGCGCGGTCGGATGCAACGGGCGGCAGGCCCAGGTATTCCAGCGGCATGGGGTCTCCTTGTTGGAAGTTCGGATTTGAAAGTAAATTGCGCGGCTCGTGGGCACCATTGGTAACAAGCGGATGATCAAACCATGCACGACACCTTGCTCGACCCTCTGCTCGACTCCACCTACAAGGGCTACCCCCGCACGCAGCCGCCGCGCCTGCGCAGCACGGTTGGCGCCGCCGGCTGGAACGTGCTGGCCGGCGATCTGCCGCTGCCGATTGCGGTGATCCGCCGTGACGCGCTCGCCCACAACCTGGCCTGGATGCAGGCGTACGCGCGCAGCCAGGGCGTGGACATGGCGCCGCACGGCAAGACCACCATGTCGCCGCAGCTGTTCCAGCGCCAGCTCGACGCCGGTGCCTGGGGCATCACCTTCGCCACCGTCGCGCAGCTGGCCATCGGCGTGGCGGCTGGCGCGCGGCGCACGCTGATCGCCAACCAGGTCGTGTCGGACGACGACCTGGCCGGCATCCGCCATCTTTTGAACAGGCATCCCAACCTCCGCGTGGTCTTCCTGGTCGATTCGCTGGCGCAGCTGGCGCTGATCGAGGATTGGCACACGCGCCAGGGCAGCTCCGGCGCGTTCGAGGTGATGTTGGAGATCGGCACCGACGGCGGCCGCACCGGCTGCCGTACGCACGGCGAGGCGCTGGCCCTGGCCGGCGCCCTGCGCGCCAGCCCGGCGACGCAACTGGTCGGCATCGAGTGCTACGAGGGCCAGGGCGCGACCGGCCAGAGCGCCCCTGACACCGCCTACGCCAACACGCTGATGGACCGTGTCGAAGCCGTGGCGCGGGCCTGCGTGGCGCAGGAGCTGTTCGAGGCCGGCGAGGTGCTGTTCTCGGCCGGCGGCTCGGCCATCTTCGACCTGGTGGCAGGCCGGCTGCGGCCCACGCTGGGCCGCCCGGTGCGCGGGCTGCTGCGCTCGGGCTGCTATGTGACGCACGACCACGGCTTCTACGGCCGCATGGTCAACGCCGTGAACCAGCGCCTGGGTTGCGAATGCGCCGATGGCCTGCGCCCGGCGCTGGAAGTGTGGGCCACCGTGCAATCGCGACCCGAGCCGCGCCTGGCTATCCTGGCCGTGGGCCGGCGCGACATTTCGTTCGACCTGTCACTGCCCGTGCCCATCGCCCGCGCCGCGCGCGACAGCCTGGCGACGCAGGGCGTGCCCGGCAGCTGGGCCATCACCGCGCTGAACGACCAGCACGCCTACCTGCGTTGGGAAGAGGCGGACGACGCTGACGCGCCTGTGGTGGGCGAGCGCATCGGCCTGGGCATCTCGCACCCCTGCACCACCTTTGACAAGTGGCGCTGGATGCCCATCGTCGACGAGCAGCTGCGCGTGGTCGATGCCATCACCACGCAGTTCTGAGTCAGACCGGCGCGCTGTGGTGCGCGACGGCCAGCGCATTGCGCATGGAGGATTGACATGACTGCACCCCAGTTGCTCGAAGGCGGCCGCATCGTGGACGGCAGCGGCGCGCCCGGCTGGTCGGGCGATGTGCTGCTGCTGGACGGCCGCATCGAACGGCTGGGCTTGCAGCTGCGCGACCACCTGCCCGCCGGCCTGCACGTGGCCGACCTGCAGACCATGGACTGCCGCGGCAAGGTCATCGCCCCCGGCTTCATCGACGTCCACACGCACGACGACAACGCCGTGCTGCGCACCCCCGAATACCTGCCCAAGCTGTCGCAGGGCATCACCACCGTCATCACCGGCAACTGCGGTATCTCGCTGGCCCCCTACCGCACCGAGCGCGCGCAGCCACCGCTCACGCTGCTGGGCGCAGACGCCTACCGCCACGCCACCATGGCCGAGTACCGTACTGCGGTGGACGCCGCGCAGCCAGCAGTGAACGTGGCCGCCCTGGTGGGCCACACCACGCTGCGCTTCGCCACCATGCACGACCTGACGCGTGCCGCCACCGCCGACGAGCGCGCCCACATGGCCGCGCTGCTGCAGGAGTGCATGGACGCTGGCGCGCTGGGCCTGTCGTCCGGCCTGTTCTACGAAGAGGCCTTCGCTGCCCCGGCCGACGAGGTGACCGACCTGGCCCGCGTCGTCGCGCGTGCCGGCGGCGTCTACAGCACGCACCTGCGCAGCGAGATGCAGGCCATCATCGAAGCCATCCACGAAGCCGGCGACTGCGCCTTCGAAGCCGGCCTGCCGCTGGTGATCTCGCACCACAAGTGCGCCGGCCCCAGCCAATGGGGCCGCACACGCGAGACGCTGCCGCTGATCGACGAACTGGCGCAGCGGCAGGACATCGCGATGGACGTCTACCCCTACATCGCCGGCTCCACCGTGCTGCGCGAAGACCTGATCGATGGCGTGATCGACGTGCTCCTCACCTGGAGCGACCCGCACCCAGAGATGGGCGGCCGGATGCTGGCCGACATCGCCGCCGAATGGGGCGTGGACCAGCTGGCCGCTGCGCGCCGGCTGATGCCCGGCGGCGCCTGCTACTTCCAGATGCACGAGGACGACGTAGAGCGCGTCATCGCCCACCCGCGCTGCATGATCGGCTCGGACGGACTGCCCCACGACCGCCACCCGCACCCGCGCCTGTGGGGCGCCTTCCCACGCGTGCTGGCCCGCTACTGGCGCGGCCGCGGCCTGTTCACGCTGGAGCAGGCCATCCACAAGATGACCGGCCTGTCGGCCCGCCAGTTCCGCCTGCACGGCCGCGGCCTGCTGCGCGCCGGGCTTGCGGCCGATGTGGTGGTGTTCGACCCGCAGCGCATCACGGACATGGCCAGCTTCGAGCAGCCAGAGCGGCTGAGCGAAGGTGTGGAGGCAGTGTTCGTGAACGGGGCGCTGGCGTACCGGGAAGGTAGCCGGGCAGTGCTGGCGCGGGCGGGGCGGATGTTGTCGCGCGGTTGAGGCAATCGTCAGCGGCCGGGAATGCCAGTGGCTGGTATCTCAACTAGACCTGACACCGGCCACGCTTGGGCTGGCCAGCATGACAGCGCGCACGGGCGAACTGCTGATCGCAACGCCGCGCGGATGCAAAGCAGAGTTGTGCGGCTTTGCGATGGGGGCAGCACGACGAGGCGGCTGCAGACGTCACGAGTCGATTGCCCGTCGATCAGGCCGGTCTGCAGCGGGCCGCAGCCGATGTCTTCAAGGCATGCCCACCGCTGCAGACTGAATGTCGTCACAGGCCATGGAGAGGCGCATGCGCGCCATCGGCCATCAGCTGTCGTTCGTCGCGCAGCGGCCAGCGGCAGATCAGGGCTGAGAGCCGCCGCATTCGGACGGCTTTAGTCGACCGACCCTGACTTCGCTCGTTGGGCGTCCATGTGGGCGGGTCAACGCGGTTCATGTTGGGAGAAGGCCAAAACAATGGCCGCAGTTTTGGCGTGTTGACTTAAGATGGAGTGTGCGTTTGGTTTGCTCGCGCTCGTACACCGGCTCAGTTTCTTTAATCTGCTGATGCAACTTTGCGGAATATGAAGGTGGCCTGACCGAGATGTCGCAATTATCTAGTCTGCAGTGCCTTTTCTGCCAGCATCTCAATCCGCCTGACGCAGATGATTGCAGTCATTGTGACGGACAATTGAACCTTCAACCCTGTCACCAGTGTGGCGCGATGGACCTCCGAACCGCGACGAAGTGCTATCAATGTGGCGCTGGGTTTTCTCTGGTTGACGCATCGGATTTTGATTTCTCGCTCCCGCCTTGGATTGTCGACAAGGCTTTAAATCCCGCAGTTGAAGCTTCCAGGGTTGAGCACCCCATTGCTCGCCTGACTGATTCACACCTTGAACGGCGAACGGTCACACAAACCCACTTGTCCGTGACGTCTGCCAACCTCGCCGATCGGCCACGCGGCAAATCCATGGCGATCGCGGCTATATTGCTGTTATTGATCTCGACAACTGTGGCGGTGTATTTGTACCGTGGGCATCCTGCAGCACCCGCGCGAACGCAGGGCCCAAACCAGGCGGTCATCGACATGTCCGGCGCGCGTCAGCCCGAGGAGTCTGCACCAGTAAATCGCGCAGCAGCAGTCGATGCGGCTTCGAAACAAGTCGGCATGGTTCAAACACCCCCGGCCAGCGCAAATCGACCTGCAAAAACGACGCTGACGCCACCTCGTGCTGAGTATCCACTGGCTGCGCAACCATCGCCGGCGATTGAGCCCGTAACAAGGACCCCTCAAGAGCTATCGGCAGTTGGAAAATGTCCACCGGCCGTTGCATCGTTGGGGCTCTGCGACCCGGCTACCACGGGAGAAGCTTTGAGATGAAAAAATGTATATTGAGCATGTTATTGGTGACGACGCTCTGTCATATTCCGGCCTTCGCGACGGTGGAATACAAAATCGTCACTGCGTCAGAGCGAGGCACCTATATCAAGATCGGGCGCGATCTTGCCGAGCTTGTTGCCCCTTCTGCAGACATCAAGCTCGAAGCTTTGCCTTCAGCCGGATCGGCAGAAAATGTTCGGCGCCTGCGTTACGACCCGGGTGTCAAACTGGCGCTTGTGCAATCCGACGTTTATCAGGCCTTTCTAGACCTTGCTGAGAGCGGAAATGTGGAAGCCCGCGCGATGATCAGGCCGTTGCGGGTGGTGATGCCACTTTATAACGAGGAAATCTATTTCATCGTTCGCGCTGACTCGGAGCTGAATTACATCCACGAAATCCAAAACGCAAAGATCAATGCAGGCGAGTCGGGGAGCGGAACAGCGCTCACCTCATCGACGCTTTATCGCTTGATGTTTGGTGAATCCATGCCGCCGGCGGGCACCAGTTACTTGTCCAATGAGGAGGGGCTGACCAAGCTGGTCACCGACAAGTCGATCGACGTGGTCGCGGTCGTCGCCGGTCAGCCTGCCAAACTGCTCGTCGACATGAAGCCTGAGTCACGAAAACTCATCAAGTTACTCAAGTTCGACCCCAATCATTCGACCAGTACAGAGGTTCTCAAAACGTATTTTGCAGCGAGCATTCGGGCCAACTATTATCCCAACTTGCTGACAACCGATATCCCGGGCTTGGCCGTCAAGGCGTTCCTTGTCACCTATAATTTTCAGCTCAAAGATACAGCGGACCACCTTCGCGATTTGACGCGTTCGCTGTGCCAGAACTTCTCGATGCTTCAAGAAAAAGGACATCCGAAGTGGCGAGAGGTTCAGATGGCGCTTCCGGATCTCGGACGCGGTTGGTTCTACTATCCTGCGACGACGCGTGAGATCCGCTCCTGCATCGCCGGAAAGCCGAATATGGGAACGCCCGCGAATTCGAAACCTGCGAAGAACTGTTCGCAGCAGGAACAAATCCTTGGTCTGTGCGGACCTGGCTAGCTTCAGTGGCGTAGACCAACCGCTTCAGCCGGGGCCCGCTCCTAGCCGATTCCCGTCGGCCGGAGCGCCCGCCCCGACAGACCGCACCCGCTGCGCTGCTGTCGCTCAATGGGGCGGAGGCAAGGACAGCAACGGACGCAACGCCGTCCCTCCTTCCTCATCCACCAAGGTCACTGACCAGTCTTCGGCTGTCAACCGCTGCCCGGCGGCATCGCGGTCGCCGCGCAGCCCCTTGGCTGCCGACGCCAGCGTCTGCCGCCGACCGCCGACCGCCGATTGCACCGAGGCGCCCTTCAGGTTCAGGCCGCAGCGCGACATTTACCGGCCGCCCCGCCGGACTCATCTGCACGCCTGATATGAAGGCCCAAGCTCAGGCCGGCGTCATCCGCAGCGGCGGCTCCCAAGGCGTGTAACGGACCAACAGAATCGACGCGGTGCCGTAGACCGCCATGCCAACCGCCACCAGCGCGAAGATCGCCCAGGCCGGCGCCTGCGCGGCCACCAGGGCCGCGCCGCCCGCCGCCACCAGCAGCAGCCGCAGCGTGCCGGCCAGCACCTGGCCGCCGACCCGGTTGGCCGCGATGGCCGACGAGTACAGGCTGAGCCCGGCGCCGTACAGCGCGTAGAACGGCCCAGCCCAGCGGAAGTAGGTGTCGGCTGCGGCCAGCACGGCCGGGTCCTGGGTGAAACGGTCCGTCCAGAGGCCGGGCACCACGGCCAGCACCAGGCCGGCCGCGCCCAGCAGCAGACCGGCCATCGCCGCCGCCGTCCAGCCCACGCGGCGGGCCCGGGCGACCTGGCCGGCACCGATCGCCATACCGATCAGCGGCACTGACGCGGCACCGAAGCTGAAGGCCAGCGGCACCAGCAGGAATTCGAGCCGCATGCCGATGCCGTAGCCGGCCAGCGCCTGCGAGCCGCTGCGCGCCACCAGCCAGGTCACGATCATCATGGTGCCGATGGTCTGCACCGGCGAGGCGCAGGCCTTCAGGCCCAACTGCAGCAGGTCGCGCGCCAGCGCAGGCTGCCAGGTGGCGCCGCGCAGGCGCAGGCGAATACGCGCCTTGCCGCTGTGCAGGTACCAGCCCAGCACGACCGTGCCGCCGGCATACGCGAGCACCTGACCCAGGGCGATGCCCTGCATGCCCAGCCGCGGGATGGGCCCGGCGCCCAGGCCGAACACGCCGGCCAGTGCCACCTGCGCCAGGCCCACGGCGATGAGGATGGCCGACGGCACCAGCATGTTGCCGGTGGCCCGCAGCACCGCCGACAAGGTGTTGAGCAGCCACACACCGGTGGAGCCGAGAAAGGCCACCTGGGCATAGGCCACCGCCTGCGCCAGCGGCTCGCCCTGGCCACCGAGCAGGCCGAACACCGCATCCGATAGCGTCAGCATCACCACCGTGGTCGCCAGCCCCGCCACCACCGCGATGGCCAGGGCGTGCACTACCAAGGCTTCAGCCCGCGCCGTCTGGCCGGCGCCCAGCGCCCGCGACACCAGTGACGCGACCGCACCGCCCATCGCGCCGCCGGAGAACATCTGCTGCAGCATCAGCAGCGGGAACACCAACGCCATGCCGGCCAGCGCTGCCACACCGAGCTGCCCCACATACGCGGTCTCGCCGATCGCCGCCACCGCACTGCCCACCATGGCCACCATGTTGGGCACCGCCAAGCGCCACAGCGTGGGCAGCACCGGGGCCCTGAGCAAGGGGTGGGCGGAGGGATCAGGTGCTACGGCCATGCGCCAGTATGTCCATGGCCCGGCCGCGCCGGTTGTCGCCGATGTGGCATGCCTGGCTCGAAGGCCGGGACTTGGATGCAGGGCACTTCAAAGACGGGTTGCCTCGCGCTCGCGCAGCAGGTGGTACAGCACGATGGCGCCGAAGGTCGCCGTGCCGATGCCGCCCATCTTGAACCCCGCGATCGACAGCGTCAGGTCCCCCGCCCCGGCCGTCAGCGCCACACCGGCCGTGATCAGGTTGCGCGGCCGCGAAAAATCGACCTTGTTCATGACCCAGATGCGCCCACCAGTGGCCGCGATCAGGCCGAACACCACCAGCGCCAGCCCGCCGATCACGGGCACCGGCAGCGTCAGGATCAGTGCGCCGAACTTGGGCGAGAAGCCCAGCAGCAGCGCCACCAGCGCGGCCACCACGAACACCAGCGTCGAATAGATCCGCGTGACCGCCATGACGCCCATGTTCTCGGCATACGTCGTCACACCCGTGCCGCCGCCCGCGCCCGAGACCACGGTGGCGATGCCGTCTGCGATGAAGGCGCGGCCCATCAGCGGGTCGAAGTTGCGGCCGGTCATGGCCGCCAGGCCCTTCACGTGGCCCAGGTTCTCGGCCACCAGAATCACGGCGACCGGCGCGATCAGCAGCATGGCCGAGGCGTCGAACACCGGCGCGCTGAACTTGGGCAGGCCAAACCACGCCGCCTGCGCCACGCCCGAGAAATCAATGGGCTTGCCCCAGCCCATGGCGTTGGTGCCGATGGCATACAGCACATAGCCGAACAGCGCACCCAGCAGGATGGGCAGCCGCCCCGTCACGCCCTGGCCGCGCACGGCGATCAGGCCGACGGCCAGCGCGGTCAGCAGGCCCACCGTGGTGTCGAAGGTCGTGCCGCCCAGCATCTTGACCGCGACCGGCGCCAGGTTCAGCCCGATGGCGGCCACCACCGTGCCGGTGACGATGGGCGGCATCAACCGCTCGATCCAGCCCGTGCCCAGCACCTGCACGACCAGGCCGATGGCGATGTACAGCAACCCCGCCGCGATGATGCCGCCCAGCGCCAGGCCGATGTTGGCGTTCGGCCCGCTGCCGGCATAGCCCGTGGCCGCGATGACCACCCCGATGAACGCGAAGCTGGAGCCCAGGTAGCTGGGCAATCTGCCGCCGGTCAGCAGGAAGAAGATCAGCGTGCCGACGCCGGAAAAGAAGATCGACGTGTTGGGATCGAACCCCATCAGGATGGGCGCCAGCGCGGTCGATCCGAACATGGCCACCACGTGCTGTACGCCCATCACGATGGTCTGCGCTGTGGGCAGCCGCTCGTCGGGCGCCACCTCGCCGGTGGTCTTCAAGGTCCAGGTCGGAAACAGGCTGGGCATGGCGCTCCTCGTTGTGCGGTGTGTGCGAAAAAGATCGGCGCCGATTGTGCCGTCTTGTGCCGTCGCTCCACACCAGCACAGCGCGCCCCGGCGGGGCCCGCCCGCCCCCTACAGCTGTGAAGACAGCGTGGCGGCGAGATGCTCCATGGCCTTCTCGCGCAGCGGGCGGTCCTGCCAGGCCTGCAGCGTGATGCGCCGCGAGTGCTTGAGGTCGGCCTCGAACTGGGCCGTCTCCGCCGCCGCGAAATCGGCGTCGTAGATGTTGAGGTTGGCTTCGTCGTTCAGGCGAAACGAGCGGTTGTCGAAGTTCGTCGAGCCCACGGACACCAGAAGCCCGTCGACCACGAACACCTTGCAATGGAACATGGTCGGCTGGTATTCGTGCATCTGGGCGCCGGCCTCCAGCAATGGCCCCCAGCTGGCGCGTGACGCGGCGCGCACGGTCTGCGCGTCGATGATCGGCCCGGGCGTGATGATGCGCAGCCGCACGCCGCGCCGCATGGCGGCCACCAGCGCCTCGACGGTCAACTCGTCCGGCACGAAGTAAGCGCTTGAGAGGTCGATGGTCTTGGTCGCCGCGGCGATGGACAGCAGGTACATCAGGTGCATGCTCTCGCTGCCGCCGGATGGCGAACTGCTGAACACCTGGGCGCGGCCGGTACCCACGGGCGCCAGCGCGGGGAAGTAGGTCTCGCCATGCAGCACGTCGCCAGAGGCCTTGATCCAGTTGTCCATGAACACCGCCTGCATCTGCGCCACCACCGGGCCTTCGGCCCTGTAGTGCGAGTCGCGCCAGTGGTCGGCGTCCTGCGCGTCGCCCGTCCATTGCGGCGCAATGCCGACGCCGCCGGTGAAGCCGATGCGCCCGTCCACCACCAGCAGCTTGCGGTGCGTGCGGTTGTTCATGCGGCCCAGGTGGTACCAGGCGGGTTCGTGGAACTTGCGGACCTGCACGCCGGCAGCTTCCATCTCCTGAAGAAACTTCTCGTCGATCTTGGCGCTGCCCACCCAGTCGAGCAGCACATGCACCTTGACACCCGCTCGCGCGCGCTCGGCCAGCGCGTCGGCGAATGCGCGGCCGATGTCGCCAGACCAGTAGATGTACGTTTCAAAGGTGATGCTGCGCTGCGCGCCGCGGATGGCGGCCAGCATGGGCGGGAAGATGCGGTCGCCGTTGTACAGCGCCTCGAAGCGGTTGCCTTCGATCACCGGCGGCCCCAGCAGCACGCTGAGCGCACGCTGGTATTGCGCATCGTGCAGTGCGTATTCCCGCTGCACATGTCTTTCGAGCTTCTTCTCACCGCTCGTGAAGTTCATGATGATGAGGCCTGCCGCAATGGTCAGCAGCACGCTCCACAGGACGATCCAAACGGACTGGCGCATCGATTTCATGGTGTTGTGCAGGGCGCGCAAAGGGCCTGCAGTGTCTGGGGCTCGCCAGACTTTGCCTGTAGGACGGGCACCGATTGGGTTGCCCGCCTGCGCCACATCTGCGCCCGGCTGCCTGCCACATGGCAACGCCATGCCCCTAAAAGCAATGGCAATCCCACAGCCTCTAAACTCCCCTGGTGGCCGGGCATGTTGTCTCGGCCCTTTCCATTTGGGACCCGCAGCAATGACGAACCCCAATCCACCGGGCCCGGCCCCGCACGACGTGAAGCCTGCCATGCAGGGCGCTGCGCAATCGACCGAACTCGCCGACGCCCTCTCACGCCCCGCCCTGGCAACCGGCGGCACGATCAACCAGACCACCGTGGCGTTCAACGTGTTTGCGAGCCTGCTGCACAGTGACGGCATTCGCGCGGCACTGTATTCAGTGCTGCGCCGGTCGGACTACCGGTTCCTGAGCATCTTCCGCTTCCAGGGGGGCATGGCGACGTCGTGCGTGCACATCGACCGCGACAACCTGTTGGAGACTCAAGCCGCCGAAGTTGCCGACACCGCCACCTACTGCTCGTATGTGCGCGAGCGCCGACAGCCTTTCGTGACCGCTGACGCGCGCGTGGACCCGCGCACGGCGAATCACCCCGCGCGCGACGTGGTGCTGGCGTATTGCGGCATTCCGATCATGGAGCCAGACGGCACGCTGATCGGCACGCTGTGCCACTACGACCTGGTGACGCGCGACCCCGACCAACTCGACCTGGAGCTGCTGTTGCAGGTCAGCAGCGCGCTGGCCCAGTCCGGCAAGGTGCCGCCCTATCCGCAGCGACCGGGGGCCGGAGTCAACGCGCCCGACGCGGCCTGAAGCGAGAGACCGCCGGGCGTCACGCGGCGCGAATCGACGTCACCAGCTGCCGCGTGGCCGCCAGGCCCTCAGCCGTCCAATGCGCTCCCGGCGCCATGGCGAGCAGCGCGGACTCGGCGTCATCCGCCGCAGCATCACGGGCTGCCTGCAGCCGCTGTTGCGCGCGAAAACTCATCGGTCGCAAGCGCTTGCCCGGTTCCGGCACCTCGGCGTCGAAGCGTGTGCCGTCCGCGCTGGCATCGCCACGCATCCAGTCGAAGATGACCTGCAGCTCGTAGTCGCTGAAGACGCCGAACATCTCGGCGCGGTCGCCTGAAAGCAGTTGCCAGAAGCGACTCTGGTTGGGGTTCGAGCCACGTTCGATCCATCCCTTGCGCACCAGCGCATCGAGGAATCCCCGCATCTGCGCCGGGTCGCCCAGCCATTCGTTGACGGTCTTGCCTTCGATGCGGCAATAGTCCGAATGGGCGCCCTCGCCGGCCACGCTCTTGGCGCGAAGGATGCGGAGCAACTCTGTCTCGGCGTCGAATCCCTGGATCAAGGCGTTGGTGCCCAAGCCCAGGTCATTCAAGCGGTAACCCTGGCGTACGCGGTTCCAATACTGTGCGGCGTCGGGGTAGCGCGAAGCGTTTTGCGCCACCGCGTCCACTGCCTTGCGCGCGTGCCCGCTGTCGGCGTTGTCCACGGTGATGTGCAGCGTGAAGTAGTACGGGTCGATCCCCAGCTCGTTCAGCTCATACGACGTGATCAGCAGATGCAGCGGCAGCTGCTCGTAGCCAAGGTTGAAGCCGATCACCTCGGGCAGCATCTGCTCGGTCGTCAGGCCCAAGGCCAGCTGGATGGCGCCCTGCTGGAAGTAGGCGTCGTCCAGATGCGTGCCCTCATTCAGCCCGTGCGACTGCAGCAACCCACGGAAGAGCACCACATGGTTCTTGGTGATGTCGCCGTTGCCCAGCTCTTCCAGGTACGTCTGCGCCAGGCCCGCCATGCGCGGGTCACGCGCGTGGCGCAGCGTGCCGTACAGCCACGAGCCGTCGACCAGCTTGGTGGGCGCGACGGTCTGCAGAAAGTACAGCGCATGTGCGCGGCTGGTGAAGAAACGCCGAGGCGCGCCCGCCCTGCGCTGCGCCAGGTAGTCCTGGTAGGCATCGGTCGCGCGCGTGGCGGACTCTGTCATCCAGGCCGCCAGATCGTCCGGTCGCGCAGGCAGATCGTCCGCCGTGTCCTCGACGGCGGCCAGCGATTCGCGCAGCAAGCCCAGCGCACGCCGACGCGCGACGTCGGCGTCGGTCGCGGCATCGAGCAGCTGGGTGTAGGAGTCCCGAAACAAGGGCGCGCTCTGCGGCAGCGCAATGGCGGCCGCGCTGGCCGGGTAGCGATCGTCCGAACAGGCATACGCCTGCAGCCGGCTGACCGGCCAGGCAGGAGTGCCGCTGGGCGACGGTCGCGCGAGCATGGACGGGCGGCGGGGGGCGTGGGCCCTGGATGGGGCACTGGAGTGGGCACTGGACATTCCCTAAGAATGGCACCACGCTGGTGCCTGCACCCAAGGGCATGGCCATGTGCTGATGTGGGACGACACCCCACGTCACGGGCAGCCACCGCTGACGCCCGTCCTCCGCGACGCTGCGACTTTAGCGGGTGACTGTGCGCCCCACGCTGCGCTTGCCACACCAGACCCACATGGCAATGCCGGCCAGCACCATGGGCACGCACAGCCACTGGCCCATGCTCAGACCCAGCGACAGGATGCCCAGGAACGCATCGGGCTCACGGAAGAACTCGGCCACGAAGCGCAGCACGCCGTAGCCGATCAAGAACATGGCGGCCACCTGGCCTTCAGCCCGGCGCTTGCGGGCGTACAGCCATAGCAGCACGAACAGCAGCAGCCCTTCCAGCAGGAACTGGTAGACCTGCGAGGGGTGGCGCGGCAGCATCGAGCCGCTTTGCGGGAACACCATGCCCCAGGGCAGATCGGCGCTGGAGAAGCGGCCCCACAGTTCGCCGTTGATGAAATTGCCGACGCGCCCTGCCGCCAGCCCGGTCGGCACGCACGGCGCCACGAAGTCGGCCACCTGCATCCAGGGCCGCTGGCGCGAGTGCGCGAACCACAGCATGGAGCCGATCACGCCCAGCATGCCGCCATGGAACGCCATGCCGCCCTGCCAGACGTAGAAGATCTCCAGCGGGTGCGCGAGGTAGTAGCCCGGCTTGTAGAACAGGCAATAGCCCAGCCGCCCGCCGACGATGACGCCGAGCACGCCCAGGAACAGGATGTCTTCCACGTCCTTGCGGGACCAGGCGCCGGGGCCAGTGATGGAGGCGAACGGTTCATGCCGCAGCCGGCGGATGCCGAGGAACATGAACAGCGCGAACGCGACGAGGTAGGTGATGCCGTACCAGTGGATGGCAACGGGACCGATCTGCAGGGCGACCGGGTCGATCTGGGGGTACATGAGCATCGGCGGATTGTGCCGCGTGGGCGTGGCGCGTCGGCAGCGCGCCGCCCGCCAGTGCCGGGTGATGTGCCGGGTCACGTGGCGGTCAGCACGCAGCGATGCACCGCTGGTAGTTCTGCACGCATTGCCGGGCGCTGGGCGATCCAGGTCTCGGAACGTTGCCCATGCACTCGTTGCGCTCGGCCACGCAGGCGGCAAGGCACTGCGCGCGCGCCGATCGCGTGTCGATCGTGACGATGGCGCTGTTCCCATCCACGGCAATCGACTGGACCGTGATCTTCAGCCCGTTGCGGGTGTCGGTGAACGGCGTCTCACCGGGGTAGTAGCCGACATGGCCGTTCTGCTGCCGCACGAGGTAGGTCACCTGGTCGACACGCCATTCGCGCACGACGACCTCTTCGCGCGGCACGCCACGGTCGAAGCCGCTTTGCTTGCGGTACTCGACCGCATACCGCACGCCATTCGGCAGGCTCACCACCGCCATCAGCGCCCCTGGCCGTTGTGGCTCACTGACGGGCGCTAAGGCGACGCGCACGGCCCTGCGGTCGGCGTCGCGCACCACGCGGTGCGTCGTGATCCGGTTGGCGGGCAACCAGCCCAGCAGCGAGCGGTAGGCCATGTTCAATGCCGGCCCGGTCTGGCCATGCCTGGCGCTGTCGTACGAAAAGATGCCGACGTTGTAGCTCATGACGTCCCATGGGTCGTCGTAGGCGAACACCACCGGCGAGCCCCAGAGGTGGTCGTCCGACCGGTTGTTGGGCAAGTTGTAGGTGTGCCCGACGCCCATCACGTGCAGCATCTCGTGCTGGTAGAACGAGGCCGGTTCCAGCGCGTTGGCCACCACGCTCTTGCCCACCGCTCCCACGTCGGCATTGACGTTGATGACGGCGATGAATCCGGCCCAGCGGTTCGGATCGATGGTGGAGCCCGAGGCAGCCAGACTCTGGATACCGGCCGCCTTGCAATCCTCTGCCGTCTGTGCGCGGCCGGGGTTGGTCGCGCTGTTGCGCACCGCAGGATCCAGCTCGGCGGTGGTCACCCGCATGCGGAACCATCCCAGCACGGCTGTCCTGGAGATGTCGGCCTTGCCGAAGCTCATCGCGCGGAAATAGGCGTGCACGAGATCGGGATTCGCAGGGTCGAACAATTCGCGGTAGTGGGCCAGCGTCTGCGGCTCTTGCGGGGCGTCGGACGCCTGGCACAGAAACATCAGCCACGCGCCAGGCTGGGGTGGGTCGATCGGCGTCGCGAAGCCTGCGGTCGAGCCACAGGCCAGCATCAGCATCACCAGCCATCGCGCCAGCAGCTTCGTCATGCTCCGCTTCAGATCTGGCAGTGTGCACGCAGCAAGAGGGTGTTTCATGGTGAGTCCTTTCGACGCACGTGGCGTCGCTTCGAGGCCGAAGTCCGTGACGGGATTGCCACGTCACCACTGTCCTTCGGGGCACCGGCGCGGACAACGGGGGCGTGTCCCGCGGTTGCGGTACACCGCGTCCACTCTTCAGATGAGAACTGGCGGTCTGCACGCTCGCGATGTCTGCATCCAGGGCGTGCAGACGATGTTCGGCCGGCGCGCACGGGGCTCGACACCGTGCGCTGCGCCACCTCAATTGCGCGTCGCCAGTCCGATCCCACGACCGCCACCGCCGAAAGCCCCCATGGACGAATCCAAGCGCATGCCGCCACAGCCGCCAAGGCCGCCGCCGCACGTGCGCTGCTGCAGCCGGCCAACCTGCTGGAGGCAACGGTCGTGGCCGCCGACGAAGTAGGCAGCGGCATCGACGACACGCAGATCGCCGGCAACGTCTTCACCATGCTGCTGGCCGGCGAAGACACCATGGCCAACACGCTGTCGTGGATGGTCGATCTGCTGTGGCGCCACCCGGCCGCTCTGGCGCGGGCCACCGAGGAAGTGCGCCGCGTGGTCGCCGACCGTAGCGCGCCCACCATGGAGCAGCTGGCCCCGCTGGATTTCGTGGAGGCCTGCGCCCACGAGACCATGCGCCTCAAACCCGTGGCCGCGTTCATCGCCCTGCAGGCGATCCGCGATACGCAGGTGGGCGACCTGCTGCTACCCGCCGACGCCGTGGTGCTGAACCTGATGCGCCGCAACAGCGTGAGCGACGCCCACGTGCCCCGCACCGCCGCCTTCGAGCCCGAGCGCTGGCTGGCCCAGGCGGGCAAGCGCAACAGGCCAACGATGCCAAGCGCGTCTCCACCCCCTTCGGCGCCGGCGCCCGCACCTGCCCTGGCCGCTACTTGGCGCTGCTGGAAATCAAGATGGCCATGGCCACGCTGCTCGGCCATTTCGACATCACCGCCGCCGACACACCGGACGGGCAGCCGACGCAGGAGCGCTTCGCTTTCACGATGACGCCGGAGGGGCTGCGCCTGCTGTTGCGCGAGTGCGCGGGCGGGTGACTACCCCGCAAACCCGCCCGCCCGGAGGAAAGCCTCCTCCTCCTCCGACGTCTCCCGCCCCAGCAGCGCGTTGCGGTGCGGAAACCGGCCGAAGCGGGCGACGATGTCGCGGTGCTCCTGCGCGTGGCTGCGCGAGGGCTCACCCAGCGCGGTGTTCAGCGCGAGCGCACGCTCCTGGTCCGCCAGATCTTCGGAATGCGACAGCGGCAGGTAGAAGAACAGCCGCAGCGCAGGCTCGACCTGCTGGTCCAGGCCGAGGTCGATCGCCTGCCGCGCGAACATGCGCGCCAGCGGGTCGGTGGCGTACATGTGCCCGGTGCCGCGAAAGCAGTTGCGCGGGTATTGGTCCAGCAACAGCAGCAACGCCAGCGCGCCCTCGGCAGTGGCCAGCCAGCCGTCATGCTCCCTGCGCGCCGCAGCGAAATGCAGGTCGTGGAAGCACTCGCGGAATCGCCGGTCGAAAGCCTCGTCCTTGGCGAACCAGCGTGGGGGGCCGGCGTCGCGCCAGAACGCCACCACGGCGGGGGCGTCCAGCGGCGAAGGCGCGGCAGCGTCAGACGGCGGGGGCTTGGGCGTTGGCATCGTCGTTCTCCTTTTTGCGCAAGCGGCCCAGCACCAGGGCCCGGCCGGCAAAAGCGTCGCCCGCGACCTCCAGGTCGAACCGTTCACCGTCCAGCCGGCGCAGGTCGGCCATGACCGCATCGGCCTCGTCGACCGTCGCGCCGGTGGCCAGCACGGCCTCACGCCCCAGCAGCATGGCCGACTCGAAGGTCTCGCGCACCACGAAGTCCGCGCCGCCGGTCTTGACCAGCGCCAGCGCGTGCTCTCGGTCGAAGGCCCGCACCAGCACACGGGCATGCGGGCACTCGTGTTTGGCAGTTTCGGCGATGCGCGTGGCGGCGGCCTTGTCATCCACGCAGACCAGGATGGCACTGGCGCTGTGCGCGCCGGCCGCATGCAGCACGTCGGCCCGCGCGCCGTCGCCGTAGTAGACCTTGAACCCCAGGTAGGCCTGCGCGGCGCGGATCACTTCGGTGTCGTTGTCGATCACGGTCAGCGAGGCGCCGCGCGCCACCACGCCCTGGCTGGCTATCTGGCCGACACGGCCGAAGCCGATGACCAGCACGTTGGCCTGCCGGTCGTGCGCCTCTTCCACGCCCTCCATCGACACCGCGCTGCGCGGCCCGAAGCGGCCGTGCAGCAGCACCACGAGCGGCGTCAACGCCATCGACAGCACGACGATGGCGGTCATGTTGGCGTTGACCGTGGCGTCGATCACGCGTGCGCCCAGGGCGGCGGCGAACAGCACGAACGCGAACTCGCCGCCCTGCGCCATCAACACGGCGCGGTCCAGCGCATCGGCATGCGAGCTCTTGGCAAAGCGCGCCACGGCGTAGATGCACGCGGCCTTGGTCGCCATCAGCGCCAGCACGCCGGCCACGATCAGCTGCCAGTTCTGCGCCACCACGGCCAGGTCGAGCGACATGCCCACGCCCAGGAAGAACAGGCCCAGCAGCAGGCCGCGGAAGGGCTCGATGTCGGCCTCCAGCTGATGCCGGAAGGTGGACTCGGACAGCAGCACGCCCGCCAGGAACGCGCCCATGGCCATGGACAAGCCGCCCAGCTGCATCAGCAGCGCCGCGCCCAGCACCACCAGCAGCGCGGCGGCCGTCATGACCTCTCGTGCCTTGGCATTGGCCAACACGCGAAAGAACGGGTTCAGCAGCCACACGCCGGCCGCCACGAGCGCGGCCAGCGCCGCCAGCGCCAGGCCGACCACGCCCCAGCGGGAAGGCGCGACGGCAGCGGCGTCCAGCGCGGGCGGTGCGATGAACGCCACGACAGCCAGCAGCGGCACGATCAGCAGGTCTTCAAAGAGCAAGATGGAGACGATGCGCTGCCCGCGCGGCGCGGCGATGTCGCCCCGCTCGCCCAGCAGCTGCATGACGATGGCGGTGGACGTCAGCACGAAGCCCATGGCGCTGACGAACGACACCGGCCACGAAAAGCCGAAGCCGATGCCCACCAGCGTCAACAAGGCACCGCATACCAGGCACTGCAGGCTGCCCAGGCCGAAGATCTGCTTGCGCAGGCTCCACAGGTGCGAAGGCTGCATCTCCAGCCCGATCACGAACAGGAACATCACGACACCCAGTTCGGCCACGTGCAGGATGGCCTGCGGATCGTCGAACAGCTTGAGCCCGAACGGGCCGATGGCCAGCCCCGCCGCCAGGTAGCCCAGCACCGAGCCCAGGCCGAGTTTCTTGAACAGGGGCACCGCCACCACGGCGGCACCCAGCAGGCTCACGACCTTGACCAGGTCACCCGCGCTTCCTTCGACGGCCATGGGCCTTCCCCCTCGAACAACGACGCGGCGGACGTTAGCAGAACACCCGCCCGCAAACTCGTCGAATGCAGCCCGTTCAGCCGCGCGACAACTGCCAGGCCACGATGCCGGCGGCGACGGCCGGCACGGCGAACACGAGCAAGAGGATTGGCGCCTCCTGCCGCACGGTGTAGCCCGCGTGCGTGACGCCGACCCACATGTTGGTGGCCGCCACGAGCAGCCAGACCGGCATGAACACTTTGGCGGCAGTCGCCATGCCGGCGGCGCTGGCGCCCCACAGCCAGCCGAACATCACAAACACCACGAGCAGCAGCACGCCTGCGCCCATCACCATGGCCATGTGCATGGATTTCTTCCTCTTGTTGGTTCCATCAGCCGCAGCACATGGACTCGGCCACGGGCGATGGCCAGCGGTTCATGGCCATTCAGCGCGTCGTGTAACCGCCGTTGGCGAAAATCGTCTGGCCGGTGATCCACCAGCCCTCGGTGACCAGGAACTTCACGATCGGCGCGATGTCCTCGATGTCAGTCAGCCCCTTCTTCGAGAAGCCCGACAGCGCGGCAGCAGACGCGTGGTAGGCCGACGATTCCTTGCTCTCCTGGCCGTAGAAGAACGGCGTGTCCATGGGGCCGGGGCCGATGGCGTTGACGTTGATGCCGCGCGCGCCGAACTCTTTGGACGCCGCGCGCGTGAAGTGCTCCACCGGCGCCTTGCTGCCGGGGTAGACGGCGTACGAATCGGTGTAGGCCGCCAGCAGCGAGCTGACGATGGTCACGATGCTGCCGCGCTCGGCCAGCACGCGGCCGGCCTGCTGCAGGAAGAAGAACGCGGCCTTGGAATTGGCGTCGAAGCTCTTGTCGTAGTCGTCTTCGGTGACCTGCAGGATGGGCTTCTTGATCACCACACCGGCCGTGTTGACGGCCACGTTGACGCGGCCGAAATGCGCCTGCGCGCGGTCGAACAGTTGCGTGCAATGGGCCACCACCGACAGGTCGCCCTGGAAGGTCAGCACATCGGCGCCCTTCTCTTTCAGCACGCCGGCGGTCTTGTCGGTCTCCGCCTTGGACGAGTCGCTGTTGTAGTGCAACACCACGCCGCTGGCGCCTGCATCGACGAACTGCGCGGCAATCAGCGCGCCGAGGTTCTTGCCGCCGCCAGCGATGACGGCAACTTTGTCTTGGAGGGTGGGATGGGACATGCGGTGCTCCTGTTGTTGTGTGGGCCCGACGCAGTCTATTGACGATCATCCAGCGGATAAAGAGCCAACTTCTGTCTAGACTATCCGGAAATTCCGACCAATCCATGGATCGCATCGACCACCTGCGCGTGTTCGCACGTATCGCCCAATGCGGCAGCTTCACCCAGGCGGCCGAGCAACTGGGCCTGCCGCGCGCCACCGTCTCCGGCGCGCTGCAGCAGCTGGAGGCGCGGCTGGGCGCGCGCCTCATGCAGCGCACGACACGCAGCGTGCGGCTGACGCCCGATGGCGAGGCACTGCTGGCGCGCGCCGAGACGCTGGTGGCCGACATGGAGGAGCTGGAGCAGTTGTTCCGCCCGGGCAGCGCGGCCGCAGCCGGCCGCCTGCGGGTGGAGATGCCCAGCCGCATCGCGCGCCGCCTGGTGGCGCCGCGCCTGCCCCAGTTCTTCGCGCTGCACCCCGGCATCGAACTGGAGCTGGGTGGCAGCGACCGCACGGTCGATCTGGTGCAAGAGGGCGTGGACTGCGCGCTGCGCGTGGGCCACTTGCCAGCCAGCAGCCTGGTGGCGCGTCCGCTCGGCCATCTGGGGCTGATCAACTGCGCCAGCCCGGGTTATCTGGCCCGGCACGGCACGCCGGCCACACCGCAGGCGCTGCGGGATGACGGCCACCGCGAGGTGCACTACGGCCCCACCGCCAGCGGCACGTTCGCGCCCTGGGAATGGCAGGACGGCGACTCCACACAGACGCTGGCGCTGCCGGGCTCCGTAGCGGCCCAGAACGCCGAAACCTACATCGCCTGCGCGCTGGCCGGCCTGGGCCTGATCCAGATCCCCGCGTTCGACGTGAGCGAACATCTGCAAGCGGGCGAGTTGGTGGAGGTGCTGCCCGGTGCCCGGCCCCCGCCGATGCCGGTGCACCTGGTCTACCCGCACCACCGGCACCTGGCGCAGCGTGTGCAGGTGTTCGGGCGGTGGCTGCAGGGTTTGCTGAAAGAGTATTTGAACGACTGACCGTCAGGGCAGCGGCGCAGGTCGCGACCTGCCTCCCCCAGGTTCGCAGGGCCTCGCGACGCGGCAGCGCCGCGCGCGCGCCAGGTAGTGCGCCAGATCTGGCGTGGCCATGCCCTGCACCTTGGCCTGGTCGTCCCACAGGCGCAGCTGCACCGCCTCGGGCGCGTTCGGCCGGGCGATGAATTCCTGCGCCGCCTCGGCCGTGAACACCCCGCCCTGCAACACCAGGCTGCGCTGCGAATCGGCCGACAGCGCCGCGTGGTAGCCGGGCCGTGTGGCGCACAGATAGCGCTTGGCGTCGACATGCCAGCAGATGGCGTCGAGCACGCGCGGTCCGAACAGCCCGCGTAGGAAAGGCAACGCGGCGTACTGGTGCAGGTCGTCCACACCGCGCAGCGTCGGCGAATCGCCGTGGTCGTGCAGCAGGTGCCCCAGATCGTGCAGCAGCGCGGCCGTGACCAGTTCGTCGTCGGCTCCGCCCTGTTCGGCGAGGAACGCGGTCTGCAACGCATGCTCGGTCTGCGTGACCGGCTCGCCGCTGTACTGCGTACCGCCGTGGCGCTGGAACAGCAGCGCGATGTCGTCGAAGGCGAGTGCCATGTCAGTGGCGCCCGGCCGCCCGAAGCCGCTGACGCGCCCCCTCGGGGGGCAGCGATACGCGAAGCGATGAGCGTGGGGGCAGTTTCATCTCAGGCGGGTGATCGGGCCGGCGCACGCCCGCGCGTAGGGGCCACGGGCGCCGGCGCCTGGGCCTCGAAGTTCAGCAGCGTGCGCTCGCGGCTGTTCATCACATGGTCGAACATGGCCCGCCCCGCGGCCTCGGCATCACGCGCGGCGATGGCCTTGACGATCTGCCGGTGCTCGCGCGCGTAGACCGCCATGGACTCGGCGCCGAGGTTCTTGCGCCGGATCAGCGAGAGCTCCTTGATCAGCCGGCGGTACACGGCTGCGAACTTGGCGTTGCCCGCCAGCTGCAGCAGGCTGTCGTGAAACGCCAGGTTGGCACGGTGAAAATCCTGCGCCGCGCCGGCCTTGCTGGCCTGGTCCATGGCGTCGACCAGCGCACGCAAGGCCTTGGTCTGCGCGGCGGTGACGGTCTCGGCCAGCTTGCGGCCGATGTACATCTCCATCACGGCGCGCAGCTCGAAGATCTCCAGCGCCTCGTCGAGCGCGATGTCGCGCACGAACACGCCACGGTTCTTCTCGGTGCGCACCAGGCCCGCTTCTTCGAGCATGCGAAAGGCCTCGCGCACCGGGCCGCGCGAGACACCCAGCTGGCCGGCCACGGTCTGCTCGGTCAGCTTGGCGCCGGGCAGCAACTCGCCGGCCACGATCATGCGCTCCAGCTCGTTGTGCACCAGGCTGGCGAGCGAGGTGCCTTGCAGTTGCGCGATGGCCTCGTGGATGGGAGTGGTCATGGGCGTGAAGATGTGATCGGGAAGCGAGCGAATCAACAGATTGTCTACGATTTACAAACAGCAATCTACGATCGTGGCCTCAATTTTGCTTCGCGAACATGTCACGAAGATGACTTCTTGCGTGGCCAAAGTCACGGCTTTCCCATCTGGAGCATTCGATGAAATTCGCCGCCAAGCTGCTGACCTTCGCCACCCTGGGCGTCGTGCTGGCCAGCGCTGCCCATGCGCAGAAGCAACAACTGACCGTCTACACCGCGCTGGAGACCGACCAGCTCAAGGCCTACCAGGAGGCATTCAACCGCCAGCAGCCAGACATCGAGATCAAGTGGGTGCGCGACTCGACCGGCGTCATCACCGCCAAGCTGCTGGCCGAGAAAGCCAACCCGCAGGCCGATGTGGTGATGGGCGTGGCTGCCACCAGCATGGCCCTGTTCAAGCGCGAAGGCATGCTGGAGCCCTACGCGCCGCTGAACCTCGACGCGATCATGCCCGCGTACCGCGACAAGCAGTCGCCGCCAGCCTGGTTCGGCATGAACGTGTTCGGCGCCACGGTGTGCTTCAACACCGTCGAGGCGAAGAAGAAGAACATCGCCCTGCCCGCCACGTGGAAGGATTTGACCAAGCCCGAGTTCAAGGGCCAGGTGGTCATGCCAAACCCGGCATCGTCCGGCACGGGCTATCTGGACGTGGTGTCCTGGCTGCAGATGTGGGGCGACGACGCCGGCAAGGGCGGCGGCTGGCAGTACATGGATGCGCTGCACCAGAACATCGCGCAATACACGCATTCGGGCTCCAAGCCCTGCAACATGGCGGCCGCTGGTGAGTTCGTGGCCGGCATCTCGTTCGAATACCGTGGCCACACCAACAAGCAGAAGGGCGCGCCCATCGAGCTCGTGTTCCCCAAGGAGGGCCTGGGCTGGGACCTGGAAGCCTTCGGCATCTACAAAGGCACGAAGAAGCTGGACGCGGCGAAGAAGCTGGCCGACTGGGCTTCGTCCAAGGACGCGATGATCCTGTACGGCAAGAACTTCGCCATCACGGCGCAGCCGGGCGTGGCGCCCAAGCTGGCCAACATCCCGGCCGACTACGAGTCGCGCCTGATCAAGCTGGATTTCGACAAGGCCGCCGCCGGGCGCGAACGCACGCTGGCCGAATGGTCCAGGCGCTACGACGCCAAGAGCGAAGCGAAGAAGTAAGCCGCAGTCGCCCGCCATGGACCAGACCGCCTACCTCGCGCTGCGGGGCATCCACAAACGCTTCGGCGCCTTCAACGCGCTGCACAGCATCGACCTGTCGATCCAGCGCGGCGAGTTCGTGTGCTTCCTGGGGCCGTCTGGCTGCGGCAAGACGACGCTGCTGCGCATCGTGGCTGGGCTCGAAGCCCAGACCGCCGGCCAGATCGTGCAGGCCGGGCGCGACATTTCGGTGCTGCCGCCGGCCGAGCGCGACTACGGGATCATGTTCCAGTCTTACGCGCTGTTCCCCAACCTCACGGTGGCGCAGAACGTGGGCTATGGCCTCGTCAACCGGCGCCAGACGCGCCAGCAGATCGCCACACGCGTGGACGAGCTGCTGGCTCTGGTGGGCCTGGCGGGCAGCGGCGGCAAGTACCCGGCGCAGATGTCCGGCGGGCAGCAGCAGCGCATCGCGCTGGCGCGGGCACTGGCCACCTCGCCCGGTCTGCTGCTGCTGGACGAGCCTCTATCCGCTTTAGACGCCACCGTGCGCGTGCACCTGCGCAACGAGATCCGCGCGCTGCAGCGCAGGCTGGGTGTGACCACCATCATGGTGACGCACGACCAGGAAGAGGCGCTGTCGGTGGCCGACCGCATCGTGGTCATGAACCACGGCGTGATCGAGCAAGTCGGCACGCCGTTGCAGATCTACCGCGAGCCGGCCACGCCCTTTGTCGCCAGCTTCGTCGGCAAGGTCAACCGGATGCAAGCCGTGGCCGAGGCCGACCACTGGTTCCGCTGCGGCGACAAGCGCCTGCAGTGCGCGCCGGCGGCCGGCGCAGCCATCGCGCCGGGCCGCGATGTGGCCCTGTACTGGCGCCCCGAAGACCGCGTGGTCGGCGGCGTGCGCGACGATGACCCGCTGCGCTGCGCCGGCACCGTGCGCCACATCGAGTTCCTGGGCGGCAACTGCATGGCCGAGGTCGAGGTCGAGGGCATTCCTGGCCAGCCCCTGCATCTGCAGTACTCGCTGAACCAGATGGACGAATTCGGCGTGCACGAAGGCGCCAGCGTGCGCTTCGCGCTGCGCGCCGACCGGCTGCGCGTGTTCCCACTGGGCGCCGCGGCGTGAACACCCTCGCGGCGGCAGCGGCGCCCCATAGCGCCGCACCTTTGAAGATGCGCGTGCACTGGTCGGACCGGCTGGCCAGCCTGGGCCTGCTCGGCATCTTGCTGCTGCTGGGCGTGGGCCTGGTCGCACCCTTGCTGTTGATCCTGTCCAAAGCGCTGGACGCGCCGGACGGTGTGGCGCAGTCGGGCCTGGCGGTGTTTGCGGCCTACCTCGCATCGCCCGGGCTGCTGACCAGCCTGTGGAACAGCGTGTGGGTCTCGGCACTGGTGACGGCCATCGTCGTGCCGCTGGCTTTTGTGTTTGCCTACGCGCTCACGCGCAGCTGCATGGCCGGCAAGCCGCTCTTGCGCACGGTGATGCTGCTGCCGCTGCTGGCGCCCTCGCTGCTGTCGGCGATCTCGCTGATCTACTGGTTCGGCAACCAGGGCGTGGCCAGGGACTTCTGGCGGGGCCTGGGCTTCGACAGCATTTACGGCGCGCCGGGCATCGTGCTGGCCGAGTGCTTCGCCACCTTTCCGCATGTGCTGATGATTCTGGTCACCGCGCTGTCGCTGGCCGATGCGCGGCTGTACGAGGCGGCCGACGCGCTGGGCACCAGCACGCGCCGCAAGTTCATGACGATCACGCTGCCCGGCGCCAAGTACGGGCTGATCTCGGCCGCGCTGGTCTGCTTCACGCTGGTGATCACCGATTTCGGCATCCCCAAGGTGATCGGCGGCAACTTCAACGTGCTGGCGACCGACGTGTTCAAGCTGGTGATCGGGCAGCAGGACTTCCAGCGTGGCGCCGTCGTCGCCTTGCTGCTGTTGCTGCCGGCGGTGCTGACCTTCGGTATCGACACCCTGGTGCAGCGCAAGCAGACCGCCACGCTGACGGCACGCGCCGTCGCGCTGGTGCCGCGCCGCGCACGGGGCTTCGACGCCGCAATGACGCTGTACTGCCTGGTCATCGTCGCGCTGGTGGTGGCGATGTTCGGCATGGCGGTGTTCGCCTCGTTCGCCAAGCTGTGGCCTTACAACCTTGCGCCCAGCCTGGACCATTACTTCGCCGGCCTGGTCGATGCCGAGCTGGGCGACGCCATGCTCAACAGCCTGCAGCTGGCGGCGTGCACCGCCGTGCTGGGGCCAGTGATCGTGTTCGTCGGCGCCTGGCTGCTGGAGAAGACGCGCGGCTTCGATGCGCTGCGCCCCGTGGTGCGCCTGCTGGCCATGCTGCCGATGGCCGTGCCCGGCCTGGTGCTGGGCCTGGGCTACATCTTCTTCTTCAACGCCCCGGGCAACCCGCTCAACGTGCTCTACCAGACGCTGCCGCTGATGGTGCTGTGCACGGTGGTGCATTTCTATACGACCGGCCACGTCACGGTGGTGACCGCACTGAAGGCCCTGGATGCCGAATTCGAGTCCGTGTCCGCCTCGCTCAAGGTGCCGCTGTTCACCACCTTCTGGCGCGTGACGTTGCCGATCTGCCTGCCGGTGCTGCTGGACGTGTCGCGCTACTTCTTCATCAACGCGATGACGACGATCTCGGCCGTGGTGTTCCTGTATTCGCCAGACACCAAGCTGGCCTCGGTCGCCATCCTGAACCTGGACGAAGCCGGCGACACCGGCGCGGCCGCGGCCATGGCGGTGCTGATCGCCGGCACCTCGGCGCTGGTCACGCTGGTCTACCTGGGGTTGGGCCGGTGGGTGGAGCGCAGCACCCAGGCGTGGCGGGGGCGCGCGACATGACGGGGGCCCGCCCGACCTTCCCTGCGCCCTTGCCTCCGCACGCCCCCACTCACTCCCCCCGCCTGGCGCTGTTCGACCTGGACAACACCTTGCTGAGCGGCGACAGCGAGGTGCTGTGGGTCGACTACCTGCTGGCCCAGTGCGCGCTGGACGCGCTGGACCCGCAGTTGGCCGAGCGCAATGCCGAGATGGACCGGCGCTACCACGCGGGGCTGGTGACGCCGGCCGAGTTCTGCGCGTTCTACGCGTCCGTCTTCGGTGGCCGCACACCGGCCCAGTGGGCCCCCCTGCTGGCCGATTTCGCGCAGCGCGTGGTGCTGCCACGCATCCCGGCGGAAGCCCATGCGCTGGTGCAGCAGCACCGCGCGGCCGGTGACCTGCTGGTGCTGACGACCGCGTCCAGCCGCATCCTGGCGCAGCCGAGCGCCGATGCACTGGGCTTCGACCACCTGATCGCCACCGAGCTGGCCCAGCACACTGATGGCCGCTTCACCGGCCACACCGCAGGCGTGCTGAACATGCAGGGCGGCAAAGTGCAGCGCCTGCAGCAGTGGCTGGCCGAGCGTGGGCAGGACGCCGAGGCCGCGCTGGCCAACGCCACGTTCTACAGCGACTCGATCAACGATCTGCCGCTGCTGCTGGCCGTGGGCGCGCCGGTCGCCGTCGACCCCGACGCCCGGCTGGCCGAAGAGGCCGCATCGCGCCGCTGGCCGGTGCTCAAGCTGCACCGGCCGCCTTCCACCCCTCTCCTGTAAGCACCGTGGACACTTCTTCAGATTCCCGATTCGACCTGATCGTGGTGGGCGCCGGCATCGTTGGCCTGGCCCACGCCTACACCGCCGCGCAGCGTGGCCTGAAGGTCTGCGTGGTCGAGCGCGACGCGGCCTGCGTCGGCGCCTCGATCCGCAACTTCGGCTTCATCACCGTCACCGGCCAGGGCGCCGGCGATACCTGGCGCCGCGCCCGCCGCGCGCGCGAGGTCTGGGGCGCCGTCGCCCCGCAGGCCGGCATCGAGGCCGTGCACCACGGCCTGTACCTCACGGCCTTTCGGCCGCTGGCGCTGCCGGTGCTGCAAGCCTTCATGGCGACCGACATGGCCGATGGCTGCGAGCTGCTGGCCCCCGACGAAGCCGCCCGCCGCGCGCCTGCCCTGCAGCTCCAAGGCGCCCAGGCCGTGCTGTACAGCCCGCACGAGATGCGGGTCGAGTCGCGCACCGCCATCGGCCTGTTGGCGCGCTGGCTGGCGCAGGCGCACGGTGTGGTGTTCCGCTTCGGCGAGGCCGTGCTCGAGGTGGCCACGCCGCGCGTGCGCACCGCGCGCGGCACCTTGTTCGCAGAGCGCGTGGTGGTCTGTACCAACAGCGAGCTGCACGGCCTGTTCGCCGAGCGCCTGCTGCCCCACCAGCTGCGGTTGTGCCAGCTGCAGATGCTGCGCGTGGTGCCACAGCCGGGCTTTCGCCTGCCCGGCGCGGTGATGGCCGACCTGAGCCTGGTGCGCTACCACGGCTACAGCCGCTTGCCGGCCGCCGCGCCGCTGCTCGCGCAGCTCGAACGCGAGGACGCCGAGTCGCTGGCGCACGGCATCCACCTGATCGTCGTGCAGAGTGCAGACGGCTCGCTGGTGGTCGGCGATTCCCACCACTACGGCGCCGCGCCCGCGCCCTTCGCGCAGGAGCGCGTGGACGATCTGATCCTGCAGCACCTGCACCGCACCCTGCAGCTGCAGGACTGCCGCGTCAGCGAGCGCTGGGTCGGCACCTACCCGTCATCGGCCAGCACCGACTGCCTGATCGACGCACCCGACGAGGCCACACGCGTGGTGCTGGTCACCAGCGGCACTGGCGCCAGCACCGCCTTCGGCATTGCCGAAGAGGTGATGGCGGCCTGGTGACAGAACAACATGTCTTCGAAAGCCTGAACACCCCATGACAACCCCTCTTCCCGCATCGACCAAGCCCCTGGCGCTGAGCGCCGTCGTGTTCGACTGGGCCGGCACCATCCTGGATTTCGGATCCTGCGCGCCCATGGGCGCCTTCGTGCGGCTGTTCGAGCAGTTCGGCGTTGCGCTCACCATCGAGCAGGCACGCGGCCCGATGGGCGTGGCCAAGTGGGATCACATCCACGCGCTGGGCCAGTTGCCGGACGTGGCCGCGCAATGGCAGGCCCGCCACGGCCGCCCCTTCACCGATGCGGACGTGGACCATTTGTACGAGGTCTTCACGCCGATGAACGCGGCCGTGGTGGCCGACTTCGCAGAGTTCATCCCCGGCGCGCTGCAGACCGTGGCGGCCGTGCGTGCGCGCGGCCTGAAGATCGGCTCCACCACAGGCTACAACCGGCCCATCATGGAGGTGCTGCTGCCGATCGCGGCTGCCGGGGGCTACGCGCCGGACAACCTCGTCTGCGCCGGCGACCTGGCGGCCGGCCGGCCCTCGCCACTGATGATGTGGCGCACCTTCGCCGACCTGGGCGTCTGGTGGCCCGCCACCGTCGTGAAAGTGGACGACACCGAGGTTGGCATCCAGGAAGGGCTGCACGCCGGCACCTGGACGGTGGGCGTCGCCGTCAGCGGCAACGCCATGGGCCTGACGCTGGCCGAATGGAACGCCCTCTCCGCTTCTGAGCAGCAGGTGCAACGCAGCGCCGCCACGGCCAAGCTGGCCGGTGCCGGGGCGCACTACGTCGTCGATTCGGTGGACGACCTGTTGCCGGTGCTGGACGACATCGCGCGCAAGCTGCGCGACGGCGTGCGGCCCTGACCGGTGCCCCTTGCCACGGCACCGTCTAACGCCCATGCCTTTAGAGGTCATTGCGATCGCTGGGGTCGCGGGGGTGGAGAGGGCTGCGGGAGAGGCCTGCGGGAGAGGGCTGAGGGAGAGGGCCGCTGGAGAGGGCCGCCCGGCCTGGGGTGCCCGCCGCGGCCGCCCGGTGGACGCGTCCCTCGCCCAGGGGCTCGGGCAGCCTGCGGTGCTCGGCCTGCGGGCGCATTGCACAACTCGCACCACTCACTGCGTTCGTTCACCTCGAACAAGTGCAATGAGCTAGTCATTGAGGCGTGCTGCGCCGCCGCCCGCAGTCCTGCGCTCCTCGGCGCGTCCACAGGTTGGCCACGGCGGCCACCCCAGGCCGGGCTACGTGGTGGGTGGCTGAAGCGCTGTCGGGAGACAGGCCCGCGTGACGCGGGCTCGCGCGCTCCGGACTACTGGTGGGCCCTCTCGTCGGGCTACAAGCGGGCCGTGTCGTCGAGCCACCAGCGCCCCCTCTCGCCGGCCTACGAGCGCGCACCGTGCATCGGAGTCAGCCGCACCGAGCCCGGCATGGGGTACCCCCAGGGCCGGCCCTGCAGATGCGCCGAGGAGCGCAGCGGCATGGGCGGCGGCGAAGCACGCTTCGTAAACTGACTCATTGCACCTGTTCGAGGTGAACGAACGCAGTGAGTGGTGCGAGTTGTGCAATGCGCCCATGCCGCGAGCACCGCAGGGGACCCCGAGCCCCTGGGCGAGGGGCGCTGAGCCGGGCCGGCCCTGGGGGTGCCCCATGCCGGGCGGCCCCCAGCATCCCCAGCCTCCCCAGGATCCCCAGCATCCCCAGCACACCCGGCACACCCAGCACACCCAGCACACCCAGCACACCCAGCACACCCAGCACACCCAGCACACCCAGGCACATCCGGTACAAGCGGCCAGACCCAGGACTCAGCGAACTACCAGCGTCAACCCCTTGAATGGCCTGCCTCTCAGACGCCGAACTCCACCCGCACCCCGACCCAGGCCGCACGCGGCGCGCCCGGCGCCACGAACTGCTCGTTGCGCCAGGCGCCGGGCGCCACCACCGCGCCGCTGGCACCCAGCGCGTTCTCGCCCAGCTGCCCGCCGGTGGCATAGCGCCGGTCGAACACGTTGGCCACCTTGGCGAACAGCTCCACATGGCGGCCGATGCGGTAGCGCGTCGTCAGGTCCAGCAGCGCAAAGCCACCCACGCGGCCGCTGCCGAAGAAGTCGACCCCGTCCGCCTGGTGCTGGCCGTTCTCGTTGCCACGCACGGTTTGCCCCGCGTACACGCGCCATTGCGCGCCCAGGCTCCAGACCGGCGTGGCGCGCCAGTCGAGGTTGAACTTCAGCGCATGGGCCGGCAGGCCCGGCAGGCGGTCGCCGCGCCGCACGGCGATCTCGTCGTCGCCGGTGCAGGCCGGATTGGTTTCGGCCGAGCTGTTGGCCTCGGACACCAGGCAGGCCGACGAGCCGAAGCGAGCGCGCAGCCAGCTGTACGACACGCCCCAGTCGAACGCCGCCGTCTGCTGCGACAGCCCCAGCTCCACGCCCTGGCGCTGCGTGCGGCCGAAGTTGGTGAAGTAACCGCGCGACAAGCCGCTGCTGACGAACAGCAGGTCGTTCTTGTTGACGGTGCGAAACACCGAGGCGTTCCAGCGCATGCCGGCGCCCAGCTTGCCACGCAGGCCGGCCTCCAGCGTCTGCGAGATCACCTGCTCCAGCGGCGGGTCGGACTGCAGCGCGTTGGGCAGCACGCAGGGGTTCAATGGGTCGGAGCAGCCCAGCTCGATCGGGCTCGGCGCGCGGCTGCCCTGGCTCCAGCTGCCGTAGGCCGTCAGAGTCGGCGTGGCCTGCCAGGTCAGGCCGATGGCGGGGTTGAAGCGGTTGTAGCGGCCGTCGCCATCCAGGTTGGTGCCCAGCCCGAGCTGGGTGCGGCCGTCGTCGCGGGTGGATACGCGGGTCTGGTTGTAGCGGCCCGCCAGGCTGAGCTGCAGGTCCGGCCGCAGCGTCACCAGGTCGTAGACATACACGCTTGCGGTGCGGCTCTTGCCGGAGAGCAGCGCGTCGACCTCGGGGTCTTCCGTTGGCACCACCGCGCGCGACGGGTCCAGAAAGCCCTCAGACTCGGTCTGCAGAAAGCCCGTGCGCGCGCGGTCGAACGAGGTGCCGACGGTCAGCTGGTGCATGCCCCGCGTCCACGTCGATTGCAGCGCCACGCCTTCGCCGCGCTGCTGCGTGGCGCTGCGGTTCTCCACGCCTGTCTCTGGCGTGCCGGGCGGGTCGAAGTCGTCGTTCAGGTCGCCGTTCAAGGTGCTGAAGCGTGTGCGCCGCGTGTAGGCCGTCATGGCCAGGGTCTGCTGATCGCTCACCTGGTAGCTGGCGTTGAGCGTCAGCATCTGCAGGCGGTTGCGGGTCTCGTCGGGCCGGGTGTAGACCTGGGTGCGGCTCTGCGCCAGCATCGATTCGGGCAACAGGCCGTTGCCGATCATGCGGTTGCGGGCGTAGGTGAAGCCCAGGTCCCATGAAAAGGCGCCGCGGTCTTGCCCGACCTTGGCGAACAGCTGGCGCACCTGCGAGGGCGAATGGTCGCGCCAGCCGTCTTCGTTCAGCCCGCCGATGGCCAGGAACAGGTGCGCGTCCTGCCCCAGCTTGCGGCCGTGCGTCAGCTCGGTGCTGATGCGCCCGAACGAGCCGGCCTGCAGCTCCAGCGCGGTGCCGGGGTGCGTGTCGCCGCGCTTGGTCTTGAGCGAGAGCGCGCCGCCCAGCGTGTTCAGGCCGAACAGCGGGTTGGAGCCCGGCAGCAGCGTGATGCTGGAGATCGCGCCCTTGGGGATCAAGTCCCAGTTCACGACATCGCCGAAGGGCTCGTTGGTGCGCACGCCGTCCTGGTAGACCGAGATGCCCTGCGGCGTGCCCAGCAGCGGGCTGGCACTGAAGCCGCGGTAGTTCAAGTCGGCCTGGTACGGGTTGCCCTGGATCTCGTTGACGTTCACGCTGGGCATCTGCGTGGCCATGAAGTCCAGCAGGTTCAGGCTCTGCGTGCGGCGCAGGTCGCGGTCGTCTGCCGTCTGCACGTTCGAGGGAATCTGGTCCTTCGGCACGTCGATGCCCGGCACCGGCGTGGCGCCCACCACCTCGACGGTGGGCAGGCTCGCGGCCGGCGCGGCGGCCAGCTGCGCCTGCACGGCGGCCGGGCAGCCGGCGGCGGCCATGGCCAGGGCGATCAGCCTGCGCCTGCGCTCGTTTTGATTGCTGGATCGAATCACGGGTGTCTCCTTCTTTTATTGATTGCCGGTGCGGGTCAGCCCCAGCTTCTCCACCATCGCGCGCTCCTGCGCGAAAACGTCCCGGCAGGCCTGCGCGTAGGCCTGCGGGCCGAGGTAGTCGACCTCCTGGTCGTACTTGGCCAGCTCGTCGCGAAACCGCGGGTCGAACATGGCGGTCTTGAAGGCGTCGTGCAGCGTCGTCACGACAGCGCGCGACAGGCCGCGTGGCCCGGCCAGGCCATAGGGCGACCGGGCCACGATGTCGAAGCCGAGCTCGCGCAGCGCCGGCACCTGCGGCCAGCGCCGTGAGCGTTCGGCCGATGTGACGGCCAGCAGCCGCAGCGTGCCGGCGTCCACGGCCGGGCCGAAGCCGGTGGAGTTGATGCCGGCCATCACCTGCCCGCCGGCGATCGCGTTGAGCTGCTCGGCCGTGCCCTTGTACGGCACGTGGATGTAGCGCAGGCCGCGCGCCGTGAACAAGGTCTCCAGCAGCATGTGGGGCGTGGTGCCGATGCCGTTGGTGGCGATGGTCAGCGCGCCGGGGCGCGCCCGTGCGATGGCGAACAGGTCGTCCAGCGACTGCACCGGGCTGCCGGCCGCGACCAGCAAACCGAAGGTGACGCTGGAGACCTGCACGATGGGCGTCACGTCGCGGATCGGGTCCCACAGCACCTTGTGCACATGCGGCGCGCGGAACACCGGCTGCGGCATCTGCGCGATGGTGTAGCCGTCGGGCCGCGCCTGCTGCAGCACCGGCATGGCCAGCGTGCCACCGGCACCGCCGCGGTTCTCGGTCAGCACCGGCTGGCCCAGCGCGACGGACGCCAGCTCTGCCAAGAGGCGCAGCGAAACATCGGTGGCGCCACCCGCCGGCCAGGGCACCCACAGCGTGACTGCCCGCGACGGAAACGCATCGGTCGACGCCAGCGCGCAGGCCCACGGCGTGGCCGCCAGCGCCAGCGCGGCGGCCCCGCGCAGGCAGGCGCGCCGGGTCGGCCGGCTGTCGCCCCCCATGGGCAAATTCCCGGCTTCGCCTGCGGCGGGCGCCTGACTGGTCGCTTGAACGCGCGGCCGGACGCGGCTCATGGCGCGCCCCCCGGCCGCTTGGTCAGCCCGCCGAAGCCGCGCTGCGGGTCGTAACCCCAGCAGGCCAGCCCGAAGAACACCAGCAGGCAACCCAGCACGACATAGGGCGCCAAACCCGGGTCCTTGCCGTACAGCGCGAAGCGAATCCATTCCACCGCGTAAGTGAACGGGTTGAAGCGCGCGAGCTGGTAGACCCACTCGGCGCCCGACTCCTGCAGCTTCCACAGCGGGTAGAGCGCGGTCGACAGAAAGTACATCGGAAAGATGACGAAGTTCATCGTGCCCGCGAAGTTCTCCAGCTGCTTGATGTGCACCGACAGCAACAGCCCCAGCGCGCCCAGCATCAGCGCGCCGACCGTCAGCGCCACCAGCGCGTGCAGGCTGGCCAGCGTCCACAGCGGCAGATCGGTGCCGATCAGCACCGCCACGATGACGAACGCCAGCGCCTGCAGCACCGACAGCAAGGCCGTGGCGCAGAGCTTGGAGAACAGCAGCCAGGGCCGTGGCAGCGGCGCCGTGAGCAGCAGCCGCATCAGCCCCATCTCACGGTCATAGACCATCGCCAGGGAGGACTGCATGCCGTTGAACAGCAGCACCATGCCGACCAGCCCCGGCACGATGTAGACGTCGTAGGGGATGTAGGTGTCGTAGGGCGGCACGATGGCCACGCCGAACACGTTGCGAAAGCCCGCCGCGAACACCGCCAGCCACAGCAGCGGGCGCACCAGCGCCGACACCAGCCGCCCGGTCTGCTGCGAGAACTTGTAGAGCTCGCGCAGCACGATGGCGCGCATCGCCTGCAGCGCATGGGCCAGGCCGCGACGTGCCGGCGACTCGGCCGGGTCGCCAGCGGGCGCGGCCGTGGTCAACGTGTTCACCGGGCGATGGGACACAGCTTCTCCGGTGCGTCGGCGCCCAGCGTGTCGAGCACGTCGCGCGGGTGCAGCACGCCTTCGGCCGGCGCCTGGGCGACAACGCCCTGCCCGTCGGTCAGCAGCATGGGCTGGCGCAGCTGGCCGTCCCAGGGCCGAAAGCTCAGGTTGGTGCCTTTGGAACCATCGAGCGCGCCCTTGCCCAGCGCCTGCGCCCAGGCGGCGTTCGGGCCCTTGGGCGCGGCCACGGCTGCAGCGGCCAGGGCCTTGCCTGCGACCCACGCTGCCCAGTCCTGCGCCACCATCGGCCGCTTGGCGGCCTTGGCAAAACGCCGGGCCACCTGCGGCGCGCCATAGCGCTCGAACTGCGGGTGCCAAGCCAGCGCCACCAGCCCGGCATCGCCCACCACCGGGCGCGGCAGCACGGTGCGGTAGGGCAACGTGCGGGCGAATTCGCCGTCGCTGTCGACCACCCACACTGCGTCGTAGGTGTTGCCGGCGGTCAGCAGCAGCGGGTTGGCCAGCTCGCGCTCGCGCGGGTCGGCTGAGAGCTTGAACGGTTTGGTGGCCACCACCTGCAGGCCGTAGCGCTTGATCGAGGCCTGCGCCGTGGCGGCCCGCACCGCGTCCTGCGGGCTGTCGCCCACCAGCAGCAAGAGCTTGCTCCACTTGCGCGTGGTCAGGGCCTGGGCCAGCGCATCGCTGCGCATGCGTTCGCTGGGGATCAGGTGAAACATGCGGGCGCGGCAGTCGCGCTGGCGCAGACGGTCGGCGGCCTCGCCCAGGTTCAGGACCGGCAGCTTCACGGCGTCGGCCACGGCCAGCGTCCAGTCGGCCGGCAGGTCGGTCAGCAGCACGGCCGCGCCGGCTTTCTCGGCTGCCAGCGCCGCGGCGCGCGCCGCCTCGATGGTGGTGGCCGGCGCGCTGGCCAGCGCCACCTCGGCACCGGCGGCGTCGAGCTCGAACTTCGCCTCGTCCAGCGCCACCTCCAGCCCGTCGGTCAGCGGGCCGCCCGGATGGCCGAGGTAGGCCCGCTCCAGGCGCGAACGCTCCAGCCGCGGGTCGTCGCCCTGCGTGATCAACGTGGCCCTGAGCACGGCCGCCGCAGCGGCAGGCGCCGCCCCGGCCACGGCCAGCATGGCCATGGCCAGCAGCACGCCGGCAAGCCTGCCCTGCCGCACGCGCGTCAGAGAGGGGGCCGCGGTGCCGATGCCTTCGCCTTCGGTTGCGCAGCGCGTGCCTGTGATGAGCCGGGCGCGCCTCATTCCACGATCACCAGCCCATACGGCACGCGGCCGACCGGGATGCTTTTGACGGCCTTGGCACCGGCCACGTCGACCACCGTCACGTCGTCGCTCAGGCCGTTGACCACCCACAGCCGCGTCTGCGCCTTGTCCAGCGTCACGTTCCACGCCCGCTTGCCCACCAGCACGAGCGACTCGACCTTGCGGCTCGCCACGTCCACAAAGGCCACATGGTTGGCCCGGCCCAGGCCGACGAAGGCGCGTTTGCCATCGCTGGTGATCTGCACGCCCACCGGCGTGATGTCCTCGGCGCGCGCGCCCTTGACCTCGAACTTCAGCGTGTCGATGACCTCGTGCGTGGCCGTGGAAATGATGCTGACGCTGGCGTCCAGCTCGTTGGTGACCCACAGCTCCTTGCCGTCCGGCGTGATGGCCATGCGCCGCGGGCGCTTGCCGGCGCGGATGTTCTTGACCACCTTGCCGCTGGCCGTGTCGATCACGTGGATCAGGCTGGCCACCTCGGACGTGACGTACAGCGTCTTGCCATCGGCGCTGACCTTGACGCCTTCGGGCTCGCCGCCCACCTTGACGGCGCGCAGCTTCTTGCCGCTGGCCGTGTCGATGAAGCTGGCTTCGCCCGCGTCTTCGTTCGACACGTAGATGACCTTGCCGTCCGGCGACAGGTCGAAGGCCTCGGGCTCATCGCCCAGCGGGATGCGCCGCAGCGATTTGCCGCTGGCCGGGTCGATCAGGTCGGCCTGGTTGGAATCGGTGCAGGCCACCATGATCTGGCGCTCGGGCGTCAGCTGGATGTGGCGCGCGCGCTTGCACGTCGGGATCGTGCCCTTCACTGCCAGCGTGCCCAGGTCGATCAGGGTCAGCGCGTTGTCCTTCTCGCTGGTCACGTAGGCGGTGCCCTGCGCCAGCGCGGCGCCGCAGGCCAGGGCCAGCACGAGCGCGGCGGCGCCGGCACGCGCCATGGAGGCGGTGGAAGAACGGGTGGCTTGCAGCATGCGATGTCTCCTGTGTTTGTTCTGGCGCAGCCGGAGGGCTGGCGGTGTCAGTCTGTGTCAGCGGGTGTCAGCGGTGTCACGAAGTCCGTGCGATGAATCCCTCCTCCAGCGTGGCGCCGCCCAGGCGCTCGACCACCTGCGCCGGCGTGCCATCCGCCAGCAGCGCGCCCTTGTGCAGCACCAGCACGCGGTCGGCCTGCTCGGCTTCCTCGACGCGGTGCGTGGCCCACAGCACGCACACGCCGCGCTCGCGCACGTCCGCACGCAGGGCGGCCAGCAGGTCCTGGCGCGACTTCGGGTCCAGCCCCACCGTGGCCTCGTCCATCAGCAGCACGGCGGGACGGTGCAGGCCGGCGCGCGCCAGCTCCACCTTGCGCCGGTTGCCGCCGGACAGCTCGCGCACCTTGCGGTCCAGGTCGGCATCGATGTTCAGGCGCGCGCAGGCGGCGGCGATGCGGGCGTGGGCCAGGGGCCGCGGCAGGCCATGCAGGTCGGCCTGGAACAGCAGGTTGCGCCGGATGGAGAGGTCCAGGTCGAGCGAGATCTGCTGGAACACCACGCCGATGTGGCGCAGCGCCTGCGTGGCCGCGCGGCGCAGCGAATGGCCGGCCACCTCGACCTCGCCGGCATCCGCCGCGAACATGCCCGTGAGGACCTGGAACAGCGTGGACTTGCCTGCGCCGTTGGGCCCGAGCAGCGCCACGAACTGGCCTGCGGGGATGTGCAGCGACAGCGACTGCAGCGCCGTTCGCGATCCATAGCGCTTGGTCAGGTCGGTGGTGCGCAGCATGTCGGGCGTTGAAAACTTTCGGCTGGTGGGGGTGGCGGGTCGGGCGAATTGCGCAGTGTCAATCCTGCAACTTCTGTGCCCCTGCACGCCCCGGGTTTTCACCGTGATGCCCGCACACGCCATCGCCAGCGCTGGCGCCGCGCGCAGCACGGTGGACGGTGCACGACGTTCGGCCTGCGGTGTTTGGAGCGAGACACTTTGCACCATATTTGATGCGCACACCGATGCAATGCGCCGCCTGCAGCGGCGCTCGCGGGGCCAGGCCGTGCGCCGATCTCCCAGGGGGTTTCCCTAGGTTCCAGGTCCCTCGCATCGGGCCGTGCGTGGGGTCTCGGTGTCACCGCGCTCGGCATTGCCAGTGGGAAGCGCGCTGGCGTGGCCGACATGCATCACCGGCCAGGGCACCAGCGTTTGCGCACGCGTCCAACGTGGGCATGGATGTTGCGGTCCGGGGCACTCGCCGAGATGATCGAAAGATCCGCAGGCTGGCAGCCTTGATCGTGTTCCCAACCGACTGAAGAATGAGGAGACATCCATGACGTTATCCAGGCCGATCGCCGCCCGTCTTGCACGGGTTTTAGGCATCGCAATGTTGGCACTACCAGCCGTCGCGCTGGCCAATGCCGATGTCGAGAAAAACATCGCCAATTCGAAGAACTGGGCGATGCAAGCGGGCGACATGTTCAACCAGCGCTACAGCAAGTTGAACCAGATCACCAAGGCCAATGTGGGCAAGATGCAGGTCGCGTGGATGTTCTCCACCGGCGTGCTGCGCGGCCACGAAGGCTCGCCCCTGGTGATCGACGGCACCATGTACCTGCACTCGCCGTTCCCGAACAAGGTGTTCGCGATCGACGTGGACACGCAGAAGATCAAGTGGAAGTACGAGCCCAAGCAGGACCAGTCCGTGATCGCCGTCATGTGCTGCGACACCGTGAACCGCGGGCTGGCCTATGCCGAGGGCAAGGTCTTCCTGCAGCAGGCCGACACCAACCTGGTCGCGCTGGACGCCAAGACCGGTAAGGTGGTGTGGACGGTGAAGAACGGCGACCCGAAGGTCGGCGCCACCAACACCAACGCGCCCCACGTGTTCAAGGACAAGGTCATCACCGGCATCAGCGGTGGCGAGTTCGGCGTGCGGGGCTACCTGGCCGCCTACAACATCGCCGACGGCAAGCTGGTCTGGAAGGGCTACAGCACCGGGCCGGACGCCGAAATGCTGATGGACCCGGACAAGACCATGACCTGGACCGACGGCAAGATGGCCCCGGTCGGCAAGGACTCGTCGCTCAAGACCTGGCAGGGCGACCAGTGGAAGATCGGCGGCGGCACCACCTGGGGGTGGTTCAGCTACGACAAGGCGACCAACGCCGTCTACTACGGAACCGGCAACCCCTCGACCTGGAACCCGGCGCAACGCCCTGGCGACAACAAGTGGTCGATGAGCATCTTCTCGCGTGACGTGGACACCGGCAAGGCCAACTGGGTCTACCAGATGACGCCTTACGACGAGTGGGACTTCGACGGCGTCAACGAGATGATCCTGGCGGACATCAACGTCAAGGGCAAGCCGACCAAGGCGCTGGTGCACTTCGACCGTAATGGCTTCGCCTACACGATGGACCGCGTCACCGGTGCGCTGCTGGTGGCCGAGAAGTACGACCCCAAGGTGAACTGGGCCACCCATGTGGACATGAAGACCGGCCGGCCGCAGGTGGTGGCCAAGTATTCGACCGCGCAGAACGGTGCCGACGTCAACACCAAGGGCATCTGCCCGGCCGCCCTGGGCAGCAAGGACCAGCAACCCGCCTCGTTCGACCCCAACACCAAGCTCTTCTACGTGCCGACCAACCATGTCTGCATGGACTACGAGCCCTTCAAGGTCGAATACACCGCGGGCCAGCCCTACGTGGGCGCCACGCTGTCGATGTACCCCACGCCGGGCAGCCATGGTGGCATGGGCAACTTCATCACCTGGGACGCTGGCACCGGCAAGATCGTGCAGTCCAAGGCCGAGAAGTTCTCGGTGTGGAGCGGCTCGCTGAACACGGCCGGGGGCATCTCGTGCTTCGGCACGCTGGAGGGCTACCTCAAGTGCGTGGACGCCAGGGACATCACCAAGGAGCTGTACAAGTTCAAGACCCCGTCCGGCATCATCGGCAACGTGTTCACCTATGAGCACAAGGGCAAGCAGTACATCGGCGTGTTCTCGGGCATCGGTGGCTGGGCCGGCATCGGCATGGCGGCCGGCATCGACCCGGAGAAGAGCACCGAAGGCCTGGGTGCCGTGGGCGGCTACAAGGAACTGGGCCAGTACACCGACCTCGGTGGCTCGCTGACGGTGTTCGCACTGCCCAACTGACCGTTGAGATACCGCGGCCGCTGTGCGCGGCCCGTGGGAGCCCCGCTGGCGGGGCTCTCCCTCCCCACGACCCTTCACCGAGAGATCCCGGAGCCATGAACCTTCGCATGCCCATCTGGCTGCCCTCTATCGCCCTGCTCGCCACCATGGCCTGCGTGCCGGCCACTGCCGCCGCCGAACCGCCGCCCTACAAGGTCACCGAAGGCTACAAGGTGGACCCTGAGACCATGAAAGGCTTTCGCACCTGGCGCGCTGCCGCCTGCGATCGGTGCCACGGCCCGAACCAGGAAGGCATGGTCGGCCCCTCGCTGATCACCAGTCTGAAGACGCTGACCAAGGAAGAATTCATCAAGGTCGTGCGCGACGGCCGGCTCGAGAAGGGCATGCAAAGCTTCGGCACCAGCCCGCAGGTGATGGGCAACATCGACCAGCTGTACGCCTACCTCAAGGGCCGATCCGACGGCGCCATCACCCGCGCCCGCGTGGAAGAGGCCAAATGAAAGGCCGCCAGCGCGCGACCGCCCGCGCTGCCCTTGGCGCTGGCCTGCGTGCCGGCCTGCTGGGTGCCGCTGCCGCCTGCGCGCTGCTGCCCGCCGTGGCCCAGGAGGCGCCGCCGCGCACCGCGCTGCGGGTGTGCCAGGACCCGAACAACATGCCGTTCTCCAACACGCAAGGAGAAGGCATCGAAAACCGCATCGCCGAGCTGTTTGGCAAGGCGTTGGGATTGCCGGTCACCTACTACTCCTTCCCGCAGCGCATGGCGTTCTTTCGCAACACGCTGCGTTTCAAGGTGCCGGGGCAGGACTACCCCTGCGACATCGTCATGGGCGTGCCGGTGGGGCTGGACGAGGTGTCCGTCACCAAGCCCTACTACCGCTCCACCTACGCGCTGATGTTCCCCAAGGGCAAGGGCCTGGACAACGTGACGACGGCAGAAGAGTTCCTGAAACTCGATCCGGCGCGGCTGAAGGCCATGCGCATCGGCATCTACGACCGCTCGCCAGCGTCGGCCTGGTTGGCCCGGCACGGCCTGCTCGAACAAGGCGTGCCCTACAAGCTCGTGAATGCCGACCCGGCGCAGTACGCCGGCGAGATCGTCGCCCGCGACCTGGCCGAGGGCAAGCTCGACGCGGTGGTGGTGTGGGGCCCGATCGCCGGCTTCTTCGCACGGCAGATCAAGTCGCCCCAGATGACGGTGGTGCCGCTGAAGTCCGAGAAGGGCATCCGGCTGGACTACCAGATGGCCATGGGCGTGCGCTACGGCGAGCGCGAATGGAAGCAGCAGATCGAGGGGCTGATCGAATCGCAGGCGCCGCAGATCCAGGCCATCCTGCAGGAGTTTGGCGTGCCGCTCGTCGATGCCTCGTACGGGGTGCCCACCAATTGAGCGCCGCGATGCGCCTGGTCTTCGCCGCCTCGCTGTGCGCTGCGCTGCTGGCGCCGGCCCCGGCCCCGGCCGCGGCCCAGGCCGAGCCGGACAAGCGCGACTACTCGGCTGCCGAGCGCCTGCTCTTCATGACGCCGCAGCTGCAGGACCTGAAGCCGCCGACCCAGCTGCGCTACAGCTTTGCCCGCACCGGCAGCCTGGGGCCCGCCCTGACCGACAGCGTGCGCGTGGACCTGAGCGCCGGGGCGGATGGCCGATGCTGCGATGCCAAAGGCCAGTTTTTGAGCGGCGCGCACCAGGAGGCCGCACCCGAGGTGACGGCCGCCACCGGCAACCCGGTGATCCTGTATTTTCTGGAGCACGACATCCGCGAGATGAAGCGGCTCACGAAGGGCTCGACGACGCATTTCCGCAAGCGCCTGCGCATGGCGATCTACCAGGGCGCCGAGGTGCGCGACGTGCCGTTGCGCTACCAGGGCCGCAGCATCCAGGGCCGCGAGATCTCGATCACCCCGTTTCTGGACGATCCGAACCGGCCCAAGTACGAGCGCTTCGCGAAGAAGACCTACTCCTTCGTGCTCTCCGACGCGGTGCCGGGCGGGGTCTACGGCATCCGCACCAGCATCCCCGACGCGAACGCCGATGCACCGCCCCTGATCGTCGAGCAGCTTCTCATCACCGGCGGCACGGCATCGCCGAACTAGCCCCACCCACAGCGAACCCCATGAACAAACGCCTGCGCCTTGTCTGCCTGCTTGCCGTTCCGTTGGCGGCGCAGGCCAACGATTTCCCCACCGTGGACCGCGTGCTGTATGTGCAGGAATGCATGGCCACCCGGCCGGATGCGGTGCGCTTCGAGATGACGAACAAATGCTCGTGCGCCGTCGATGCGATTGCCGCCGAACTCAAGTACGACGAGTACGTGCAGCTCAGCACCGCCAGCAAGGCCACCTCGATCGGCGGCGAGCGTGGTGGCTACATCCGGGAGACCGAGGCGCTGCAGGTTGGCATCAAACGGTACCGGGCGCTGCAGGCCAAGGTGAACAAGGCCTGCATGATCGGCCCGCCCACTGCGCGCTGAACCACCCATGGGTCGACCGCCATGACGCGCACCGCCACCACCGTGCACGCCGGGCTGGCGCTGTTGCTGTGCGGTGCGGCGGCCTCGGCGTCCCCGTTCGCCTACATCACGAACCAGGGCAGCCACGACGTGTCGGTGATCGACCTGGCCACGCACGCGGTGGTGGCCACCGTGCCCGTGGGGCGCTCGCCGGCCGGCGTGGTGGCCGCGAGCCGCGCGGGCCGGGTCTTCGTCTCCAACCCCGACAGCAAGAGCATCTCCATCATCGACATGCGCGGCCAACGCGTGGTGGGCACGCTGGCCGCTGGCGACGGGCCGGTGGGCATCGACATCTCGGGCGACGGGCGCCAGCTGTTTGTGGCCGATTGGTACGCGGGCCGCCTGCTGGTGTTCGATGCCCAGGCCGCCGATGGCGCTTTGCCGCTGGCCTCGATTCCAATCGGCCGCACGCCCGCAGGCGTGGCCGCGCACCCCGATGGCACCACCGTCTTCGTGGCCGAGCGCGACGACGACAGCGTGGCCGTGGTCGACACCGCCAGCCGGCAGGTGACGGGGCGCGCGCGCGTGGGCAGCCACCCGTTCGCGCTGCTCTACGACACGCCGCGTGCACGCCTGTACGTGCTTAACGTGCAGAGCAACGATGTCTCGGTGCTGGACATGCGCGCACCGCGCCGCCCCATGCTGGTCGCCACCATCGCCGTCGGCAAGGCGCCCTACGGCGCGGCGCTGGCCCAGGGCGGCACCCTGCTCTACGTGACCAACCAGCACGACGACAGCGTCAGCGTGATCGACACCGCCACGCTGCAGGTGCGCAGCACGCTGCCCGGTTTTGCCTACCCCGAAGGCATTGCCGCGCACGGCGACCGCGTCTATGTCGTGAACTGGATGGACGACAACGTGCAGGTGCTGGACGCCGCCAGCGGCAGCAAGCTGCAGACCATCGCCACGGGCCGCAACAGCCGTGGCTTCGGCGCCTTCATCGGCGCGCCACTCGAGCCTTGACCCTTCACAACCTTTGCTCGAACCCACCACGGAACCTTTCATGCGGACACCCACCTGCAGCCGGCGCACCCTCCATGTCGTGCTGGCCACCCTGCTGCTCGCCAGCACCGCCGCCAGCCAGGCCCACGGCCCCACCCGCCAGAAGGTGAGCGAGAAGATCACCATCGAGGCGCCGGCCGATGCCGTGTGGGCCAGGCTGAAGAACTTCGATGCGCTGAAGGACTGGCACCCCGCCGTGGCCAGCAGCCCGGCCGACAAGGGCAACGCCGTCGGGTCGGTGCGCACCATCGCGCTGAAGGACGGCGGCACGCTGCTGGAGACGCTGGAGGGCTACGACGACGCGCAGAAGAAGTACAGCTACCGCGCCAAGGACGGCGGCGCGCTGCCGGTCACCAACTACACCTCCACGGTCCAGGTGCTCGCCGAGGGCGGCAAGTCCGTCGTCGAGTGGCGCGGCGCCTTTTACCGCGCGTTCCCCAACAACAACCCGCCGCCGGAGCAGAACGACGAGGCCGCGCTGAAGGCCGTGACCGGCGTCTACCGCAGCGGGCTGGCCCACCTCAAGCAGACCATGGAAGCGAAGTAGCCCATGCCACCCGAAGCCGGCACGCCCCTGGGCAGCGATGAGCAGCTGGAAGACTGGCGCCGCCTCGCGCTGCGTGTCGAAGCCGAAGTCGCGAAGGCGGTGATCGGCCAGACCGGCACGATCCGCCTGATCAATGTCGCGCTGTTCGCGCGCGGCCATGTGCTGTTGGAGGGCGACGTCGGCGTGGGCAAGACGACGGTGCTGCGCGCCTTCTCGCGCGTGATCGGCGGCGCGTTCGAGCGCGTCGAGGGCACGGTCGACCTGATGCCCGGCGATCTGGTCTACCACACCTATGTCGACGCCGAAGGCCGCCCGCGCATCGACCCGGGGCCGCTGCTGCGCCATGGTGAGCGCCTGGTGACCTTCTTCTTCAACGAGATCAACCGGGCCCGGCCGCAGGTGCAGTCGCTGTTGCTGCGGGCCATGGCCGAGCGCACGGTGTCGGCCTTTGACCGCGAGTACAGCTTTCCCCACATGACGGTGTTCGCCGACCGCAACAAGGTCGAGCGCGAAGAGACTTTTGAGTTGGCGTCGGCGGCGCGCGACCGCTTCATGTTCGAGCTCTCCATGCCCAAGCCGGCCGACATCGACGTGCGCCGCGCCCTGGTGTTCGACCCGGCCTTCCACGACACCGAGAGCCTGATCGAGAAGGTGGCGCCGGCCATCCTGCCCTGGCAGCAGCTCAACGCCATCGCCGCGCAGGTGCAGCGCAGCGTGCGCGCCAGCGCCACCATCGAGCGCTACGTGCTGGAGGTGTGGCAGGCGACAGAGGCGCCGCACAGCTTCGGCATTCGCCTGGACGGCGTGGACATGGACCGCCTGATCCTCGCCGGGGCCAGCCCGCGCGGCATGAGCGCACTGCTGCGGGCGGCGCGCACCGTGGCCTGGCTGGAAGGCCGCAGCCACCTGGAGCCGGCCGACCTGGCGGCGGTGCTGCCCTCGGTGCTGGGGCACCGCGTGTTCTTCACGCCGGTGTACGAGCTGCGCCGTGCCGAGCTGTCGCAGGCGTTGATCACCCAGATCATGCAAAAGATCGCCGCGCCGTAGGATGAAACAACCCCCAGTCTCCGCGCTGCACGCTCCGCCAACCCCTTCTGCTGCGCGAAGGGGGCCGAGCCCGGACACAAAAGGTCCAGTGGACGTTTTGTGCCTGGCGAGGGGCCGGGCCTCTGGGCCGGCGCGGCCTGCAAGGCCTCCCCAGCGGCCTGGCAGAGCCAGCTCCGCGGGTGCCCTGGCATGGCGGCCGATGCCTTGACGCGCCCTAACGAACCGAGGCTTGGGAGGTCCACCAATTGAACCGCGTCGATGAATTCCACTACCAGCTGCCCCGCCGCTTCGCCGGCTGGCGGCCTGGTGCGCAGCGCGGCCTGAGCCAGGGCGCCGGGCAGGAATTCGCCGCGCACCGGCGGCTGTTCGACCACCCGGACCCGCGCCGCATCGACCTGCGCGCCAGTCTGCGCGACAGCCGTGGCGACTGGCTGGTACGCACCCACCGGCTGCGCGTGGCCATCCCCGTGCATGTGGTGGTGGATGTCTCGGCCTCCATGCATTTCGGGGCCGAGCGCCGCAAGCTCGATGTGGTGGCCGACCTGGTCGAGGCGCTGGGCTACAGCGCGTTCCGGGCCGGCGACAGCGTCGGCTTGCTGGCCTTCGACCAGCGCGCGCGTGAAGATCTCTACGTGCCGCCACGGCACAGCCGCGGCAATGGCAGCGTGATGGCCAGCATGCTGCGGGAGTGCCGCGCTGACACCGCCGGGGCGACGGCGCCACACAGCGCACTGGACGGCTTGCGGCGCGCCGCCGAACCGCTGGTGGGCCGCGGCGGGCTGGTGTTCCTGGCGTCCGACTTCCACTGGCCGAGCGCGTCTCTCGGCCCGCTGCTCGACCGGTTCGCACCGGCCTGCGTCGTGCCGCTGGTGGTGTGGGACCCGGCCGAGACCGAGCCGCCCGATGCCCGCGCACTGCTAGCCCTGAGCGACCTGGAAACCGGCGCCCGGCGCAGCCTGTGGATGCGTGACAGTTTGCGCACGCGCTGGCGCGACGCCGTGGCGCAGCGGCGTGCAGAGCTGAAGGCCCTGTTCGATGCGCACGGCATGCCGCCGTTCTGGCTGCAGGGCCGCTTCGACGCCGAGGCGCTGACGCGCTATTTTCTGGAGACGGCGGCATGAACTGGAGCGCGGGCGATGAGGCTGGTGGTGGCCGAATTGGCGGCGTTGTCTCTGCCGCTGCCGCTGCCGCTGGCGTTGGCGTTGGCGTTGGCGTTGGTGGTGGCGTTGGCCTTGGCCTTGGCGTGGTCGCTGGTCGGAGCGTTGGCGCTGGCGCCGCGCTGGTGCTTGGGCTGGCGCTGGCTTTGCCCGCGCTGCCCGCAGGCGCTGCGCGGGCCGCCGATCCGCCGGTCGGCACTGCGCTGGCAGCCCCTCTGTCGCCCGGCAGCCCAGCCCCTGCGTCCACCGTCCAGCAGCCGCGCAGCTTCGGCCATGTACTCGGCGATGTGCTCACACAGCGCGTGCTGCTGACGCGCGAGGGCCGCACGCTGCAGCCCTCCGCCCTGCCCGCTGCAGCCCGCATCGACCTGTGGCTGGAGCGCCACCCCGCGCGCACCGAGACCGATGCGCAGGGCCGGCGCTGGCTCGCCATCGACTACCAGCTGATCAATGCGCCGCGCGCGCTGACCGCCATCACGCTGCCGGCCCTGGCCATCGCCACCACGGGCGGCCCCGCGCTTCTCGTTCCGGCCTGGCCCATCAGCGTTGGGCCACTGACGCCGGAGCAAGCCTTCGGCCAGGGCGATCTGCAGCCGCTGCGGCCCGACCGCCCCGTCGCGCCGCTGCCTGTCCATGCCGTCCAGCAGCAATTGAAGCTCGCGCTGGGCATGCTGCTGGCCGTGCTGCTGGCCTGGCTCGGCTGGTGGGCCTGGCGCAACCGGCGCGAGGCGCAGCAATTGCCGTTCGCGCAAGCCTGGCGCGCACTGCAACGGCTCGACGACCCAGCCAGCCCGCAGGCCTGGCGCCTGGTGCACGGCGCGCTGAACCGTGCGGCCGGCCGCGTCGTGCACGGCGCCAGCCTGCCGCTGCTGCTGGCCGAGGCAAAGTACCTGCGCCCGCTGCAGCCGCGGCTGGAGGACTTCTACCGCGAATCGACGCTGCGCTTCTTTATCGTGGACCCGTCGGCCGCAGGCCAGCCGCAGGCTGCCTACCCACTCAAGCCACTCGCCCGCGCACTGCGCGACGCCGAGAAGCGGCAGCAGCGCTGAGAGTTTGAGACGCTGTGAACGAAGCCACCATGCGCATCGACCTCGCCCAGCCCTGGATGCTCCTGCTGCTGCCGCTCGCGCTGCTGCCCCTGCTGCGCCGGCGCAGCGACACGCTGGGCTTCTCCTACCTGGCCTGGCTGCCGGCCGACCGGCTGGGCCGCCTGTTCGGCTTTCTCTGGCGCGCGTTCGCGGTCGGCGCCATGGCGTGCACAGTGCTCGGCCTGGCAGGGCCGGGTCAATCGGGCGCCGTGGTCGAGCGTGCCGGGCGTGGCGCGGAGATCCTGATCCTGATGGACCGCAGCTCCAGCATGGACGCCAGCGTGCACACCAACGGCCTGCAGACGGCGGGTCGCATGTCGCAGGAACCGAAAGCCAAGGTCGTGCGCGAATTGCTGAGCGAGTTCGTCGCCAAGCGGCCCGACAACCGTTTCGCCTTCATGACCTTCAGCACGGTGCCCGTTGCGGTGGTGCCGTTCACGCAGAAGACCGACACCGTGCAGGCCGCGCTGGCCGCCACGGCCATCGGCCGCGGCCTGCCCGAGACGCGCATGGGCGCGGCACTGCTGGCCGGCATCGAGGAATTCGAAGGCCGCAGCTATGCCGGCAGCCGCGTGATGCTGGTCGTGTCCGACGGCGGCGCGCGGCTCGACGAGGCCACGCGCGAACGCGTGCTCGCGGGCCTCGCGCGCGAGAAGGTCGGCCTGTACTGGATCTACGTGCGCAGCGGCCCCAACTCGCCCAACCTGAACACCGAAACCAAGTCGGACTACGGCCTGGGCGAAGAGCTGGCGCTGCACGAGTTCTTCAAGACGCTCACCACGCCCTACCGGCTCTACCAGGTCGACGACTCCAACGCCATGGCCGCCGCCATGGCCGAGATCGACCGGCAGCAGAACTTTCCGCTGACGCTGTACGAGCGCGTGCCCCGGCGCGACCACGCCGCCGCGTTCTACCTGGCGGCCATGCTGTGCTGCGCCGGCCTGCTGGCCTGCCGCGCGCTGCAGATGCAGAGCTGGCGCAAGGGGGCTGCATGAGCGCAGCACCTGGCCGCCCCAGGCAAGCTCGCTGCCCGCGCGGGGCAGCGAATCTCGCGCAGCACAGAGCGTGCAGGCCACAGGCGCAGCACCGGGTTGCCCCTATCAAGTTCGCGCGGTGATGCGAACCACGGAGCTATTCCCATGAAACGACGCACCGTGCACACCGTCTTCGGCGTGCTGAGCCTGTGCTGTCTGGCAGTCGCACTGGAGCGCGGCTTGCAGTTGAGCCAGACGCTGGCGCTGAACGCCCAGATCGCCCAGATCGCCGCCACGCCACCCGGCCCACAGGCAGGCACCGCCCCATTGAAGGGCCCGCGTGAACTGCAACTGGCGCGCGCCGTGGCGCTGGCCCAGGCGGGCGCGCACGATGCCGCGCTCAAGGGCTATGCGGGCCTGATCCAGGCCGGCGAACGCGATGCCGTCGCGCAGCAGGCGCTGTTCAACCTGGGCAACATGTACCTGCGCCAGGCCATGGCGCAGGAGGCCGGCGCGCTGCCGCTGTTCGAGCTCGGCAAGCAGCGGCTGCGCGACCTGTTGCGCACAGCGCCGCAGGACTGGGACGCCCGCTACAACCTGGAACGCGCGCTGCGGCTGGCGCCCGAGGAACAGGAGGCGTTTTCGGCCGAGCAACAGCAGGCGCACGAGCAGCGCCGCGTGCGCGTGCCGGGCTTCGTCAGCGGGGACTTGCCATGAAGCTGTTGTGGCGCCGCCTGCTGGCCGGTGCCGGCTGGCCTTTGCCGCTGGCGCTGCTGCTGCTCGCACTGGCCGTGTGGCCGCCGCGCGTGGCGCTGCAGCGGCCGGTGTTCAATTGGCAGGTCAGCTTCGACATCACGCAGAGCATGAACGTGGAGGATGTGGTGCTGGGCGACGCCGCCGTCAGCCGCCTGACGCTGGCGCGCGCGGCCATGCGCGAGGTGCTGGGCGTGATGCCGTGTGGCTCCAAGATCGGCTGGAGCATCTTTGCGGACTACCGCTCGGTCGTGATCCTGGCGCCGGTCGAGGTCTGCAGCCATTACGAAGAGCTGCTCGCCTCGCTGGAGCGCATCGACGCCCGCATGCGCTGGGCCAATGCCAGCAACGTCAGCCGCGGCGTGACCTGGGCCGTGCGCGGCGCCCGCAGCCTGGGGCCGCAGACCCGCTTCGTGTTCATCACCGACGGCCAGGAATCGCCGCCGCTGCGCATCAACGAGACGCCCCCGATGACCGACATCCAACCCGGCGAGGTGCAGGGCTGGCTGGTCGGCGTGGGGGGCGACGTGCCGGTGCCGATCCCCAAGACCGGCAGCAACGGCGAGCCAGCGGGCTACTGGCGGGCCGACGAGGTGGTGCAAGGCTCCGCGCTGGGGCGCGCGGTGAACAACGAACACTTGTCCACGCTGCGGCAGGACCATCTGCGGGCTCTGGCGGAGTTGATGGGGGTGCACTACCAGCGTCTGAACACACCCGAGGCGTTGAAAGCAGCGATGCTGGACCAGCGCTTTGCGGAGCAGCAGCCGGCGGAGACAGACTTGCGGTGGATTCCTGCGCTGCTGGCGCTTGCGCTGCTGGTGTGGCGCTTCGCGCCGGATCTGGGGTGGGTGCGGGGGTGGCGGCCGATCAGGCTGCGCAGCAAGCGCGCCGAACAGAGGCCGGTGCGTGGACGACTCACGCCGACGGCGTGATCAGACTGGGCCTGTCAGGCCGACGCGTCGCGAAACGCGCGGAAGCCCGCGCCGATGCGAGCATTACACTTTCCCTCGACAAGAACTTCGTCATGAACATGGCGCAGATCGAGATGGAACTGTCGCCGCTACTGGGCGGACGCAAGGTCGACCTGCGGACGGCGCAGGATTTGAGCCACTACTTCCGAGACGAGGTCGTCCGCAGCGCAGAACCCCAATATGTCGCCGGATGACGAACCGGAAGTGATCTGCTGCGGCACATGCGCTGGCCTTCGCAGTGACGCAACTTCAGCGATCTCATATCAGACCCCCGTGACCCCCACCGCCAACCGCCGCGAATTCGCCGGATCCCGAAACACCAGCGGATGCTCCACCGGCCCGCCGGCCCGCGCCACCGCCTCGACCACCCGCTGGTGCTGCGGGCTCTTGGCGCAGGCCGGGTCGGCAGCGGCCGCGTCCTGGGCCAGCAGGTAGGCCTGGCAGCGGCAGCCGCCCAGGTCCACTTCTCGCTGGTCGCAGCTGATGCACGGCTCTTTCATCCAGCCGGTGCCCCGGTAGCGGTTGAAGCCTTCGGACTCGAACCAGATCTCGCGCAGGCTCTGCGTCTGCACGTTCGGAAACGCCAGACCCGGCAGCATCTTGGCCGTGTGACAGGGCAGCGCCGTGCCATCGGGCGCGACCGTCAGGAACATGCTGCCCCAGCCGTTCACGCACTTCTTGGCCTTGCCCTCGTGGTAGTCCGGCGCGACGAAGAAGATGCGCATGCGCTCGCCCAGGCGCTGGCGCCACACGTCGGTCACACGCTCGGCTTCGCGCAGTTGCGCGTGTGTGGGCAGCAGCTGGTCACGGTTCACCAAGGCCCACGAGTAGTACTGCGTGTTCGCCAGCTCCAGGTACTCCGCGCCCAGCTCGTGCGCCATCGCGATGATGCGGTCGATGTGGTCGATGTTCAGACGGTGGATCACCACGTTCAGCACCATGGGCCAGCCCTGGTCCTTGATGGTCTTGGCCACGCGGCTCTTCAACTCGAAGGTCTTGGTGTGCGAGAGGAAGTCGTTCATCTCGCGCGTCGAATCCTGGAACGACAGCTGCACGTGGTCCAGCCCCGCCGCCTTCAAGGCTGCGGCGCGCTGCGCGTTCAGGCCCACGCCAGAGGTGAGCAGGTTGGTGTAGTAGCCCAGGCCCGCTGCCTCGGCCACGATGACCTCGAGGTCATCACGCAGCAGCGGCTCGCCGCCCGAAAAGCCGCACTGCACCGCGCCCAGCTCGCGGCCTTCGCGCAGCACGCGCAGCCAGTCGTCGGTGCCCAGTTCGTCGGGCTGCTGCGCGAAGTCGACCGGGTTGAAGCAGAACACGCAGTGCAGCGGGCAGCGGTAGGTCAGCTCGGCCAGCAGCCACAGCGGCGGGCCGGGGCGTGGTGGTGCGCCAGGTGTCTGACCCCCTGACCCGGTCGTCGCTGTCGTCGCTATCGCAGCTGTCGCAGCTGTCGCGGCGGTCGTCTCCGACAGGGCCGTGGCGATCGCATCGGTCATGCCGCATCCCAGCGCAGCCAGTTCTGCTTGGCCGCCATGTCGACGAAGCCGCGCACTTCGGGCGCCAGCCCGCTGGCGGTGAAGGCCTGTTCCAGATCGGCCACGATGGCGGCCAGGCTGCGCTGCCCATCGCAGCGCTGCATGATCTCACCAGCACTGCGGTTCAGCCGCACCATGCCCTCCGGGTACAGCAGCACATGGCAGTCCTGCGCCGCCTCCCACTGCAGGCGAAAGCCCGGGCCGATGCGGGGCTTGCTGTCGTCGTGCAGCATGGACACGGCTGGGCTGTCGCCCGCAGCCCCGGTTGCAGCCTCGGTGCGAGCGACTTCGGATGGCTGGGCGGCACTCATTCGCCCGTCACTCCATAGCGCGTGGCCATCGCGTCGTTCATGGCCCAGAGAATGTCGAGTTTGAACTGCAGCACTTCCAGCGCCCGCTCCTGTAGCGCACGCGTGTCGAAGTGCGCGAGCGTGATGGCCAGCCCCTGCTCCACATCGCGCCGCGCCTGGCTGACGCGGTTGCGAAAGTAGTCCATGCCGGCGGTCTCGATCCACCCGTAGTGCTGGGGCCAGGTGGCCAGGCGCTGCTTGTGGATCTCGGGCGCAAAGAGCTCGGTGAGCGACGAACACACCGCCTCTTGCCAGGGCGCGCGGCGGGCGAAGTTCACGTAGGCATCGACGGCGAAGCGCATGGCCGGCACCACGTGGCGCAGGTCGAGTACTTCCTCGCGCGCGAGGCCCACGGCCTCGGCCAGTCGCAGCCAGGCCTCGACGCCGCCTTCGTCGCGGATGCCGCCCAGCTCGAAACCGTCGTGGTCCAGGATGCGCTGCACCCAGCCGCGCCGCACTGCGGGGTCGGGGCAGTTCGACAGCACCGCCGCGTCCTTGATCGGGATCGCGATCTGGTAGTAGAAGCGGTTCGCCACCCAGCCGCGGATCTGCTCGGGCGTGGCGCGCCCGGTGTTCAGCATCACGTTGAACGGGTGGTGGATGTGGTAGCTGCGCCCGCGCTCGCGCAGCTTGGCTTCGAAGGTGTCGCGCGGCCAGGCCGCACCGGTCGGCTCACCGTTGGCGGTCAAAGCGGGTGCCGGGCGCAAAGCGTCCTGAATCCGGTCGGCGTACATGGCAGCACCTGGCCTTTCAAAGGGTGATCGTCATCCCGTCCTCGCAGACCTCCACACCCGCACGCCGCAGCGCCGCATGCTCTTGGGAGTCCTCGTCCAGGATGGGATTGGTGTTGTTGATGTGGATCAGCAGCTTGCGCGTGGTGGTGGCGGGCAGGCGCGCCAGCCACTCGAGCATGCCGCCCTCGCCCGACTGCGGCAGGTGGCCGATCTCGCGCCCGCGCTTGCGGCCCACGCCTTGGCCGATCATCTCGTCGTCGGTCCAGAAAGTGCCGTCCACCATGACGGCATCCGCGCTGGCCATGGCATCGAACACCGGCGGCGTGATGGCGCCCAGACCGGGCGCGTAGAACAGGCGCTTGCCGCTGCGACTGTCCGTGATGGTCACGCCGATGTTGTCGCCCGCCACCGGGTGCTCGCGGTGCGGCGAATAGGGCGCGGCCTTGCCGCTCAGCGCCATGGCGTGCATGCGCAGGCCGGGCACGCCGGGCACCTCGAAGGCCGCGCCGTCCAGCGTGATCGGATGGCGCACCACGCCGCAGAAGTGCGACAGCACGCCCAGCAGCGGCAGGCCCTGGCTGAGGTCTTGCGCCACCGGGTCGGTGCACCACAACGGCAACGGCGTGCCGCGCTCGCGCAGCATCAAGAGGCCCGTGGCATGGTCGACCTGGCCGTCGATCAGCACGACACCGGCAATCGCGCTGTCGCGCAACGCACGGGCCGGTTGCAGCACGGGGCTGCTGCGGATCTGCTCCAGGATGTCGGGCGAGGCGTTGAACAAGACTCCGTTCACGCCATCTTCGGCGCCCACGCCTGCGTCGGGCCGCACAAAGATCGACGACTGCGTGCGCGGCTTGGCGCGCACCGTGCCGGCACGCACGCCGGCGCAGTTGCGACAGTTGCAGTTCCACTGCGGAAATCCGCCGCCGGCGGCCGATCCCAATACGGTGATGCGCATGGAGGCTGAAATGAGGGGGTGGAAAGAACCCGCCCCGGGCGTGCCGGGGCGGGTTGCAAGGTCAGCGCTGTACTAGGCGCCGCTCAGCGCGCGCTGACGTACATCGTGATCTCGAAGCCGAAGCGCATATCGGTAGCCGTCGGGGTGGTCCATGTCATGTCGTGTCTCCTTCATGGGGGCACAGCGCCGGGACGGCGGCTGCGGGAACAGGGATGCTCCGGTCTGCATGTTGGCCCATGGGCGCGGCCCCGCACAGCCGTGAAATCTTGATTCGCGGTTCATGATTTTCATGAGACCGGGCATGCGGCGGCGGCACTTACCATGCCCAACGTGACCGCCCGCCCGCTCTACCCTGCAACACCACCGCTGCGCAGCCTTGTACTGGAGGTGTCGCACGGCCATGTGCTGCATGTGGAAGAGAGCGGCAACCCGGCCGGCGTGTGCGCCGTGGTGCTGCACGGTGGCCCCGGCTCGGGTGGCTCGCCACTGCTGCGGCGCTTCTTCGACCCCGCGCGCTTTCGCGTCATCGGCATCGACCAGCGCGGCGCCGGCCGCAGCCGGCCGCGCGGCGCGACCGCGCACAACACCACGGCCGACCTGCTGGACGACATGCGCCATGTGCGCGAGCACCTGGGCATTGAGCGCTGGCTGGTGGTCGGCGGGTCGTGGGGCGCAACGCTGGCGCTGGTCTATGCGCTGCACGAACCGCAGGCCGTGGCGGCGTTGTTGCTGCGCGCGGTGTTCGTGCCAAGCGACGAGGGCATCGCCGCGTTCTTCCAGGACGCTGCCGGCCACGCACCGGCCGCCTGGTCGCGCTTTGCGGCCGTAGCGCCGGCTGATGCGCGGCACGACATGCTGGGCTACCTGCACAGCGGGCTGCTGGCGCAGGCGGGCGCTCCCCACACGGATCGGCAGCAGGAACTGGCGCTGGCCTGGTGGCAATGGGAACGGGCGCTGACCGACGGCCTCCCGATGGACCCAGCCGATGCACCCAGCGGCGACGCGCTGGCCGCGCTGGTCGATCGCTACCGCGTGCAGAGCCACTACCTGCACCACCGTTGCTGGCTCGATGCGCCGCCGTTGCTGCTGCAGCTCGGCGCCCTGCCCCGCGTGCCCACGCTGCTGCTGCACGCGCGTGATGACCGCATCTGCCCGCCGCAGGGCGCGCAGGCCGTGCACGCGCGCATCGCGCACAGCCGGCTGCAGTGGGTGGACCAGGGTGGGCACGACCCGGCGGCGCCGGAGATGGCCTCGGCCATGGTGGCGGCGCTCGATCGTTACGCGCTGGACGGCGACTTCGGCGGCGCGCCCCTATCCCCCACCCGCTCCCACGCCGGACGAGGGGGCGAGGCAGGCCCCGGTTGGTCGGCTGCAGAGGGTGCCCAGCGGCCCGGGCAGCCGCCATGACGCTGCGCCTCAAGATCAACGGCATCGTCAGCCTGCTGAGCCTGCTGTTCGTCGCGGCCGTGCTGGCGCTGCAGCTGCAGGCCATGCGGGCATCGGTGCACGAGGAAGTGATAGCAGCCAACCGCGTCGCGGCCCAGCTGCTGAACCGCACCGCCTGGCTCTACACGGCACAGGGCCCCTCGGCCATGCTGTCTTTCCTTCAGGGCGTGGGCCGCGTGCGTTCCAACGACATCACGCTGCTGGACGCCAACGCGCAGGTGCTCTACCAGTCGCCCACCTCCACCTACAAAGCCGGGCGCAACGCGCCGGAATGGTTCGCCAGCCTGGTCGCGCCCGCGCCGTCGGAGAACGCGATCACTTTCCCCGGTGGTGAGCTGCGCGTGCAGTCCAACGCCTCGCGCGCCGTGCTCGACGCGTGGGATGGCGCCGTGCTGATGGCGCTCAGCGCGCTGGGGCTGCTGCTGGTGGTCAACGCCGGCGTGTTCTGGCTGGTGGGCCGTGCCACGCGGCCGTTTGCCGACATCGTCGACGCGCTGAACCGGCTGGAGCCAGGGCGCTTCGACGTGACACTGCCGGCCCTGGCCGGCCGCGAGGCGGCGGCCATCGGCGCCGCGTTCAACCGCATGGTCGGCATGCTGCGCCAGCACATCGAGACCGAGCGACGCGCCGTGCAGGCCGAGCACCGGCTGTCGGAGAGCCGCGCGCTGGGCCGCTGGGTCGACCAGAAGATCGAGGCCGAGCGTCGCCTGATCGCACGCGAGCTGCACGACGAACTGGGCCAGTCCGTCACCGCGATGCGCAGCATGGCGTTGTCGATCGCGCAGCGCGTGCAGGCCATCGACCCGCAGGCCGAGCAGGCGGCCCGGCTGATCGCTGAAGAATCGGCGCGGCTGTACACCGCCATGCACGGCATGATCCCGCGCCTGACACCGCTGGTGCTGGACCAGTTCGGGCTGGTGGCCGCGCTCGAAGACCTGGTCGAGCGCATGCGGGCCAGCCATGTCGGACTGCGCATCGACTGGCACCTGGGCGTCGAGCCCGAACAGCTGCAGCTGGACACCGACACTGCCCTGGTGCTGTACCGCGCCGCCCAGGAAGGCATGACCAACGCGCTGCGACACGGCCAGGCGGGCCACCTCGCGTTGACCCTGCAGGGCGACGACACAACGCTGACACTGACGCTGCGCGACGACGGCCTTGGCCTGCCCGACCCTGCAGCGGCCGGCGCTGCCAGCCCCGGCCACTACGGCCTGCGCTGGCTGGCAGAACGCATCGACAGCCTGGGCGGCACGCTGCGCCTGGAACCGGCCGCCCCGCGCGGCGCCCAATTGACGGTGCGACTGGCGGTGCCGGCCGCTGCCTTGGAGAAGACATGAGCAACGCGATGCGCAACACGAAGGCATTTCCATGACCCAGGCCCCGCCGCAGATCCGCGTGATGCTGGTGGACGACCACGCCCTCGTGCGCATGGGTTTTCGCATGCTGCTGGCGGACGCGCAGATCGAGGTCGCGGCCGAGGCCGACACCGGCGAGCAGGCCTGCCAGCTCTACCCACAGGTGCGGCCCGATGTGGTGATGATGGACCTGTCGATGCCCGGCATGGGCGGGCTGGAGGCGCTGCGCCGCATCCTGGCCCACGACCCCAAGGCCCGCGTGCTGGCCCTGTCGGCGCACGAGGACACGGTGCACCCGCGCCGCATGCTGCAGGCCGGCGCGCTCGGCTACCTGACCAAGCGCAGCGCGCCCGATGCACTGATCACCGCCGTGCGCACCGTGGCGCGCGGCGAGCGCTCCATCGACGCCCAGACTGCCCAGGCGCTGGCTACGGCGCAAATCGACGGCGAGACGAACCCAACCAGCCTGCTCAGCGCGCGCGAGTTCTCGGTGTTCATCCAGCTCGCGCGCGGCATGACGGTGGCCCAGATCGCGGAAACGCTGAACCTGTCGATGAGCACGGTGGGGTCCCACCTGTACCGGGTCAAGCAGAAGCTGGGGGCGAGCAACCAGGCGGAGCTGACGCTGGTGGCGCTGCGGTGGGGGTTGATCGAGGTGTAGGGGGCGGCATCAACCCTGAAATCCAACGCTTCTGGCGAGGCTGGTCACGCGACCGCTGATTCAAAGACCGCCACCGGGACGGTTCGGTCCTTGGCGACGGATTTGCGGAGTGCCTTGATGCGCTCCAGCTCGTGCATCGTCTGCGCTGTGAAGTAAGACTCGCCACAACTCGGGCACGACCACATGGGGATGTTCTCGATCACCAGCAAGTCCTTGCCCTTCCCATAACTGCGCGTGACACGCTTGAGTTGTGCGCGTCCGTTCTGGCAGTGAGCGCACGACTCTTCAGCTGACATAGACGGTGATGACAACGAGTCGGCCAGTGTGGCCGACCTTGGCAACAACTTCGCCGGCAATACCTTCGAGCGTGGTGCCTTGGATGACGTACTTGGTCTCACGGGATGTCCGGTCGCCAGTGTACGAAACCTGCGCGATGAACACCTGCTCCAGTTTACTGTCGCTTACTCGTGTCGACGAGCAACGCCCCCGTCCAGACGGCGCTACTCAGCTGCGTTCGTGGATGCTCCAACCACGTTCCCGCGCCCGCGCCTGTAGCCGCGCGTCCGGCGCCACAGCCACGGGGTCGGTCACAGCTTCCAACAACGGCAAGTCACTGACGGAATCGGAATAGAACCACGAGCGCTCAAACGCATCGAGTTGCGCGCCGTGCCCCGCCAGCCACGCGTTCACATGCGCCAGCTTGTGGACGCCAAAGCATGGCTCGCCGTCGATGCTGCCGTCCAGCCGGCCGTCCACCACGCGCGAGCGTGTTGCGAGCACTTCGACTCCGCCGAACAAGCGGCCGAACGGCTCGGCGATGAAGCGCGTGGTGGCGGTCACGATGGCGCAAAGGTGGCCCGCTTCCTGATGCTGGCGCACCAGCGCACGCATGGCCTCGGGCACCACCAGCGCCATCTCGGCCTCGAACTGCGCCGACCATTGCCGCAGCGTGGCGAGGCCGAAGGGTGCCAGCGGCGCCACGGTGGCTTGGTGCACCGCGCGGATGTCCAGCTTGCCGTCCACGTACTGCTGGCACCAGCCCAGGTAGACCGCTTCTGCATCGGCCGGCAGCACGCCGCGCGCCACCAGGAAGCGCGTCCAGGCCATGCCGCTGTCGAATGGGATCAGCGTGTGGTCGAGGTCGAACAGGGCCAGCTGCATGGCGCCGGACGGTTTGCTCACGCGGCCGTAGGCTCGTGCACCCGCAACTGCGCCGCCAGCGCACTGCGCAGCGCATTGCAGACCATCAGCTCCTCAGCGGCCTGGATGTCCTGCAGCGTCAGGCTGCGCTCCCCCGCGCTGAAGGCCGCGTCGTCCAGCAGCACGCCGCGCATCACGCCGGGCAGTGCGCCGTCGGCCACGGGCGGTGTCCACCAGCGCCCGCCGATGCGCGCAAACACTGTGCTACGCCCGCCTTCGGCCAGCCGGCCGTCTTGCGTAAAAAACAGACTGTCGAAGGCGCCGGCAGCCTCGGCCGCGCGCACCCCGGCGTCGTAGTGCTGGCGCACCGTAGTCTTGTGCGCGGCCAGCGGGTTGTCGTTGGGCAGCCGCACACCGGCAATCACCAGCTTCACCGGCCCGGCCGGCAGTGGCGCCAGCGGCGCGTGCGTGATCCCGATGCGCCCACCGTGCGCCAACGCCAGGCGCAGGCGCGAGGGCTGACCGGGCGCCAGGGTGCGCACGGCATCGCCCAGCGCCTGCAACGCTGCGTTGCGGTCGAACGCAAAGCCCAGCACGCGCGCGCTCTGCGCCAGCCGCGCCAGGTGCCGCTCCAGGTGGCGGATGCCGTCGACCGGTGAGGCCCACATGGTTTCGAACAGTTCGAAGCCAGGGTCGAGTGCGGTGAGGAAACGCGCCTTCAACCGGCACTCGCCGAATTCCTCAGCGGCGACGCTGTCCTGCACGATGCCGGCGCCCACCCCCACCCGCAGCGGGCGCAGCCCACGGGCAGGGGCACCGAGTGTCAGCGTGCGGATCGCCACCGACAGGCAGAAGTCGCCGAGCGCCGCACCCTCGGCCGGCGCCTGGACCCAGCCGATGGCGCCGCAGTACAGGCCGCGCGGGGTGCTTTCCAGCTGGGCGATCCAGTCCATGGTGCGGTGCTTGGGCGCCCCGGTGATCGAGCCGCAGGGGAAGACGGCGCGCAGCAGCTCGGGCATGGCCACACCGGCGCGTAGCTCGGCCTGCACGGTGGACGTCATCTGGAACAGCGTGGCATAGGGCTCGATGGCGAACAACGTAGGCACCTGCACCGAGCCGATGCGCGCCACGCGGCCGATGTCGTTGCGCAGCAGGTCCACGATCATCACGTTCTCGGCGCGGTTCTTGGCGTCGGCCGCCAGCAGGCGCGCCGTCTCGCTGTCGCCTTCGGGCGCATCGGCGCGGGCGGCGGTCCCCTTCATCGGCCGCGCCGTCATCACTCCGGCGTCGTGGCGCAGAAACAGCTCGGGCGAGCGCGAGAGCACATGCGTGATGGCCCCATCTCCAAGACACCCGCTGCGCGGCAAGGCGATCAGCGCGCCATAGGCCACGCTCTGGCGTTCGCGCAGGCGCCGGTAGAGCGCCACCGGCCCGCCGTGACAGCTGCCGTGCAGGCGGTAGGTGAAGTTAACCTGGTAGGTTTCGCCCGCCGCAATGGCGTCGTGGATGCGGGCGATGGCGTGCGTGAAGGCGGCCTCGTCGATGCTGGGTTGCAGATCGAACACGGCCACGGGCGGTGCACTGTCGATGCCGGTGGCGGCGCCGATGTTCGTGCCGACGCCGCTGCCGACCTCGGCCTGCTCCTGCGCCGCCAGCCAGGCGCAGACCGCCTCGGACGACAGCTTCGCGCAATCACGGAACATCAGCACGCACAGCGCCGAGGCATCGTCGGCGCCCAGGCCGCCGTGCCCTGCGCGCTGCAGTTTGGCGCCCCACTCGTAGTCGGCCAGCAGCACGGCGTGCAGACCCTGCCGCAGGTCGGCATCGACGCGCGCCCAGGTTGCATTGAGCTCGGCCGGGTCCGCGCAGCGGTGCGCACGCACGAAGCCGGTGTGCAGGCGACTGGTCGGCTGCGCGGCCGTCGCGCCGCAATCGTCGAGCAGTGCGAATGGGAGGGTGGGGGCAGTCAACTCCAGTCGTCCATGTCGTGCTTGATGCGGTGGCGGTTGGCGATCAGTTCGTCCACCGACGGCTCGTTGTTCAGCGCACGCCGAATCGCAAGCTTGGTCGCCTCGTAGTTGGTGCGGTACATGTCCTTCTTGTCCAGGTTCGGGTCCTTGGCGCAACGCGGGTCGATCCACACCAGGCTGATGATGCACAGCGCGTTGGCATGTTCGCGCGGGATGATGCCCTCGATCAGGCAATCGACCACCGCATCGGCCGTCGCGCCCTGCACCACGCCGCCGAACAGGTCGATGTTGGCCATGTCCTTCAGCGTGACTTTGGGCACCACGATGGTCGCGGGCCGCACGAGCTGGTTGCAGGCGCGGATGGCGAACATCGCCGTGTGGCCCTTGCTCTGCGCCATCATGTTGGCGAAGGCCTGGCCCACGGGGCCGTCGGTGGCGCCGATCAGGATCTCGGGCATGGCGTCGGTGAACTGGCCGTCCTTGGCGAAGACGGTGGCTTCGCCGGCATGGAAGAGATAGGGGTGCGTCATGTGCAGGAGGTTCCGGGGTTCGATGGTCGCTAGATGCAGTGGATGAGCTCGCCCTTGCCATCGGCCGACAGGTCGCCCAGATGGCGTTGGATACGGCGTGCGGGCAGGTCGGTGAAGGGGCCGCCGTGGCGCGCCAGATCGCGTGCCAGCAATGCCCAGAAGACGGGGGTGGCGGCCAGGTTGGGCACGAAGGTCGGGCTGGCCGGCGCCGCCGCGCCCTGGGCGGCCAGGACGATGCTACCGCGCCGCATGCCGTAGCCCGCGTGCGCGCCCACCCCGCCCCCGACGGCGATGGTGCCGGCCACCATGCGCGCGCCCAGGAACGCGCCCACCTTGCCGTGCACCACCGCAGACCCGCGCCGCATGCGGTCGCCGAAGCGCTCGCCCGCATCGCCGTGCACGACGAAAGTGCCGCCGCGCATGCCGTCCATGCTGCCGGGCAGCGTGCTGGCCGCGAAGTCGCCCACGTGGCCCTGCACGCTCAGCGATCCGCCCGCCATCTCGCAGGCGGCCAGCAGGCCGGCGCTGCCTTCGATGCGCAGCTCGCCTGCGCGCATGCAGCCGCCCGCATAGTGGCCGGCGTGGCCTTCGACGTGGATGCGGCAGCCGTCCATCTGCCAGCCGATGCGGTCGCAGCGGGCCAGATCGCCTTCGAACAGCAGCAGGTCCGGCTCGAAGCCGGGTGCGATGTCGAACAGCTCGCCCAGCGGCAAGCGGACGTTGCCGTGCGTCACGGGCAGGTGCCCGACCTCGGTCGCCGAGAGATCTGCCAGCGCAGCCGGCGTGACGCCGCGCAGATCGACGCGCAGGGCAGGTGGCTGGCGCAGCCGCAGGTGCCAACCGTTCATGCAATACCTCCGGCTTCGCCTGCGGTGCGAGCTTGCTTGGGGCGGCCGGGCGCGTCGCTCATGCAGAGACCTCCCCCGCGCCCAGCAGCTTGTGCAGATGGAAATGGAACGGCCCCAGCTTGCCGCCGTAATTGCCGGCCGAGATGCGCAAGAGGCCGGCGGCCGGGCCGATGGCAATCGCCGCGTCCATGCCTACACGCATGGCAGCGGCCACGTCGGCCTCGGTCAGGCCGTCGATCACGATCTCCATCACGCAGCCGATGGGCCGGCCATTCGCGCCGCTGGCCAGTTCACTGTGCGGCACGAGCCCGACGAGGGTGGGACAGAAGGCATCGTTGGTCGAGGCCATCAGGCTGGCGTAGCGGCTGCCGACCTTGGAGCCCGAGCGCACCACGCCGCCCGGGAACGGCATCACGACATTGGGCAGCCGCTGCATCGCCGCGACAGCAGCCTCGGCCGCCGCCAATGCGGCGTCGGTGTCGGTGGCCAGCAGCAGCAGGTTGCCGCCGCCCACGGCCTTGACCACGGGCGTGTCTTCCTGTGCCACGAATTCGCCGTCCATCACGGGGACGCGCCAGTAGCGCTCGCCAGCGATCATCTTGGAGATCTGCCAGCCGTCGCCGAAGAAGCGCAGGTTCTTGCCCAGCGCGGCCCGGTCGCTGCCCGCAGCGCCGCGCGGCAGGCCGGCGAACACGGCCGTGGTCGGGCAGGTCAGCACGCACTGGCCGACGCGGCGCTCGATCTGCTTGGCCAGCTCTTTGCCCGACATCGCGAACAGCAGCACGCTGATGCCCGGGCGGCCGTCGGGCGTCTCCTGGGGGTCGAGCTCGCGCTCGATGCCGGCCTCGCAGCCGCAGGCGATCACCGAGGTGGCAAAGCCCGTCGCCGTCACCGCCGCATGCCGCGCCCAGGTGATGTTGTGCGCCGTGATGAGGATGCGCGTGGCCTTCATCGGAAAGGCCTCGGCGAAGGTGGCGTCGATGACGACGCCGTTGCGCTGCAGGATTGGGGCCGTCATGCCGCCATCGCTTTCATGACGCGGCCTGCTGGAAGCAGGCGCTGGGCAGCAGGCGCCCGCCATTGCCGCACTGGCACAGCTCGTCGTGGCCAATGGCGATGTGGTCGAAATTGACCGCGCCCTGCTCTGCCAGGTGCCGGCGCAGGCGCGCCTCGATGCTGCGGTCGTAGTCGGGCGTGACGAAGTGCGTTCCCCCCACGGGCAGGGCCGTGACGCGGCCGCCCCGCGCCACCAGCACGCCGTCCTTGAACACGTAGGCGGGCGTGGCGAACATGGCCTCGCGGTCGGGGTTCTCGCGGTAGACCGCGATGTCGGCCGCCGCGCCTGCGCCCAGGTGGCCCCGGTCGCGCAGGCCCAGCAGCCGGGCGGGGCCGGCGCGCGTCATGATGGCAATCTCGTTCAACGTGAGTTCGCGCGTGATCGAGCCCAGCGCGGCCTGCGCCGCCACCTCTGGGTGCAGCTTGGCCAGTTGCTCTGCCCGGAAGCCCCTGTCCATCAGCAGGCGGATCAGGTGCGGGTAGCTGGTGAACGGGCCACCATTGGGGTGGTCGGTCGTCAGCACCACGCGCCAGGGGTCGTCCACCAGCAGGAAGATCTCCAACCCGATGACCCACTGCAGTGCGTTCACATAGCTCTGCTCGCGGTAGCGGAACGGCACCACGCCGCAGCCGGCCTCGCATTCGATGTCGGCGCCAATCCACTTGCGCGGGTCGGCCAGGCCCGCCTGCGCATGCTGGCGCATGGTGTCGCCCGAGGCCGTGACGGTCTGGCCGAACATGATCTGGCCGACATCGATGCTGATGTTGGGGTTGGCGTTCACTGCCTCGGCCAGTTGCAGCGCGGCCGACGAGAACTTCTTCGGCCCCTCGGTGCCGTAAGCGTGGAACTGGATGTGCGTGAGGTGGCCCGGCAGGCCGTCGAGTGCGGCAATCGTGTCCAGCGTGGACTGGATGTTGCCGGCCACGCCCAGGTTGCTGCCGTGGATGTGCAGCGGGTGTGGCACGCCCAGTTCGCGCAGCGCGCGCGCCAGTGTGTGCACCACCTCGCGCGGCGTGACCTGCCAGTGCGCATGCGGCTGGTCCACATCGAGCTTGCGCTGGTTGAACTTGAAGGCCGAGATGCCGCCCGGGTTGACCACCTTCACGCCCATGGCCTTGCTGGCGTTGATCGTCCAGCCGGCGTAGTCGCGGATGCGCTCGAAGTCCCAGCGCTCGGCCAGCATGCGCAGGAACAGCTCGTCGTTGCCCAGCATCACGTAGGCGCCGTGGTCGAGGATGGGGGTGTCGCCCATCTCCATGTGCGTGTGGCGCGCGTTGCAAGCCATCATGGCCGGCTCGAACGCAGCCGTGTAACCCATCTCCACATAGCGGGCGCCGGTGGCCAGCGTGCCGGGCGTGCAGGTGCCGCACGAGGCCAGTTCCAGCACACTGTCGGGCAACGCGAAGGGGTTGTTGTGGGTGCGGTGGTCTTCGGGCAGCAGCATGCGCGCTAGGTTGACCTTGCCACCGCCGATGTGGGTGTGCATGTCGATGCCGCCGGCCATCACGATGCAGCCGCGAAGGTCGATCTCGTCGGTCGCAGCTTCGCCGGGCGCCAGGTCGACGATGCGGCCATCGCGCACGTAGAGGTCGCGCACGGCGTCGCACGCGTTCGTGGGGTCGATGACGCGGCCGCCGCGCAAGCGCAACACCGTCATGCCGCACGCTCCTTCTGCTGCGCCTGCACGGCCTGCACGGCCTGGGTGATGCGCCGCAGCACGTCGGCCACGCGCGGCAGGCCGTCGTCGACCACGGGGTGCAGGGGCAGCAGCACCGAGCCATCGGTGCGAAACAGATGGCCTGCGGAGCCGATGCCGGGCGTAGACACGGGGATGAACACCTCGGCACGCGCGTCTTGCGGCAGCCGCATGCGGGGATGGCCGAGCACGATGGTGGGCACGCCCAACCGTGGCGGCGCAGGCTCGGGGCCGAAGCTGGCCACCCACAGCAGTGCATCGACCGCGCCATCGGCCAGCAGCCGCTGCGCATCGAAGCACAGTGGCTCATGTTCCAGGCCCAGCGGGCCGGCGCGCGAGCGCAGCGGCAGGCCCGACAGCCAGGTGAACACCTGGTTCACGGTGGATGCGCCATCGCCGCCGCCCAGCGCCAGCGATGCCGCGCGCGTGCTGCGGTTGAGCGTGGCGACGATGCGCCCGATGGCCTCGATGATCAACGCGCCCTGGGCCGGCAGCCGGGCCGTCTCGTAGACCAGCACCGCGTAGCGCGCGGCCTGCAGGCGTGCGGCCAGCGCCGCCAGTGCGGGCGGCACGCGCGCATCGCCCTGTGCCACACGGCCGGCCACGAGCGCGGCGAGCAGGGCCACGGTGTCGAACAGGTCGCCGTGCAGCGGCAGCGTCTGGACAGCCAGCTCGGCCCGCTCGCCCACGCCCACGCGGCGCCACAGCTCGGGGTGGTGTTCTTCGGGCGATGGCGTCATGCAGACGACCAGGTCGGCCCGTGTGCGCACCTCGGCCAGCGTGGTGCTGTAGCCACCCCGGTCCTGCAGGGCACGCAGGCCGTGCATCAGCGTGGGGCCATGGGCAGGGTCGCAGATGGCGCCGGTGGCGCAGGCCAGTGCATACAGTGCCCGGGCGCCGGCGACATCGGTCGCCAGCCCGCCAAACAAGGGTTGCCGGCTGGCCGCAAGCAGGGACGCCGCGGCGCCCAGGGCCGTCTCCAGATCGCAATCGCGCCCGCCGACCTGGGGCTGCGGGGCGCCGGCCGAGCCGTCGAAATGGGCCAGCGCGCGCTGCGCCCGGGGGCAATCGCTGCCGACCAGGGTCAGTGCCGGGCTCACCGCGACGCCGAAGCCGTCACACAGCAGGGGGCAGAACGGGCAGGTCCAGGGCGCATCCGCTGGCGGCATTGCAGTGTCGATGGCAGGCATGGGCAGGCCGGTACGCAAGCCATATGCCACTGGCCCGCCACGGCGCAGCGCCTTGGGTCGAGCCAGGGGCCGGGCACGGCTCAGGCATGCGATGTGAGACAGAGTGTTGCGCTTTTGGCGGGCATTGCGTGCCGCCCGTCGCTGGCCACCACGCCGCGCGCGTGTGGGGCAGATGGCACGATTCCTGTGTACGGCGAACGGATGGCAGTCTTTACCGCCCCTCGACGCACCGGACCGGACAGATCAGCGAGCCGCGCGCGGCAATTGCAGGTCGTGCAACGCGCTGGCCACCAGCCAGGCGTCGGCGCCGGCTGCACGCGCGGGCGCCAGGTCGTCCGCGTTGCGGATGCCGCCCGCGCCAATGACCATGGCGCGCGGCGCCAGGCGCCGCACCTCCTGCAGCGTTTGAAGATCGGGGCCGGCGCCCGAGCCCACGCGCTCCAGCGTCATCACGATCAGCCGCTGCGGCCACAGGTGCACCGCCTCCCAGCAGCCAGCCACATCCAGCCGCTGGCCGTCGCGCCGGTCCAGCGACAGCGCCGCTGCAGGCGTCTGCGCGCCAGCGCCTGCGCCGGCCGCGCCGTCGAAGCAGCGTTCCAGCGCTTCGCGCGAGCGCAACGATTCGCTGCCATACACCAGCACGATGCGCCCGGCGTGCGCCGCCAGTTGCGCGCGCAGGGCCTCGCCGGCCTGCGCGTCGGCCAGGCCGGCATCCAGCCACAGCTCGATACCCGGCAGCGCCTGCAGCAGGCCAGCCAGCACCTCGACCTGCACCGCCCCGCCCTGCAGCGCGTCCAGATCGGCCACGTAGAGCTGGTGCGCAGCGCAGTGGTCGCACAGGATGCGGGCCACGGTGACCGGGTCGCTGCTGGCGCACAGTGCCGACACGATGGGCCGGTAGGACTTGCGGTCGCCGCGCACGGCCCGCACCACCTGGCCCTGCAACAGGTCGACAACGGGGATCAGCTGGAGTTCGGAGGTCATGGATGTTTTCGGGCTTCGCAAGAGTGGGTGCAATGACGATCAACGCTTTCGTGTACGAACACTTCAGCGGCGGCGGCTGGCGCGACCAGATCGACGACCACGGCGATGAGGCCGCGGCCGACTTGCTGGCCCAGGGCCGGGCCATGCGCGATGCCATGGTGGCCGACCTCGTGCAGGCGGCCGATTGTTCGGTCTCGGCGGCGGTCTGCGAAGCGGGGAACACCCTGCCCCACGGCGCCGTCGCGCTGCGCCGGCTGGCCGGTGAATCGGCCTTCGACTTCGTGGCGCGGCAAAGCGCGTTGCACGACCTGGTCTGGCTGGTGGCGCCCGAGACCGGCGGCCTGCTGGCACACCTGCAGCGCGCCGTGCAGCCCGCGCGCTGGCTTGGCTGCAGTGCGCAGGCGATTGCGCTGGCCAGCAGCAAGCAGGCCACGCTGGTGCACCTGGCGCGGCATGGCGTGCTGACGCCGCTGGCGTTCTCCAGCGCGCGCGAGATCAGCCGCTGGGTCGTCAAGCCCGACGACGGTGCCGGCGCCGTGGCCACCCAGGTGCACACCCGCCACGCCGATGCGCTGGCCGATCTGGCAGCGCGCGCGCAGGCTGGGGCCATGGCGACGCTGGAGCCTTGGATCGAGGGCGAGGCGCTGAGCATGTCGCTGCTGTGCGGCGCGCAGACTGCCGAGCTGCTGAGCATCAACCGCCAGTGCATCGCGATCGATGCGCACGGCCGGCTGTCGTTCGAAGGCGTTCGCTTCGATGCCCTGCAGGGCACGCCTGCGGTGCGGCAGCGCGACGCACGCTGGCGCACCCTCAGCGCGCTGGCCACGCAGGTGGCAGCTGCCATGCCCGGGCTGCGCGGCTTCGTCGGCATCGATCTGGTCTGGCATGCCGAGCGTGGGGCCGTGGTGATCGAGGTGAACCCGCGTGTCACCTGCGCCTACGTCGGGCTGTCGCGGGCGCTGGGCCGCAACCTGGCGGCCGACTTGGTGGCGGCCCACCGCCTGCCCGGCATCGGCCACTACCGGGAGCCCGCGCATGGCCACGCCTGAACGCACGACCGTCGGCTGGGACATCGGCGGCGCCCACGTCAAGGCCTGCCTGCTGCAACGCGGCCAGGTGGTCGACGTGGCGCAATGGGCCTGCCCGCTGTGGCAGGGGCTGGACCACCTGGCACATGCCCTGCAGGCGGCCAGCGGGCGCTGGCCCGATCTGGCCACCGCCCGGCACGCCGTGACCATGACCGGCGAGATGGTCGACCTGTTCGCGGACCGGGAAACCGGCGTGCAGGCCATCGCTGCTGCGCTGGCGGCCACGCTCCCCAACGGGCCGGGCCAGCTGCATTTTTTTGCTGGCGATGCAGGCTGGTGCGCTGCCGCACAGGCCGCCTGGCACTGGGAGAACATCGCCTCGGCCAACTGGCTGGCCACGGCGCGCCATGCCGCGCTGGTGTTTCCGCAAGGCGTGCTGGTCGATGTGGGCAGCACCACCACCGACCTGATCGCCTTCGGCCACGGGCGCGTGCTGGGCACCGACCGCACCGACGCCGAGCGCCTGGTCAGCGGCGGGCTGGCCTACCACGGCGTCGTGCGCACGCCGCTGTGCGCGCTGACCCAGCAGATCACCTGGCGCGGCCAGGCCCGCCACGTGATGAACGAGTTCTTTGCCACCACGGCCGACGTCTACCGCATGTGCGGCGATCTCGACCCGGCGCACGATCTGCAACCCACGGCCGACCAGGCGGACAAGAGCCTGCGGGCCACGCAGCAACGCCTGGCGCGCATGGTGGGGCTGGATGCAAGCGACGCATCGGACGAAGAATGGTGCGACCTGGCGCGTGCGTGGCGCGCGGCCCAGGTCACGGCCATCGGCGCGCAGCTGCGTCGCGTGCTGGCCGCACATGCGCTCGCGCCCGATGCCGTGCTGGTCAGCGCAGGCTGCGGCGCGTTCCTGGTCGGCGACCTCGCGGCCGAAGCTGACGCCGGCACGGCCAGCCCGCGCGCCCGACCGCGCCGTGTCGCCGCCTATGGCCGTGACGTGGCGCACGTGGCCCGCCATGCAGCCCCGGGCACCGACACCTGGGCACAGGTGTGCGCCCCCAGCGTCGCCGTGGCCACCTTGTTCGAACGGGAGCACGACTGATGTGGGTCGTCAAGATCGGTGGCAGCCTTTGCGCCGACCCGGTGTTGCCGCAATGGCTGGACCTGCTGACGCAGATCGGCGGGGGCCGCGTGACGGTGGTCTGCGGCGGTGGCAGCTTCGCCGACGAGGTGCGGCGGGTGCAGGCGCACTGGCAGTTCAACGATCTGGCCGCCCACAACATGGCGGTGCTGGCCATGGCGCAGATGGCCTACCAGCTCCATGCGCTGAACCCGGCGCTGCAGCTGACCGCGCGCAAGAGCGAGATCCCGGTGCTGCTGCGGCGCGGCAAGACCGCGTTGTGGCTGCCGCTGGAGCTGCGGCGCGACAAGCCCGACCCGCGCACCGACTGGGAGGCTACATCCGACACCATCGCGCTGGACCTGGCCAAAGACCTCAATGCCGAGCAGCTGGTGCTGATCAAGTCCTGCGCCATCGATCCTCAGATGTCGCTGGGCGAACTGGGCAAGGCCGGTGTGCTGGACGCGCCGTTTGCCGAACGCTGCGTCGACGTGGCGTTTCCGATCGTGCTGCTGCACAAGCACCAGCTGGCCACCATGCGCGCGCTGCTGCTGGGCGAGGCGCGCTGCGCGCCGCAAGCCTGGGCGCCCAAGGCTTGACAGGCAGACGCGCAGCGCAGGCGGCAGGCGCCTCGGCAGGGCGACCACCACATCCCACGATCAGTACTGAACCACCACGCGCGTGACGGCGAGTTGATTTTTGGCTTCGCGCGACATCTCAGTCGCCCGTGCGCACTCGGGCTTGTGCGCACTCGGGCCTGTGCGGCACCCATGCCGCGCACGGTGCTGCCACGCATCGTCCGGGCGGTCGGTTGAGTGGTGAAGCTGCTTCGAATGGCGATCGAGTTGCGGGCGGCGACCACGTGCGGCACGGTTGCCGGACGACCCTGTCCACGCCCCAAGCATCTTCGCAAACCGCATCCCAGCACGGCTTGCAAGTCTTGATCCATTCAGTTCGGCGCATTAATTCGCGAGGCAGCGGTTTATCGACGGGTTCTTGGGAAGATGGGTGAAATATCCGGGCTGAATGTGGAAAAGAAGACCAAACGACGACAAGCACCTGGGTAACAGTTCCTCGTGTTGCAACCCGCACCTCAGAATATGTGCTGATCGAATGCATTCGTAAATATAGACAGCAAGTGGGCGTTTGCGCATGACAGGGCCGTGCGAGGCGTCGCAGTTCGCATCACCAAAACAGCCAGTTGATGCAGGCATGGACTGCACTCTACTTCACCTATTGGCATGTGCGACAACATGTAACCAGGACATCACGAGGTAAGCGATCGCCAAAGCGCAGTCCTCGTAAAGGGAAGTCATGAACATGAGATCCAGAGTGAATTCTGTGAATGCGTGCGTGGTGATTGCCTGCGCAACGTTGCTGTCATCTTGCGGCGGGGGCGATTCAGATCCAGCAGCGCCTCCTGTGGGAGGAAGACCTCCTGTGGCAGAAGCGCCTCCTGCGGCAGGATCACCGCCTGTAACAGAAACACCTCCTGTCTCAGGCACACCTCCCGTGACAGAAACACCACCCGTAACAGAAACAGCCCCTGTGGTGGGAACACCTCCTGTAACAGAAACACCACCTGTGACAGGAATACCACCTGTAACAGAAACACCTCCTGTGACAGGAACACCTCCCGTTACAGGGACACCTGCTGTTCCGGAAACACCACCTGTGGCAGGACCTCTTCCTTTGGCAGCGCCATGGAGCGTGGCCGAACTGGAATATGCCATCACCTCCATGCCCACGTTATGGTTCTACGACCGCACAGAGTCTGGCGCGACACGGGCATTGCGTAGCGATCTTGCGGGCAACCTGACGGGTGAAGTCCAATTCGTGCAGAGTCATTCCGTAGCGCCTTCTGACAACAGTTCGCGTGAACTACCCGCACCAGTTGCGTTGCGCGATGCACTACTGCTGTTGTTGGGCGACGGCGCCCTCGCGAGTGCTGATCCTGTGTCAGATACGTTGAAGGTGACAGCGAGCAGGCAAGGAGTCGCGCTCGGTACGATGCGCATGCGGCCACCCGCGCTCTTGCCGCGAAGCGATAGCGGCGCTTATGTGAGGCCTGATGTCGGCTATTCGGCCAAAGCCTGGTCTGTCATCGTGCCTTGGCAGTGGATGCGACCAGGGCTGCAGCTTACGTTTGCGTTGGTCAAATCGTCCGGTGACACGACCAGCGGGATCTTGGCCTCCGACAAGATCGATTTTGGTGCTCCAGCAGAGTTGGTCATTCAAAACATTCGACTGGGCATGTTGACAACGCCCAATCAAGGCGTCGGCTACCTCATGAAAAACCCGGAGCTGGGTGGAACGGACTACTTCTCTACGATTCCAATCTCACGCCTCGTGGTTGCGCAGTATCAAGATATACAACTGGATCGCGTGATCGTATCCACTGGCGGTGGCGCGATCTACACCACCGGCAGCCCGAGCCCGGACCAGGGCGGAGTATACGGTGGAGACATGCGCCAAGACGTTGCCAAAGTTCAGGTCGCGCAAGGCATCAATTTGGCCAATTTCGGCTTGGTGGACTCCAGAATCAACGAAGATTCGCCGGAGTCATTCAGTCAACGCGTCGTTCATCACGCACGAGGTCTGTATGCGAATGGTGTGCAAGAGCACGGGCTGTCCGGCGGGAATGGGATGATCACATTGCTCGATTCTGTGGGCAATGAATTTGCCCATGAAATGGGCCACAGCTATGGTTTGGGTCATTACCCGGGGTATTCGACGAATCCTAAAAATCCCGTTCATCACGCTGATAGTGGATGGGGCTACATAGGCTGGCGCCAGCGCATGATGGGTAATCTTTCGTGGGCCAAATCGTTCGATAGCAGGGGCACTGAAAATGTTGATGTCCCGGGAAGTGGTGTAAGTCTTGATCGCGCGGCAGGCCGCGCAGGGTGGAGCCCGTAGGGCGTAACCCGTAGCGGCCTGCCGCGCGGCGGCCGCTCCTTTGTGGGGGTG